>NZ_JBHRYU010000036.1:0-96568 GCF_042649185.1 Cohnella sp. GCM10012308
CAACCTACTGTAGCATGCCTCTGCTCTTTTTAAAAAGTCGAGCGAAATGCGGATGTAAAATTTTACATTAAGGCACTTTTTGAGGAAACTCCTCAATCCAAGGCAGCTTTTATGCAACGCTAGTGAACATATTTCCGCTATCGGTCCCAGTGCAGCCGTTTAGCCGAAATATTGCGCCGTCGGTAGCCCCCGAACGCCGACATCCGCGCAGAAGAGTCCGCCCGCGTGCGGCTGAGCCGCCAATGCGGCTTCGTCGAGGCCGACGCGTGCCGTAGTGATATACAGCTTGTCCAGCTGCTCGCCGCCGAACGCGCAGGAGGTCACTTGCGAGGCGGGCACCGGCACGGACAGCAGCTTCTCGCCGGTCGCCGGGTTCCAGCGGGTCACCTGCCAGCCGCCCCAATGGGCGATCCACAGCATGCCCTCGGCATCGATGGTCATCCCGTCGGGGAAGCCCTCTTCCTCGGGAATATCCGCAGCGACGCGGCGATTGGACACGGCCCCCGACGCCATGTCGTAGTCGAAGGCATAAACGCATCGCGTCGGCGTGTCGATGTAGTACAGCGTGGCGCCGTCGCCGGACCAGGCGAGTCCGTTGGAGATGGTGACGTCGGGCACGAGAGGCTTGACAGAATGCCCCTCGTCCAGGCTGTACAGCGTTCCCCGGCCCTTTTCTTCATCCATCGACATCGTACCGGCCAGATATCGCCCCGCGGGATCGCATTTGCCGTCGTTGAACCGGCTGCCGGGGAGAGACGCTTCGACCTCGGCGAGCAGCGTCAGCTCGGCAGTTGCCGGATCGTATCCGTAGAAGCCGTCCTGCAGCGTTAGCGCGAAGCCGCCCGAGCGGCGCGGCACGATCGAGCTGACAAAAGGCGATAGCTCGATCGCGCGGTCGCTATTCGGCTCCTCCGGACGATGGCTGTACACGCGGTGAGACAAAATATCCACCCAATACAGACTGTCGTCGCGCGCGTCCCACACAGGCCCTTCGCCCAACTGGGCTTGCGCGTCGCTAGCGAGCGACACCGTTATTTTCGAATCTGCCGTCATCTTGTCGAACCTCCATTTTTGTTTAAGTAGACATATTTGTATGCGCTTAACTTAACATGCTGTCCGCGCCGCGCTCAAGACGCAATACTCACGTTTATGCAATAAAAATCCTGCCAAAAGATTCTGCCAAAAAAACCACCAAAAAAAAACCGCCAAAAAACCCCCAAAAGATGCTTCCAAAAAAACCTGCCCAAAAAACCTACCGAAGACATTCTGCCAAAAAAACCTGCAAAGGCTTCTGCGCAAAGGCTTTTTGCAACCCCTTACTGCCACGTCAGCTTGAGCGTATGCAGGTAGTCGAACAGCGCCTCCCGGAACGCCTCCGGACGCTCGCCCGCAGCCTCGATCAGCTTGGCGACCTGCGCGCGGGTCCGTCCTGCATGCGGCGCCTGCCACCGCCAGACGTTGCGATGCCAGAACAGGCGGGAGGCCGAAGTCTGAAAGGTTTTGATCATCTCGCCGTTGTTGCACCGCTGGATCAGCTCGTTCAGCAGCTCATATTCAAACGCAGCCAAGGCGCCTAAGTTCTCCGGATCATCGTCGCTCAAGGCGCGGTATGCTTCCGACTTGTCGCGCGACCAGCTCCGCAGCGATTCCTGTCCGGCAGGGAAAACGGCGCTGACGGCGAATAACGCCATGGAGGCGATCAGCTCCAGCAGGTCGCCCACGCGCTGCGACGAGGAATCGAGGATCAGCACGCCGTGCTTGGAGGCGATCCGCACATAGCCCTCGAGCTCGAGCTGCTGCAGGGCGGCGCGGACCGGCGTGCGGCTCATGTCGAGCTGGCGCCCGAGCTGAACCTCCGAGGTGACCGAGCCCTTCGGGCATTCCCCGGTTTCGATCATGTCCAGAATGCGGGCGTATGCTTGTTGGCGCAAAGTCGGTTGGCCCATTCTTCAAATCCTTCTCTCTCGCGAGCTTCGTTGAACCGAGTATGATAATCATAGAACATTCGCCATCGGAAAGGAAGATCGCAGACGATGCCCGAGACCGGTACGACATTGAGGGACGAGGCTTTTCGGCAAATTAAAGAGCGGATCGTCCAGGGGGAATGGGGCGGAGGGACGTTTCTGTCGGAGCGGCGGCTCAGCGAGACGCTGCAGATGAGCAAGACGCCGATTCGGTCCGCCCTGGACCGGCTGGAGATGATGGGACTGGTGAAGCTGATGCCGAACCAGGGCTTCGTCGTGCAGGAGATCTCGCTGCGCAAGATCATGGACATCTACGAGCTGCGGCTGTCGCTCGAGACATTCGCGGTCGGCAGGTTGACGGGGAACATGGACAGGACTTTTTTCGGCAGGCTGGACGAAAATCTGGACAAGCAGGCGGAGGCGGCGGAGCGCGAGGACATCGTCGGCTACGTCGAGCTGGACCGGCAGTTCCACGAAGCGATCATCGCCGGGCTGGCCAACGAAGAATACGCCGATGCGATGTCGCGGATCCAGGACAAGTTTCTGATGGCCGTGCGCACGACGTTTTACAAAAACAAAAGCCGGCTGTGGGGCAGCCTGGAGGAGCATCGGGAAATCCGGGACGCGCTGGCCGGCAACGATCCGTCGCTCAGCGAGCGGCTGATTCGGGAGCACATTGAATTCGTAAAGCAGATTATGCTCTGACGGGCCATGCTCTAAAGCGCCATTGCGCCGGTTCGCTGATGTATACAAGTGTGACATCTTGAGCGTCTAATTCCGTCGTGCTACGTTTAAACCATCCTATTCAGACGGAGGTTAAGCGGCATGAAAATTACGGACGTGCGCACTTATATCGTGGGGAACCCGTGGAAAAACTGGCTGTTCGTGCAGCTGGATACGGACGAGGGATTGACGGGCTTGGGTGAAGGAACGCTGAACGGGCTGGCCAAAACGGTCGAAGCCGCGATCCACGAGCTGAAGCATCTCGTGCTCGGCATGGATCCTTTCGACGTGGAGACGATCTCGCTCAAGCTGATCCGCGACGTCTATTCGGACGGCGGGCAGGTGCAAGGCTCCGCGCTGGCGGCGATCGAGACCGCGTGCTGGGACATTATGGGCAAGGCGACCGGACAACCGATCTACAAGCTGCTCGGCGGCAGGTGCCACGACAAGCTGCGCTGCTACGCGAACGGCTGGTACCGCGGCGGCAACGACGAAGAGAGCTTCTACAACCAGGCGAAGGAAGTCGTCGAAAAAGGCTACACGGCGCTGAAGTTCGATCCGTTCGGCGCGGCCTGGCGCACCGTCGAGAGGGCCGATTTTGCAAACGCTGTCCGCAACATCGCCGCCGTCCGCCAGGCCGTCGGACCGGACGTCGATATCCTCATCGAGGGGCATAACCGGTTCAGCGTGCATACCGCCTTGCAGTTCGCGGAAGCCATGGCGCCCCACAGCCCGACCTGGTTCGAAGCGCCGGTGCCGCCGTCACGGATCTCGTCGGTCGTCGAAGTGGCGAGGCGCAGTCCGGTGCCGATCGCATGCGGCGAGGACTATTACAACCGCGAGCAGTTCGCCGAACTGCTGAAGCACGACGCGGTCCATATCATCCAGCTAGAGCCCCAATTCCTCGGCCTTACCGCCTCCAAGCAGATTGCCGGGATGGTCCACGCGCACAACGGCGTCACCGCGCCGCACAGCGCACAGGGCCCGATCTGCTCGATCGTCTGCTCCCACCTCAACATGGCGACGCCGAACTTCTTCATTCACGAGATTTTCGACGACTTCAACCACTCGTGGGCGCAGGACATTTTCACCCCGCCGTTCAAGGTCGTGGACGGCTATCTTCAGCCGCCGGAGCGGCCGGGTCTCGGCGTCGAGTTCAACCTGGAGGAAGCCGCCAAATATCCGTACGCCCCGGGTCACTGGCTGCCGTTGTTCAAGCAGGGCTGGGAGAAGCGGGAGCCGGTCGAATCGTGAGGAGGAAACGGGTATGAAAGCGTTAGTATATGAAGGACCGCGCACGATGAACATCAGGGACATTCCGCTGCCCGCGCTGCAGCCGGACGAGGTGCTCGTGCGCGTGTCGCATGCGGGCATCTGCGGCTCCGAGCTGGGCGGCTATCTCGGGCACAATTCGCTGCGCAAGCCGCCGCTGATCATGGGGCACGAGTTCTCGGGCACGATCGAGCAGGTAGGCGAGCAGGCGGCTCGCTTCCAAGTCGGGGATAGGGTGACGGCGAATCCGCTGGTCACCTGCGGCGACTGCCGGTATTGCCTGAACGGGGCGTCGCAGCTGTGCGGCGCCCGCAAGCTGCTCGGCGCGCACCGGCCGGGCGCGTTCGCGGAATTCGTAGCGGTGCCTGCGCGGAACGCGTACCGGCTGGACGACCATGTCTCATTCGCGGAGGGCGCGCTGGCCGAGCCGTACGCCTGCGCGATTCACGTCTGCCGCCTGCTCGCGCTCGCGCCGACGGACCGGCTGCTCATCTACGGCGCGGGTCCGATCGGACTGTTCGCGCTCCAGGCGGCGGCAGCGTACGGCATCCGCGATGCGGTCGTCGTCGACCTGAACGCGTCGCGGCTCGAGATCGCGCGGGAGCTGGGCGGCATCGCGGTGTCGAGCCTGGACGAACTGCCGGGCGGCATCGGCGAAGGGTTCGACGCGGTGATCGACGCCGTCGGCGCGGAGGCGACGCGGCAGCGGAGCGCGGCGGCCGCGCGGCCGGGAGGGACGGTTGTCTTCACCGGGCTGCACGAGGCGGACAGCCGGCTGCCGGTCAACGATATGATTCGTGCCGAGATCGGCACGAAGGGCGCGTTCGCCTACTCGCGCGACGACTTCGAGACGGCGCTGCGCTGGATCGGGCAGGGGCGGATCAATTTGCTGCCATGGACGGAGACGACTTCGCTTGGCGAAGGCGGCGCCGCCTTCGAGAAGCTGATCGGCGGACCGGGCAAAATCGCGAAAATCTTTTTAACGATTGAATAGGAGGCGCAGCTTGGATGAAGCTCGTGCAATTTTACGATAGACAGGATGAAGCGCGTAAGCTTCAGGTAGGCGCACTTAGAGGAGAAGACGAGATCGTCGCCTTGAACGCGGCGGGGACGATGCGGGACGTCATCGAGGCGGGAGACGCCCAGGCGTTGGAGCAAGGAGCGGTTTACCGCCTTTCGGACGTGAAGCTGCTGTCGCCGCTCACCGATCCGGAGAAAATCGTCTGCATCGGGCTGAACTATCACGACCACGTGATCGAGTCCAACATGCAGGTGCCCAAGGTTCCGGTCCTGTTTCCCAAATACAACAATTGCCTGACCGGGCACGAGGACGAAGTGGCCATCCCGGCCGAAGTGACGCAGTGCGACTACGAGGTGGAGCTGGCTGTCGTCATCGGCAAGACGGCGAAGCGCGTGCCGCTTGAATCGGCCATGGATTATGTGTTCGGCTATACGGTGCTGAACGACGTGAGCGCGCGGGACATTCAGCTGAACGAGCCCCAATGGACGCGCGGCAAAGCGATCGACGGCTTCGCGCCGACCGGACCGTGGATCGTGACCGCCGACGAGATCGCGGATCCGGGCAAGCTCGGCATCTCGCTCAAGCTGAACGGAGAGACGATGCAGGATTCGAATACGAAGGAACTGATTTTCGACGTCCCGTACCTGGTCTCGTTCCTGTCCAATACGATGACGCTCCGGCCGGGAGACATAATCAGCACGGGGACGCCGCCGGGCGTCGGCATGGGGAAGAAGCCGCAGGTGTGGCTGAAGCCTGGAGACGTCGTCGAGGCGACGGTCGAAGGGATCGGCACGCTGCGCAATGCGTTCGTGTCCGAGCAAATCCGATGAACGGCGAGGTGCGGTGATGAGCTGGGAAAATAAAGTGGTGATCGTAACGGGCGGCGGAGGCGGCATCGGACGCGCGGTCGCCATGCGGTTCGCGGACGCCGGCGCATCGGTCGTCGCTGTCGGCCGCACGCTGTCGAAGGTGCAGGACGTCGTCGACGAGATCGCGGCGGCGGGCGGACGCGCGGTCGCGATGGCCGCCGACGTCTCGTCCGAAGCGGACGTGACGCGGGTCATTCAGGACGCGCGCGCGGCGTTCGGGCGGATCGACGTCATGGTCAACAACGCGGCGGTATGCCCGCAGGTCCGGCTGACCGACATGAGCCTGGATCAGTGGAACGGCGTCATTACGAACAATCTCACCTCCGTCTTCCTGTTCTGCCGTGGCGTCGTTCCGGTCATGCTGGAGCAGGGCGGCGGCGTGATCGTGAACGTCAGCTCGGTGCACGCGCTCGCGACGCTGGACGGCTACTCGGCCTACGCGGCGTCGAAGGCGGGCATCGCCGGGCTCACGCGGGCGATCGCGCTCGACTTCGCGAAGCAGAACATCCGCGCCAATACGGTGCTGCCGGGCGCGGTGCGGACGCCGATGCTCGAGAGCAGCGTCAAAAATCTCGATACGCCGCGGGACGAGATTATGAAGCAATGGGACGAGTCGCAGCCGATCGGCCGCGTCGGGCAGCCGGAGGAGATCGCCTCCGTCGTCATGTTCGCGGCCAGTCCCGACAATTCGTTCATGACGGGCGCCACGCTGGTCGCAGACGGCGGCATGACTGTGGAGCTTTAGTCGCCATTTCGCCATTTCATCCTAATGAAGCATCCGTTTTTCAAACACCAAGCATGCACGAACGCTTTCCGAGCGTTCGCGCATGCTTTTTTGTTTACCGGTTCGTTACCGGATGGATACAACCTTTCTGCATTTTTGAAATATTCGGTTGATACATTGATAGAAAAAGATGACGAGGTGATCGACTTTGAAACGTTGGCGCAAACCATTGGGCCTGTTGGCCGTCGCCGCGGCGCTGAGCGGATGCGGCGCGCAGCCGCTAGGCGGCTCCGCTGCGCAGCACGTCGGCGCTGCCCATACACAGCCGCCTGCTTCGCATGCCGGCACACCAATTTCTCAGGCCCTCTCCCAGACCGGCGCGCCGGCGGGCGAGGCGACACCGATTCCGGTTTCCGTCAAGCAGAAGAAGCCGATTAACTTGATTTTCGCGGGCGATACGATGATGGACGGCAGCGTCAAAGAAGCGATCCGCCGGCACGGCGCCGATTATCCGTTCACCCGGATTAAGGACGAGGTGAGCAAGGCGGATTATGCCGTGCTTAATCTGGAGACGTCGGTCACGGAGGCGTCGGTTAAAGACCTGAACCAGCGCTTTAATTTCAAATCGGAGGCGGGCTCGCTGGACGGGATCAAGCACGCGGGCTTCGATATGGTGTCGCTCGGCAACAACCACGTGCTCGATTATAAGGAGAAAGGCTTAAGAGATACGCTTAAAAACGTCGAGAAGGCGGGCTTGCGTCATGTCGGCGCGGGCCTGAACGAGGAGGAGGCGTTTCGCTTCGAGACCGTTCAGTTGAACGGCGCTACGGTTAAAATAGGCGCGGTGACGCGCTTCATGCCGACGACCGCCTGGAAGGCGACCGACAAGAAGCCGGGCGTAGCCAGCGCTTATGAGCCGGACAAGATTCTGGCGGCCATTCGCGCCGCGAGCAAGGATGCGGACTATGTCCTCGTTTTTATCCATTGGGGCGTGGAAAATACGACTTCGCCGCAGCCCTGGCAGCGCGAGCTGGGGGCGGACATGCTGGACGCGGGAGCCAGCGCGGTTATCGGCAGCCATCCGCATGTGCTGCAGGGCTTCGAGTTCCATAAGGGCAAACCGATCGCGTACTCCATCGGCAACTTCCTTTTTCCCGACTACGTCAAGGGAAAGAAGGCGGACACGGGGCTGCTCAATCTTACATTGGATAAAGGGAAAGTCACGGTATCCTTTCACCCTCTCTCCATCCGGAACAACCGGATCGTGAACCGGGATGCGGCGTACGAAGCCGCGCAGCTCGATTATCTGGAGGACTTGTCTTACGGCGTAGAGCTGCACGATCAGGCTTTCCTCGAGCAGAAATAAACGCGCGGCGGCGCGCGTGCACGACCTCCGGCGGAGCGGCGGAACCTCTTCAGGTCCGGCCGCGAACTCATCTTAAGGCCGTTCCGGCATGCCAGTCCTTTCCAGTAAAGTGAGGGTACCAACTCACGGGAAGGGATGCGGCGGAGATGCAGGTGCTGGACGACATCGATCATGGAGCGAAGCAAGGCAGACGATTGTTCGAAGGAGAAATGGGGCTGGTGCTGACCGGCCTCCTCGGATTTATGCTGGCGGCGCTGTGCGGGATATGGACGCTGATTAATGGAGGGGAGGTCGCGCCGGGAGGTGACATCTCCAAGGCGTTCTCGTTCAACGCGGCGCTGGGCATTTTTCTGTTGTCGACCGCGGCGATCATGCCTTTGTCGGCGCTGGGCGAACGAAGCCGGCTTTGGTTCCGAAGGGGGTATATCGGTCTCGCGCTATACGCTTATGGCGCGGAGACGATTCAAAACTTCTGTGGCGTCAATCCGAGATTCGTCGAGAACGGCTCGGCGTTTGACCAAGCGGTAGGCAATATTTTCGGGTTCGTCGCGATGCTGCTAATCGTGTTTTATCTGTATGTCGGCGTTCAGTTTTTCCGTGCAAGAGCTTACAGGCTGCGTCCGGAAATGGCAATCGGCATCCGCTACGCCATGATCGCTGTCACCGTCTCGTTCGCGGCGGGCATCTGGATCTCTGTCAGCCAGAGCCGGTTCACCGGCGCGGACGGCAACATCATCTGGCTGCACGGGCTCGGCTTCCATGCGCTGCAGGCCGTGCCGCTGGTCGCCTGGCTCGTAGAGCGTACCACCGCGAACGGGCGGGCTCGGCGCGCTATCGTCCATATCGCCGGCATCTCGTATCTGCTCGGCCTTGCCGCGATCGGCTGGCAGACGATAGACGGCAGCGCCCTTCTGGCATGGTCGCCGCTGCCGGTCGCGGCAGGCGCCTGCTTCCTGGTCTCGCTAGCTGCCGGCGCGTCGGCGCTGCGCCGGGTCCTGCGCGAGGCGAGGACGATCGGCAGCAAGAAGCGGGCGGTTGGTGTCTAGCTCCCAACATTGGCGGCAATTCGTAGGCAGGTAGGCGTGAATTCGACATGCCGGAGCTTTTCGGCGGCTTGCGGGCCCCAAAAACCTGCATATATACATGTATTTCCTGCCGAATGGCGCCACGTGATGAAATACCTGCATATGTGCAGGTAAATTCGCAGCACAAGCCGAAAATCCGGCTGATGAAGGAAAATACCTGCATTTTCGCATTTTTTGGTCCGATGGAGGCGATATCGGCAAAAAAAGATGTATATTTGCAGGCATTGCGGCGGAAGAGCGACGTTAGTTGGCGGAAGAGCAGCGCTGGCGGGCGGAAGAGCGACGTTAGTTGGCGAAAGAGCAGCGCTGGCGGGCGGAAGAGCGACGTTAGTTGGCGGAAGAGCAGCGCTGGCGGGCGGAAGAGCGACGTTAGTTGGCGGAAGAGCGACGTTAGCGGGCGGAAGAGCGACGTTAGTTGGCGGAAGAGCAGCGCTGGCGGGCGGAAGAGCGACGTTAGTTGGCGGAAGAGCGACGCTGGCGGGCGGAAGAGCGACGTTAGTTGGTGGAAGAGCGGTGCTGGCGGGTGGAAGAGCGACGTTAGTTGGCGGAAGAGCAGCGCTGGCGGGCAAAAGAACCCTGCTCCTTCATGCGCGACTCGCAGCCCGATACTGCCCCGGCGACATCCCGGTCGTCTTTTTGAACAAATTCTGAAAGTACGTATCGCTCTTGTACCCGACCTTCTCGGCGATCTCCGCCATCGGCAGCCGCGTCGACTCCAGGTACTGCTTGGCCACCTCGATGCGGTACCGGATCAAGTACTGGATCGGGCTCATGCCCGTCTCCGCCTTGAATACGTGGATAAAATGGTACGGGTTCGTATAAGTCAGGCTGGCGAGCGTCTCCAGCGTCACGTCGAACGGATAATTCTCCTCCATATAGCGCCTCGCGAGATGCACGGTCTCCTTATGCGGGCGCTTTTTTACGTGGTCCTCCGCCGAATAATGCAGCAGCCGCGCGAGCCGGCCCGTCAGCGCATGGAGCAGTCCGTTCGCGACGACGGCGGATTCGGGCAGCGGACTGCTCCATTCCTCGATCATGTCGACGAACAGCTTCTTCACCGGCAAAAAGTGCTCGCCGAGCTCCAGCATGGCCGGCTGGGCGCCGCTCGACAGGCAGTCGGCCGGCATGCCTTGCAGCTGCAGCCCCGCGTAGGCGACATAGACGGCGGCGAACTTGTCGCTGGTCGACCGCTCCTCGTGCCAGACACCCCGATTGTACAGCAGCAAGCTGCCGGCCTTGGCGCGGTAGAACCTGCCGTCCACGCGAAATTCTCCTTCTCCCTCCGTGATCAGGAAAATCTCGCCGTTCAGCTCGTGCTGGTGAAGCGGGAAATAGAAGGGCGACTCCTTGCTCCCGTGAATGAGCGATCCGCTAAGGATCTCGGGCTTCCCGGCGACGATTGAATGCCGCATGGCCACATGCCTCCAATCTCAATTTTCAATAGCCAAATCCCGCAACTCTCCGCATTGTCCCTTGATATGTCTGTATTGTAGATTATAAGCGATAAGACATTCAATAGCGCTTTCATAATGAATCCATAGTATGGCGGAGAGAGGGACATACGCATGCCCATTCAATTCAACAAGCGGAAGCTGAGCGACGAGACGTTCGAAGCCTGCTCCGTTTTCGACGTCGACGGCGACGGCGTGCTCGATATCGTGAGCGGCGGCTACTGGTACGAGGGCCCCGATTTCGTCCGAAAACACAAGATCTGCGAGCTGGCGACCTACGCGCATTACCGGGATGACTTTTCCGACTTCCCGATGGACGTGGACGGGGACGGACGGATCGACATCGTGACGGGCTCCTGGTGGGGAGGCGCGCTCAAGTGGCGCCGCAATCCGGGGAACCCGGACGCGGAGTGGGAGACGATCGAAATCGACCCCAGCACGCCGATCGAGACGATCCGCTACTTCGATATCGACGGCTGCGGCGTGCCCGAGATTTTCCCTAATACGCCGGAGTCGCCGCAAGCGTTTTACAAGCTGATCGTAGACGAGAACGGCAAGGGGACCGGGAGGTTCAGCAAGACCGTCATCTCCGAAGGGAAAAGCGGGCATGGCATGGGCTTCGCTGACATTACCGGCAACGGGCGGACGGACATCGTGCTGTCGAACGGCTGGCTGGAGCAGCCGGAGGATCCGTTCGCGGGACCGTGGACGTTCCATCCCGAGTTCTCGCTCGGGTCCGCCAGCGTGCCGGTCATCGGCTACGACGTGAACGGCGACGGCCTGTGCGACCTGATCGTCGGTCAGGCGCATGACTACGGCCTGCACTGGTACGAGCAAGCCCGGGAGGCGGACGGCTCCCGCAGCTGGATCCGCCACGATATCGATACGACCGCCTCGCAGTATCACGATCTGATGCTCGTCGATCTCGATCTCGACGGAGAGCTTGAGCTCGTCACCGGCAAGCGCTACCTGGCGCACGACAACGATCCGGGCTTCGACGATCCGCTGTTCCTGTACTATTTCAAGATCAACGGCGGCGCCTTCGAGAAGTATGTCATCGATTACGGCCCCGCGGGCGAAGGCTCGGGCAACGGCATCTATATGTGGATCCAGGATATCACCGGCAACGGCTACCCCGACATCGTCGCGCCCGGCACGGAAGGCCTTTATTTATTCGAAAACTTGGGACCCAGGGAGTGAGCGCATTGAGCAAATTGAAGATCGGATTCGTCGGTGTCGGCGGCATGGGGCAAATGGCGCATCTGTCCAACTACACGGTATTGCGCGATCAATGCGAGGTCGTGGCACTGGCCGAAGTACGCCCGGGGCTCGCGCGTACGGTCGCGGACCGCTACGGCGTCCCGACAGTGTATGCCAATCACCTGGATCTGCTTAGCGATGCGAAGGTCGACGCGATCGTCGCGCCGCAGCAGTACCGCACGCATATCAACCTCATCCCCGACATTCTGAAGGCCGGCATCCCGGTGTTTACCGAGAAGCCGATCTCGCTCACCGTCGAGGCCGGCGAGGAGCTGGTCCGGATCGCGGACGAATACAAGACGCTGCACATGGTCGGCTACCACAAGCGCTCCGATCCTGCAATGGAGCACGCAAGCGCCGTCATCGAGCAGTGGAAGGCAAGCGGAGAGTACGGCAAAATGCAGTACGTCCGCGTCACGATGCCGCCGGGCGACTGGATCGGAGGCGCGGATGCGCCGCTGAACTCGGACGAACCTTATCCGAATGTCGCGGTCGAGCCGGGACCCGATTACTTCACGGACGAAGAGACCCGCCATCTGGATTCCTTCGTCAACTATTACATCCATCAGGTTAACGCGATCCGCTTCCTGCTGCGGGAGCCTTACAAGATCACGTTCGCGGACCGTCGCGGCGTGCTGCTGGCGGGCGAGAGCGACGGCGGCGTCACGGTCGCGCTGGAGATGGCGCCCTACAACACGTCGATCGAATGGCACGAGAGCCTGCTCGTCTGCTTCGAGCGCGGCTTCGTCCGCGTCGACCTGCCGCCGCCGCTGGCCCGCCAGCAAGCCGGCAAGGTCACGATTATGAAGGACGGCAACGGCGCGCCTTCCTACGAGATTCCCGTCATGCCGAACCTGCACGCCATGCGGAAGCAGGCGATGAACTTCATCGCCGCGGTGCGCGGCGAGCGGCCGGCGCCGTGCGACTCGAAGGAAGCGCTCGAGGACCTGAAGCTGGCCAGGGATTATATCCGCTTGATGCAGCAGTACCAATAAAGCGCGAAGGGACGGGATCGTACGATGAGAAGAGTCGCGATCATCGGAGCGGGCAGCATCGTTTTTTGCAAGACGCTGATGCTCGACATCATGGCCACGCCGGAGCTGGAGGACACCGAGTTCGTTTTGATGGCCCCCTCCACCGGCAAAACCTCGCAGGTCAAGGCGTTCGCCGACAAGGTCATCGAGAAAAACGGGCTCAAGTCGCGCGTGCTCGTGACGACCGACCGCAGGGAGGCGCTGGCCGGCGCCAGTTATGTCATCACGTCGTTTCAAGTAGGCGGCGTCTCCGCCTTCGAGCTGGACTACAAGATTCCGATGAAGTACGGCGTCGACCAGTGCATCGGCGACACGCTCGGCCCGGGCGGCGTATTCCGCGCGCTGCGCAGCATTCCGGTCATCCTGGACGTGGCGCGGGATATGGAGGAGCTGTGCCCGAACGCGACGCTCCTTAACTACGTGAATCCGATGGCCATGATCTGCTGGGCGCTCGGCGAGACCAACATTCAGTATGTCGGCCTGTGCCATGGGGTACAGACGACGCTCGACCTCATCGCGGGCTATACCGGCGTGCCGAAGGAAGAGATCGACTATGTCTCGGCGGGCATCAATCACATGGGCTGGTTCACGAAGCTGTCCCACAAGGGCGAGGATCTGTACCCGGCGCTTCGTGACAAGTTCGAGCAGCCGGAATTCTACGTCAACGAGAAGGTGCGCGGCGAGGTGTTCCGCCATTTCGGCTACTTCATGACCGAGTCGACGGGGCATTTGTCCGAGTACGTGCCGTGGTTCCGCAAAAACCAGAAGGCGCTCGACCTGTACTGCGACGAGCCGTCGTTCGGCGGAGAATCCGGCGCGTACTACACCTGGTGCGCGTACGTCGCCGACAAGTACAAGGACCAGGACATTCTGGCGGACGAATCCTACGACTTGCCGCCGCGCAGCGTGGAGTACTGCGCCTACATTATCGAGGCGCTCGAGACGGGCAAGACGTTCAAGTTCAGCGGCAACCTGCGCAATAACGGCATGATCTCCAATCTGCCGGCCGACTGCTGCGCCGAAGGCGCGGTGTTCGCGGACCGTACGGGCATTCACCGGACCGTCATCGGCGAGATCCCGCCGCAGTGCGCGGCGCTCAACATGACCAATATCAACGTGCAGCGGCTGGCCGTGCTGGCGGCCAAGTCCGGCGATCCGGAGACGGTCGTGCAGGCGATCGCGCTCGATCCGCTCACGTCGTCGGTGCTGACGTTAAAGGAGATCCGCGACATGGTCACGGAGATGCTGGCCGCGCAGCAGCAGTGGCTGCCGCAGTTCGCAGGGCGCCTGCCGCGTCCGACGCCGACGATCGAGACGCCGGCGGGCCTCGCGCGCGCGGAGGTGCCGATCGATCCGGCGCTGGCGGTGTTCTCGCGGTTCGGCGAGCTGGCCAAGTAGCAAAAGAGTGCGTAAAAGCGAATCACCCGCTCCGGAGTCTGCGCGATGCAGACTCCGGAGCGGGCTTTTTTCTTTCTGCGCTTTCCCGGCCACTTAATATTGACATGATATAATAACTTATATAGTATAATGATATGTAATTAAATAATCGCGAAAAGGAGGCGCTGTTGATAACGGAAGATGGGGCGGCTCATTTTTTTTACTGATTTTTGTAAGCGTTTTCTAGTTCTGCTCTTAGACTTTAAGCTTGAGATTACTAGGGGAGATGATGATTTTGTTCAACAAGAAATTTATAACGTGGATGGCGTTATCCCTTTGTTTTTCGCTTATCGTTTCCGTATTCCCTTTCCGGAATGAGCCGACGGCTTATGCCGCGCCTGCCGACAACACGATCTACACCTTTAACCTGGCGAATTATATGCCCGCAAATCCCGATGTCAACGACGCCGACTATTATGATTTCGCCCTGTTTCTGAGCACCCTCCAGGGCGTCGTCAATAAAAAAGGGCCGGCGTTATACGTGTACAACAAGTATAACAATGTGCTCGGACAAACAACTCAAAGCCAAGTTAATAATATCGACAGTTACTGGTTTAACCAATTTCGCAAAAGAGGACAGTGGTTGAGCGAGTATACCGTCGTTCCCTTGACGACGCTTGCCGATTTAATGAACGTATTCAAGTCGCAAATAACCGGGGTTGTCTATTGGGACCCTAAAGTAGATGCGACCGCGAACGTAGCTACGACGATCGCCGGCGTTGAAAATGCACCGGCCGTCATGAAGGGCGGAACTCTCGAAACGCAATTGGCGCCTTACGGACTTGCCGCCAAGGCGAATCTGGCAGGCATGTTCACGGGGGCCAACGCCAAAACGGACGCCTATGTATGGGCCAAACAACAGTACATCGATACCGACAAAGTAAATCCGGGCGTGCTCGGTTATGTCGAAGATGCTTACGCAAGACAGCCCGGCACTTTTGCATCCAACTATACGACCTCCCGGGACTATCTCGTTATGAACAAGGCGTTTGTTATCGATCTGAGTCCGTGGGCGGACGAAAAGCCTAACGATGCGCCGACGCAAACTTTGGGCAACGATTACAACACGATGATCGCGATTCTTCAGGCATTGAAGTCCAAATGGGGAGATGCGAGAACGATCAGCGTTTACGGTTTTCTGCCCTGGTGGGATAAATATGCTACATATAAAAACAACGGGATGCACGGGCCGGTCGATGGAGAGTGGAAGCTCGTCCAGATCTTTTCGCAATATAACGCTACGCTAGCCTCCATTCTGGATACCTTCGACACCTCCAATTCTTCGTTTCATACATGGGCTCCCGTCGCATCGAAGATGAATCCGAGTTACCGCGAGGAATCTCCGCCCGTGCTTGGCAACAAAACCTACGTCACTGCTTTGCTCGGCGATCATGACGGCTCCACGACGCATTACACGTTCCCTTCCTTCTGGAAAGACGAATACCGCGGGAACACGAGCCTTGGCTGGGGCGTGGTGCCCAATATGCTCGAGGACATGCCGGATATTGCCGAATACGCGGTGAACACGTTAACGCCCAAGGATTCATTGACTGCCGGCGCAAGCGGTGCAGGCTATTCGGATCCGGGCATTTTCGCCACGCAGGGCATCTGGAAAAATTGGAACAAATATTGGTACGGAACGATGGGCTATACGCATACGAGCTTCATTCATAATGGCAACGGCGGATTTATCGGCAATGCCGTCGAGCAAAATTATGCGGAGTTCTCCAATGACGGCATTGCGGGGCTGGATAATTCGATTAATGGTCCTGTGCCGGCCGTAAGAAATACGAAACTAGGCGTGACGAGATTAACCTTCGTCGATGGCAACGATTTAAGCGGCGCAGCCAACGGACAATTATACCCGGCGACTTCAGCGTTGACGAATCCGGGTCAGCAGCCCAACTTCATCGCCATCCATACCTCGTTCTCCTCTCCGACGTTCCATGCGGCCTTGGAGAAGAAGGCAATCGCCGAGCACCCGGAATGGAACTATGAGTTCGTCGATCCCTACACCTTTAATTACCTTCTTCATCAGAAAATCGAAGGAAACCTGTCGCTGAATTCGATTATGCTAAAAACGGATGTGCCCGACGTCATGATCGCCGGCGAGACGTATCCGGTAGAGATCACGCAGAGAAATATGGGCACGGCCACCTGGACGCAAGCCAGCTTTGACCGGTTAAGCTCTCCTTCTCCCAATCAATTCATATGGAAAAATTTCGCCGACGGCGGATACAGCAACAATGCGACGGATCAGCGGGTCTTCCTCTCGGCCAGCGATTCGGTCGGACCGATGAAGATGAAAACCTATAAATTTGCGGTCCAAGCGCCGACCGTACCGGGGAACTATACGTTTGCCGCCCAGAGTATCAGGGATTTGGTCAACACCCAGGGCCAGCTATACACCAAGACCGTTCAGGTAATCGCCAGACCCGCGATTGCCTCGCAGCTGGTATCGATAAGCGCGCCGGATACGGCCGTCGAGGGGGCGTCCATTCCTGTCACGGTGACTTATAAAAATGTGGGCACGCAAACTTGGACGGCTGCGACCGATTTTAAGCTCGGCAGCCTTGAGAAGTTTAATTTAGGAGCGCCCATGGGGCCGGCCAACGATTTTGTATGGACGAATTTTGCGAGTGGTGGCGGGGTTAGCGGCGTCGGCGCTCAGCGAGTGAATTTAAGCGCGGCGGATGCGATCGCGACCGGACAGACCAAAACCTTTACGTTTAATCTCGTCGCGCCGAACAAGCGAGGCACTTATAGTCTCTCCGCGTCCATGCTTAAAGAAGGGGTTACCTGGACGGGGGATCTGGCGATCAAGGATATCCGGGTTTATCCCGGCAATGCCGCGGCGAAGGATGCCGCGCCGATCGATGCCGCAATGCCGATTCATCTCGCTCCGGGAGAGGTCGCGAATGTGTCGGTCAGCGTGAAAAACGTGGGGACGACGACGTGGACTGCGGCCGGCAATATCGTATTGGCGGCGACGTCCGCGAATCAATTGACGTGGAGCGGATTTAGAGACGGGGGAAGCAGTTCGTCCGCTACCAGCCAGAAGGCTCTCATGAATGCCAAGGACGCCGTTGGCGCGGAGCAATCCAAAACGTTCGTATTTAAGGTGCAGGCGCCGGCGACCGTCGGAGATTATACGCTATCCGCAAGGATGAAAACCGACGGCGGCGCCGAATTCGGGGATGCGATGAGCTGGACGATCAAGGTCGTGCCGCCGGCCAACGCTTCGCAGGTATACGCCAAAGTGCCGGCAACAATGATCGCGGGAGAAAAAGCGAAGGTGTCGATCGAGGTTCTGAATACCGGGTCCGCGATGTGGACGGCGGCGAATTTGTACAGACTGGCGAGTACGGCCAACAACCAGTTTACGTTCAGCGATTTTCCTTTTAGCGGGTATTCGCTCAGTCCGACCAATCAGCGCGTGTTTTTAAATCCCAACTGGCAAGTGATCAAGGGCGACAGCTATGTCTTTAACTTCAATATCACCGCGCCTGCCACGCCGGGAACGTATAAATTGTCCGTAAGCGCCCTTCAGGATGCCGGAGTCGGCTATTTCGGACCTGCGATGGAATGGAATATCAATGTCGTTTCCGGCGGCTACGAGAAGCTGGTCAACGCCGGTGCGGGCACGAACTTTACGGATTCCAAAGGACGCTTGTGGTTGTCGGACAGAGCCTATAATGCGACGGACGGATGGGGGTATACCGGCACTTCCACCGCCATTTCGACGGGCAGCGCCATTTCGGTGACCGACGACGAAGATGCTTTAACGATATTAAACGATGCGAATATATACCAGACGGCAAGACAAGGCGCCAATTTCGGCTACCGGTTCGACGTGCCGAACGGCAAGTATACCGTGGAGCTTTCCATGGCTGAGTTCGTAAAAACGGCCGATGCCCAAAGGAAGTTCAGCATGACGGCAGAGGGCAAAAGTTACGTACAGGACTATGATCCGTATGTCATGTTAAACGGTACGCTTAAAGGCAAAGATATCGTATGGAGAGAAGTGAGCGTCAGCGACGGTCAATTGAACCTGCAATTTACTTCATCGATCGATCAAGCGCAAGTCAATGCCATTAAAATCGTAAGAACAGAGTAACCTCAATATCTATTCGAGGGCATCCGTCAAGAAATTGCCGGATGTCCTTTAAGTTATTGCCAAAGCAACCGTCTAAACGTTATTATAATAGCATGTCATAAAATAAGAGGCCGTGTTTATATATGTCAAAGGAAAAGGAAGTACCGCAATATCAAGTCATCATTGACTATTTCTTAAAGAAACTCAATGATGGAGAGCTTAAACCCGGAGACCGTATCCCTATCGACGCCGAAATGGTGAAAATGTTTAACGTAAGCAGAATTACGGTAACGCGCGCGATCAAAGAATTGGAGCATAAAGGATTTATATATCGGCTCAAAAAGAGAGGCAGCTTTATCCGGGAAAAAGAAAGCTGGAATAATGGTGCGGTTAATTGGCCGGCACGGGAAGCTTCGATCGGTACAATGCCGATCATTTCCGTCGTGCTCCCGTTTAACGAGCAAATCGGCTACGATATTTTGCGCGGCGTGGAGCATATTTGCGAATCCGAAGGGCTTTATGTGACCTTTCATAATTCAAATTACAATGCCGCGAAGGAAAAAGAAATCATCGAAAGATTAACCAATGACGGGGTTCATGGCATTATCATATACCCATGTTCGAGCGAGCAAAATATCGACGTGTTCAGCAAGCTCATGATCGATAACTATTCCTTTGTCATTATTGACCGTAATATTGAAGGCTTGGATACGCCGCTCGTCGTATCGGATAACTTTCAGGGCGTATATGACTTGGTTTCTCATCTAATCTCGCTTAAGCATCAACGAATCGCGTTTGTGAGCAGCCCGATCAAGCAATCGGCTTCTGTGATGGAGCGGTACAAAGGATATTGCAGAGCGCTGATCGATGGAGGCATTCCCTTGAATCAAAGCCTGGTATCCGACGATTTAATCGATTTTACGATTCTTCCCCTGGAGCAGCCCGATCTGGTGATGGATTCGGCCAATCATATATTGGAACAGCTGATGGCGCTTGAGCCAAGGCCGACGGCGATCGTTTCTGTTAACGATATGACCGCGATGTACTTGATCAAGGCAGCCCTGCAAATGGGCATAGCGGTCCCTGACGAGCTGTCCGTTACGGGGTTTGACAATCTCTCGTTCAGTGAGCATCTAGACGTCCCGTTAACGACCGTGGAGCAATCCTTTTTTGCGATCGGCGAACAAGCCGCCTTATTGATGTTGAAGAAGCGCGCTGAACCTGAAGATCAAATCGTTAAAAAGACGCTGCCTACCAAATTGATTATTCGCCAGTCCAGTTCCATTCCAATCTCGCAGTTAAATGTGTAGCTTAAGTAATTAAAGGATTGGTTATATTGACATGTTAAAAAATATAGAATAGAATAAATAATGACATGTTAATATCTTTTGTTTCTGAAGTCATTGCATGTCATTATTTTTAGAGACAGGGGGATACCATTTGGCTGTTATCCAAACATGCCAAACCGCATTGCCTGATACAAAAGCTTTTTTTTAAGAAACAATGTAAGCGATTACTCGACTGCGTGCCGACTACTTAACGATTGCGCAATGCTCACTTAAACTCGAAAGGGTGTAAAAACATGAAAAATCGCAAAAAGCCTTTATTTTTCTCTTTGTCCATCCTGTTGATCGCTGCGTTAATGACCGCATGCTCGTCGAATAACACGCCGGCAAGCAGCGGCGCAGCGAGCGCCAGCTCAAGCGCGAATACAGGCTCGAACGCCAATAAAGAGCCGATCACCCTGACGGTGTGGGGAGTTCCTAGTTTAACGACGATTAACGATACGACAAAAACGCCGGAAGAGATTGCGAATAGCCAAAGCGTCTACGATTTTATTCAGAGTGAAATGGAAAAGAAATTCCCCGGCATCAAAATCGATTATGTGGATAAAGGTTGGGGAGACGACCTTCGCCAGAATCTCATGATTTCCGTCATGGCCGGCAATCCGCCGGATGTCTCGTGGGGCGAGGACTTTATCCCTGAATTCGCGAGACTTAATGCTTTATCCGAAGTGCCTTCCGACATCGCCAAAGATTTGGCGGAAGGTCCGATGGCGGCAGCGAAATTGGATGGAAAAGACTACGCGGTATCCGGCATGACGGGCATTTTCTCCTTGATGTACAACAAGGACGTCATGACGAAGGCGGGATTGGATCCGAACACGCCGCCTAAGACATGGAGCGAATGGATTGACATGTCAAATAAAATTACGGCTGCGGGCAAAGGCGAATATTTTGGCTCCGTCGTTCAAACGGCCGGCTTGGGCGGCGCCTTCCGGATCGTGCCCTTCATGAGACAGCTCGGCGGAGATCTGACCGCTTCCGACGGATCAACGATTACGTTCGATACGCCGGAAAATGCTAAGGCACTGGAATTCCTGAAGGAGCTTTCCAAATCGACCCCAACGGGTTCGACCGCTTTGAACGACGAAGGCGCGCTTTACAACATGGTGCATCACGGCAAAGCGGCGTTCGGGGTTGCGGGACCTTGGCATATCACTTGGGCGGCAACGGAAAAGTGCAATTGCGGCTATGCGCCGCTGCCAGTTCCGGATGAAGGCGGCAAGAGGGCGAATGTAATCGTCGGCAATACGCTTTGGTTCGCATTGAAGCAGTCCAAGCATCAAGAAGAAGCCATGGAATTTTTGCGAATTATTGCGAGCGAACAATATCAAGAGAAATTTGCGCTGATCTCCAGCAGAATGCCGTCGAACAAATTGGCTGCGGCTAATCCGGAATTGATCAAAGCCGTTCCCGATCTGGCGGTATTCGGAGAGATTGTCGCCAATGAAGAGGCTGGGCCGCTTCCGGTCTTCACGAAGAACGGTCCGAAGGTCTGGGAAGCGTGGTATAAAGCGCAAGAGGGCATCTTAATAGCGGATAAGCCCATTGCGGCTTCGCTTGCGGAAGCGCAAAAAACGGCCGAAGGCTTGTTGAAATGAGTAAGCTTCAAAGTCAGAAAGGCTATCCCATGAAGCGTCAGCTTCATGGGGATAGCTTTGCCTCTCCGCTGTCGCCCTCGCGTTTCCAAAAGGTGTTCCGTCGCTATCAGGAAGAGATCACGGGCTATTCCTTATTGTTTCCTGTCCTGCTTGGCTTCGGCATTTTTTCGATCTTTCCCGCCTTTTTCGTCATTTACTTGTCTTTCACGGAGTGGACCGGACTAGAAGGGCTGCCTGCGTGGGTCGGCATCAAAAACTTCGAAATCTTTTTCACGCAAGGCGATTATGTAGCGTCTCTGCTCAGGGCGGGGGCTTTTGGTTTTATTTGTTTGTTTTTTTCGATGATGTTCGGTTTTTTAATCGCGCTGCTCTTAAATCAGAAGGTGATTGGAAGCACGCTTATACGTACCGTCTGGTATTTGCCGGTTCTGGTTTCTTTTGCCGTCGTTTCGCAAATGCTGGTCGCGGTCCTCAATCCCGTAGACGGATTGCTGAGGCATATGATGCTTCAATTCGGCATGGAGCCGATCATTTTCCAGAAAAGCGCATTGTGGATGAGCTTTTGGATTATTCTCGTCACGGTATGGAAGGGCGTCGGCGGCACCGTCATTATTTATTTGGCCGGCCTGCAAGGGATCGATACGACTTTGTATGAAGCGGCTCGCGTTGACGGGGCCAATAAATTGAAAATGCTATGGCATGTGACGATTCCTTCGCTGCGTCCGATTACGATGTTCGTCATCATTACGGGAATCATCGGCAGCTTCCAAATATTCGAACCTATTCAACTCATTTCCCGCGGCGGACCGAACGGGGAGACGACGATTATTTTATTCCGAATCTATCAAGACGCTTTCCAATCCTTTAACTTCGGTATGGCTAGCGCTTCGTCGGTGATGGTATTGGCCGTAACCTTTATGTTTTCGATTCTTCAGTACCGCTATTCCCAGCGCAGCAATACTTAAAGGCTAAAGAGGTGGAATGCTAATGGCACATCGTCGTTCGCTCGTTGAATCCTTTCTGCTCTACGGAACCCTGGCAATCGGCAGCCTCATTATGTTTTATCCGTTTTTGTTTCAATTGCTGGCGTCCTTGGGTTCGTCAAGCGATTATTACGAGACCTTGATCGTACCGATTCCGACGGAATGGCATTTGGAAAGGTATGTCCGCTTGTTTAACGATACGGTTCTATACAAGCTTTTTCTGAACACCTTATTTCGTACGGTCTGGTTTGTTTTTATGACAGGCTTCCTGGCGCTCATGGTCGGCTACATTTTTTCCAAGCTGCGATTCAGAGGTAGAAATGGCGTATTTCTCGCTTTGCTCGTCCTGATGATGATTCCATCGACCGTAACGATCATTCCCACCTATTTGTTGTTCGCGCGTTGGCCGCTGGCGGGCGGCAACAATTGGCTCGGCCAAGGCGGCCACGGGATGATCGATAGCTGGGGAGCGCTGCTTGTAGGCGGGCTTTTCGGTTATATCACCCTTTATTGCATCTTTCTGATGAAGCAAATGCTGGATTCGCTTCCTTACGATTATGAGGAGGCGGCCCGTATGGACGGAGCCGGCGTTTTTGTTCGCATTTTTTTAATCTACATGCCGATGGTCAAGCCTATTTTAGTGGCCGGAGCCATTATCACTTTCGTAACCGTTTGGAGCGATTATTTCTGGCCGATGATCGCCATTAATCATTTAGATAAACAAATGATCGCCGCAGGCGTCACGATGCTGTTGACGAAGCAATTTCAAACCGGTCAGGCCCCGGATTATCCCGCTATTTTTGCGCTGGCGACGATTACGATGATGCCGCCCATTCTGGTTTATTTATGGCTGCAAAAATATTTCGTGCAAGCATTTGCGATGACCGGCGTAAAAGGATAGACATGTGGTCGCTTTGCTATCATTCGATTCAGTAGGAGTGGATTTTTAATGATCGGCCAAGAAGATCATAAAGACAGCTTTCATTTTATTTCGCATACGCATTGGGACCGCGAATGGTATATGCCCTTTGAGAACCTCCGATTCAGGCTCGTTCGACTCATCGACAATTTGATGGATCTGCTGGATAACGATCCTCATTTTAGCTATTTTCATTTAGACGGTCAGACGATCGTGCTTGAGGATTATTTCGCGATCAGACCCGAGCAGAGGTCGAGACTGGAGGCTTTTATCCGGCAAGGGCGCATTTTAATCGGGCCCTGGTACCAACAAAACGACCTGTTCCTAACCAGCGCAGAGTCCACGGTGCGCAACTTGATCGAAGGAATCCGGATGTCCAGGGCGCTTGGCGGCGAAATGAAAATCGGTTATTTACCGGATCATTTCGGCTTAATCGGTCAAATGCCGCAAATTTTGAATCAAATCGGTATCGATAATTCGATATTCGGACGCGGCTACGACTATGAAAAGCATAATAGTCCGTACGCGCGATGGAAGTCCCCGGACGGCAGCGAAGTGCTGGGGATCCTGATGACGCATTGGTACAATAACGCGCAGCGATTGCCGGAAGACCCGGACGAGCTGGACGGCAATTTCCGGCTCATGAAGGATCGCGAGGAAAAGGTTAATCCGGTGCCGCATTATCTCATGATGAATGGCGTCGACCATCTGGAAGCGCAGGAAAACTTGTCGCATGTGCTTGATCAATTACGCAGGATGTTTGGCGACGAAAGCAATATGATCCATGACAATTTGCCGAATTACGTTAAAACCGTCCAACGGTATTTAGCCGACCATTCTACGATTCCTGTTCCCGTTATTCAAGGCGAGCTGCGCGAGAGAGTCGATTATGCGATATTGGGCGGCACGTTATCCAGTCGCCTCTATATTAAGCAAGCGAATGTAGAATGCCACGATTTAATTGAAAAGTGGGCGGAGCCGCTCTCTGTCTGGTGTGCGTTAAAGGGTTTGGACGATTACGATTCCGATTATTTCCGTTACCTTTGGAAGCTTTATATGGAAAACCATCCGCACGACAGCATTTGCGGCTGCAGCCAGGATGCGGTGCACGATCATATGATGGATCGCTTTGTTTCCGTCAAAGAAATTGCCAATGCCATTATCGATAAAAAGCTTACAACAATCGCGAAACAAGTCAGTGCGGAAGGCTACGACAAGGGCGATCAGAAGCTATTGGCAGCCAATACCTCGCAAGTAGAAAGCAGCGTAACGTTAAAGACCGTCGTTTACTTTTTGGAAGAGGATCATGTCGACAGATTTTGCATTGAAGATGAATCGGGACGCTCTATTTCTTATCGAATCGCGGAAACCAAGCCGAGCCGGCTTCATGTCATAAGTCCGATCAATCTGCCGGGCGTATTATCGGTTCGCAGGTATGATATCGAGCTGCAAGCGGTCGTCCCGCCGATGGGTTATCGAACCTACCGGATTCGTGCCCATACGGACGGTCATGTCGTCGAGGATATCAATCGCGCTGAGAGCGCCTCGACCGGATGGCCTCAATTGGAAAACGATAAGCTTAAAGTAGAAGTGCAGCCCAATGGCTCGTTTACGATAACCGATAAAGAAACGGGGCTAACGACGCCTAATTTAGGGCAATTCGAGGATTCGGGGGATCGCGGCGATTTGTACGTGTACACATCGGTAAGCGGCGAGGCGAAGAAGCTGTGGGAAGGCGATATTCAGGTGGTGGACGTCCTATCCAATGACCTGTACGAGGAATGCACATACCGCTTTGTCTGGGAGCTCCCCGTTGCTTTGACTGAAGATTACACGGCGCGTCAAGCTGAGCTTGTTCCATGTACATTTCAAGTTACCCTGCGCCTGGACAAGTCGTCGTCTCAACTGAATATTCAAGTCGACATGGACAACCGGGCGAAGGATCACCGCATCCGTTACATCTGCACGCTGCCTGAAAAGGTGGCCGAGGTGTGGGCGGGAGGACAATTCGATGTCGTACGGCGGGCTTGGGATGAAGGCAAAGAATTCGGCCGGGATTGCAACGCGCAGCCTTTCTGGAAATGGGTGGCGCCTCTGCAATCGCGCGGAGGACTGGCGTTATTCGGAAAAGGCACGCACGAATATGAAATGATGGACGACGAGCGCAGCATTGCCGTAACCTTGCTGCGGTGTGTCGAGAATATCAACATCCGCGAGTCGGTCGCGCTGGAGACGGACATTCAAGCGAAAGGGCAATGCATCGGCAAGCACCGGATCGACCTGGCGATACGCCCGTTTACAAGCGAAACGGCAACCCGATTATATGCGGAAGCCGAGCTGTTCCATCAAGGATTGAGAACGAAAGCTTGTCCTGTAAATGACGCCAGGTGGGAGCAGGGCAGGGCATGGGTTCAGGACTCGGAGCTGACGGGAACCTTCACAAGGCCCGACCCGAACAAGGATAGGCCGCCCCTTGAGCAAAAGCATTCGTTTGTAGAAATAACGGGTACGGCTTTAGTTTCGGCAATCAAATGGGCGGAGGATCGGTCGGGTCCCGTCATTCGCGTTTACAATGTGGAGCCGACCGCATCCGATTTAACGGTGTCCCTCAGCGGCGCCTTCAATACGATGGAGCTTACGAATTTATTGGAAGAGCCGCAAGCCGACGCCGTTCGCTACGAGGAAGCTGCAGCTAGGACCGTCGGAGCTAAAAAAATAGAGACGTTCAAATTTACGACGCGGCCCCTGGTCTAGCGGGCGAAGATAGGTGCAAGGGCGTACAGCAGGGACGCATTGTAGGGATTGACAGTTTCGTCCTTTTTCGACCATAATGAGGGAAATGATCGGGGAAGCACCCCGCAGAGCGCGCGATGGATCGCGGCGCTTTGCGGGGTATTTATTTTAGGGGGGATTAGAGATGAGTGAAAAGAAAAACGGCGACAGCGGCAAGGTCAAGGAGACCCACGGCACTTATTTCATTGACGAACGCTACGAGATCATCGGCGGCGTACGGTACGACTTCCTCACTTCGCCGAAGTTCGTGCATCAGGAAATATTGGGGCAGCTTCATCTGGCGTTCCATGCGTCCTGCGCACAGGATGGGGTGATTCTGCTCGCGCCGCTGGACGTCCACTTCGACAAGGACAATATTTTGCAGCCGGACTTGCTCTATATTAGCCGGACGCGCAGCGACATCATCCGGGACGGTTATGTTTATGGCGCGCCGGACCTGGTCGTCGAGATTTTGTCCGACAGCACGGCGCGCAACGACAAGACGATTAAGAAAGGGACCTACGAGCGGTTCGGCGTCGCCGAATATTGGCTGGTCGAGCCCGAGTACCGGCTGGTCGATCAGTTCGTGCTGACCGAAGGCGAGTACCGGCTCGTCAAGACCTGGACGGCGGAGGATGAGATCGTCTCGTCGGCCATGCCTTGCCTGGCGGTGAATTTATCCGAAGTATTTCGACATACGGTTTAGTCGGGCTTGACCGCGCCGCTGGCACGGATTTCCGCGTTGTCCCGGGCCTTGCTTCTATAGTAGAGTTAGGTCCATCAGATACCGGGGAGAAGCAACCAGATCATGCACAAGTCCGCTTTATCGCAGCTCATCATATCGATGGCCATATTCGGCTCGGTCGGCTTCTTTTCTTCGCGAACGGGCCTGCCGGCCGTGGAATTGGTATTTGTCCGCTGCGTTTGCGCCTTCGCCATTCTGCTGGCGGCCTGGCTGCTCACCGGCAGCTTCAGGCGGGAGCGATGGGATGCCCGCGAGACGCTGATCGTCATCGCGTGCGGCGTCTCCAACCTGCTCAATTGGGTGTTCCTGTTCACCGCGTTCCGGCTCATATCCGTGACGATCGCGATCTCGCTCTATCATCTCGCCCCGATTCTCGCGCTGATCGCGGGCGGCCTGATTTTCCGGGACAAGCTCGGCAGGACGGCGGTTTTCGCGCTGGCTGGCTGCTTCGCAGGGACGATGCTCATCATGGGAGCGGGTTTCGAGGGCACTGCGCCTAGCTGGAAAGGCATGCTCTGCGGCGTACTGGCGGCCATCTTCTACGCGGCGACGATGCTGCTGGGGAGAAGCGTTCGGCAGACGAGCGTGTACGCGACAACTTTTATCCAGATGGCGATTGGCATGGCGCTCCTGCTGCCGTTCGTGCATTTCAATGCTTACGCCGGCCTCGTCCGCAGCGAGTGGATTTACGCCGTCGCGACCGGCATCGTCCATACCGGCGTCGTGTACCTGCTCTTCTTCGGCAGCATCCGCCGCCTCCCGTCGCCGACCGTCGCGGTATTCGTTTTCGTCGATCCGGCCGTCGCTATCCTACTCGATGTCTTGGTAAACGGCTTCCGGCCGGACGGCCTGCAGACAGCGGGAATTCTGCTTTTATTCGGCAGTCTGCTCGCGGCATTCGCGATTCCGATGAGGAGGACGGCGCGGCCGCAGGCGAAACTTTAGCCAAAGAGCCGGCGTTCTCTGCTATACTCAGCTTTAAATCATTAGAGAGCGAACAGGAGGAGGATCGCCGGCATGGCGCAAGCGCATCACAGACCCGAGCTTTTTCGCAGCAGAGGCCTTAGCGATTCGGGCAAGGTTTCATTTATCGAACTGTTTTTCGATTTGATTTTCGTATTCGCCGTCACGCAGCTGTCCCATTCGCTGCTCGAGAACTTCACGTGGATGGGCGCGCTGCATACGGCTATGCTGACGATGGCCGTCTGGTGGGCGTGGAACTACACGACCTGGGTCATCAACTGGCTGAGTCCCGACGCACTCCCGGTGCGCATTATGCTGTTCGCGCTTATGCTGGTCGGCTTGATCATGTCCACCTCGATACCCGAGGCGTTCGAGCATGCCGGCCTGTACTTCGGCATCTCATATGCCGCGTTCCAGATCGGGCGCACCGCCTTCACCGTATGGGCGCTCGGGCACGGCGCGCCGGTCAATCAGATCAATCTGGTGCGCATCCTGTGCTGGCTCATTTTGTCGGGCGTCTTTTGGGTCGCGGGCGGGACGCAGGAGGACGAGATCCGGCTCGCGCTCTGGGGCGTCGCGCTGCTGATCGATTATGTCGCCCCTTCCCTTGGCTTCTGGGTGCCGAGGATCGGCCGCTCCACGGCCGCGGACTGGGCGGTCGAAGGCGCCCATATGGCGGAGCGTGCAGGGCTGTTCATTATTATCGCGCTCGGAGAGTCCATTATCGTCATGGGCGCCACCTTTGCGGGCCTGGAGAGAAACGCGGAGACGGTGCTGGCATTCCTCGTCTCGTTCTTGGGCACGGTGTCTATGTGGTGGATTTACTTCGAGACGACCTCGCGCATCGGCCATCACTATATCGTGAACGCGAGCGTCCCGGGACAGCTGGCCAGAGCGGCCTATACGTATACGCACCTGCTGTTGGCAGGAGGTATCGTGCTGTCGGCCGTCGCGGACGAATTTCTGCTTGCGCACCCGACAGGGCATCTGGAGTCGGGCGTCGCCTTGGTTATATTGGGTTCCCCGGCCCTCTATTTGCTAAGCAACGCGATCTTTATATGGATCGTGTCCCGCATGTTCGCCGTACCGCATGCGACGGGACTCGCCGCGCTGGCCGTACTCGCGCTGTTCTCGCACTCGCTAACGCCGCTGGCGCTGTCGGCTTCCGCCGTCATCGTTCTGATCGCGGTCGCCGTATGGGGCAGCCGGTTTTCCAACCGGTTGTGCACGCTCGTGCCCAAGCATCATCACGCCTGAGCTAGGCGTTTAAGCAATTAGCCGCCTGCGCCATCCGAATGGATGGTCCTGGCGGTTTTTTGTGCGAAACAAAAACGCAGGGAAGCGAGTCTGGACGGCGCAGTTGGTCTCATATAGAGCAACCAACCCTGCAGGACGCCGCCACGTCGCCGGAAGTCCCAATTAGAAACAAACCAGACTAGAGGAGGCCGCCACGTCGTAGGAAGTCCCAACTAGAAAAAAACTGCCCTCTCGGATATAGCCACATCGCCGGAAGTCCCAACTAGAAACAAGCAAACCCTCGAGGACGTCGCCACATCGATGGAAGTCCCAATTAGAAACAAGCAAACCCTCGAGGACGTCGCCACATCGCCGGAAGTCCCGATGAGAAACAAACCTGCCTACCATGATGCCGCCACGTCGCCGGAAGTCCCAATTAGAAACAAGCAAACCCTCGAGGACGTCGCCACATCGATGGTAGTCCCAATTAGAAACAAACCTGCCCTCCATGATGCCGCCACGTCGCCGGAAGTCCCAATTAGAAACAAGCAAACCCTCGAGGACGTCGCCACATCGATGGAAGTCCCAACTAGAAACAAGCAAACCCTCGAGGACGTCGCCAAGTCGCCGGAAGTCCCAATTAGAAACAAACCAAGCCTCGAGGACGTCGCCACGCGCTAGAACTCCCAACTAGAAACAAGCCAAGCCTACGCGAAAATAGAGCCTCCCCAAAATCATTAAAAGGGGTGTTGACAAAATGCTCGAAATCAATTATCTTTAATTCAAGACATAAACGCAGCAAACAAACAAAAGCAAAACGAACCAAAATAATCGAACCAATCTAAACCAAACAAACGGCGAAATGAGGAATGACGAATGACCGGCACGACGGAGATGAAGCTGGCGATGAAGACGAGGCTGATGCAGCAGCAGCAAGGCAAGGGATGGCGCGAACCGATTTAGAATATCAAGTTTTCGCCGGTCTAATATCTTTAATTAAAGAAAATTAAAATAAACATTTTGAGGGAGAGAATTATCATGATGGATACGGGATTGCTGATCATTCGAATCGTTGTAGGTTTGTTGTTCGTAGGGCATGGGGCTCAGAAGCTGTTCGGGATGTTCGGCGGCTACGGCCCGAAGGGAACGGGCGGCTGGATGGAATCGGTCGGCATCAAGCCGGGCGTCGCGATGGCCGTCATCGCGGGTCTCATGGAGTTCCTCGGCGGCGCGTTGTTCACGGTCGGCCTGCTGACGCCGGTCGCCGCGGTCCTGATCGCGCTCGCCATGATCGGCGCAATCAAAGTCCACGCACCCAACGGACTATGGTCGACCGCCAATGGCTACGAATATCCGCTCGTCATGCTCGCCATCGCGATCGGCGTCGCGCTGACTGGCGCAGGCGAATACTCGCTCGACAACGTGTTCAACTTATTCTAATCGACTAAACCAAACGAGCATTTCCTAACATAAACGAGGAGTGATTCAATCATGACTACCATCCAAACCGCAGGTATCCACCATATTACCGCATTCGCCAGAAATCCGCAGGAAAACGTCGACTTCTATGCCGGCGTCCTGGGCCTCCGGCTCGTCAAGAAGACGATCAACTTCGACGCACCGGAAGTGTACCACCTCTACTTCGGCGACAAGGACGGCAGCCCCGGCACGATCATTACCTTCTTCCCGCATCCCGGCTCCCGCAAGGGCAAGGTTGGCGGCGGCCAGGTCGGCGTGACGACTTATGTCGTGCCGGTCGGCGCCCTGGCTTTCTGGGAGCAACGTCTCGCAAGCTTCGGCATCTCGTTCGAGAAGACGTCGCGCTTCGGGGAAAGCTTCGTACAGTTCGAGGACAACGAAGGTTTGCGCCTGGAACTCGTCGAACGGGAAGGCGGCGCCAACAGCGAATGGTCGTTCGGCGGCATTACGGCCGACAAGGCGATCAAGGGTTTCGGCGGCGCGATCCTGTTCAGCGCAAACGTCAAGCAGACCGGCGCGGTCCTCGAGCATGTGCTCGGCATGACCCGCATCGGCGAAGAGGATGGCTATACGCGCTTCCAGGCATTTGGCGACATCGGCAACATCGTCGACGTACCGACGTCCGACATTCCGTGGGGGACGCCTGGCGCAGGCACGATCCACCATATTGCCTGGAGATCCAAGGACTTCGAAGAGCACGTGCAATGGCAGCAGCAGGTCAGCGAAGCCGGCTTCTATCCGACGGAGGTCATCGACCGCCAATACTTCAACGCCATCTATTTCCGCGAGAGCGGCGGCATTCTGTTCGAGATCGCCACGGATCCGCCCGGGTTCGCGAACGACGAGCCTGCGGAAACGTTGGGCGGCAAGCTGATGCTCCCATCGTGGTACGAGCTGCACCGCGAACAGATCGAAGCGAACCTGCAGCCGATCGAAGTGCGCGAATTAATTCCCGAGGCTCTTCAAACCGACCGCAATTCGGTGTAAATTGTAGAGGTAAGAGAAAGTAACATCACTTTATTCATAACGGAGGGTAAGCATGGGCAAAATAGCGGTATTCGGATTCGGACGCATCGGCAGGCAGCTGCTCAGAGTCGCCCTTCAAGACAATTTGTTCGTACCGGTATCGATCTCGGACATCAAGGACGAGGCCACGCTGGCAGCGCTGTTCGAGGTCGACACTAACTATAAAAGGTGGCCAGAGGCGGTATCCGGCGGCGAAGGCAGCATCGTCATCGGCGGCCGGGACATCCAGTACATCAACTCCGCAAGCGAGGTGCCGGACTGGCAGGCGCTCGGCGTGGATCTGGTCATCGATTGTACCGGCCGTGCCGTCACGCGTTCGGTCGCCCAGGTTCATCTGGACCGCGGCGCCAAGCGCGTGCTCGTCAGCGGCCCGAGCAAGACGCTGGACGATTGCGACGCGGTGCTGCTGAAGGGGATCAATCTCGACCACTTCGATCCGGACAAGCACAAGATCATCAGCATGGCGAGCTGCACGACCAATGCGCTGGCTCCGGTCGTCAAGCTGGTTCGCGAGAACTTCGGGATCAAGCACGGCCTGTTCTCGACCGTCCATTCCTACACGAACACCCAATCGCTGACGGATCAGCCGATGAAGGATCGTCGCGATTCTTGGGCGGCTGCGGAGAACATCATTCCGTCGTCCTCCGGCGCGGCCAAGGCGCTCAAGTTCATCTGGCCGGATCTTCAGATCACGGGCAAGGCCTACCGCATTCCAACCCGGACCGGCAGCATCGCCGAGCTCAACCTGATCACCGAAAAGCCGGTTACCGCGCAGGAGATCAATGACATGTTCCGCGCCGCGGCGGCCGAAGGCGAGCTCAAGGGCGTGCTGGACGTGCTCGAGGGCGAGTGGGCATCCTCGCGCATCGTCGGCGATTCGCATTCGTCGATCATCGACCTGCCGCTGACGCAGGTGCAGGGCGACATCGTGTCGATCGCGGCCTGGTACGACAATGAATGGGGCTACGCCTCGAGACTCGCCGAGGTCGCGGCATACCTCGCCAATCGCTAACGCAATGAAGGGACGGCCGGCCAGTCAGCCGGTCGTCCTTTTCTACGGGGGCGGATCGCCGGAGTCGTTCGTTTGCCGTGCCGGTTGAATAACTGCATTTATACATTTATTGTCTATCGAAAAGCAATGCTTGTTGAAATAAATGCAAATATGCAGGCAAATTGGATGAAAACGATGATTATCCGGGCGGCTAGCGGAAAAAGATGCATATTTGCATCTTTGCTCTCTTAATCGGTCCGTACCATCGAGAATAGATGTATGTATGCAGGTTTTTAACTTCAGTCTAAGAGGAGGCGTATGGATGAAAAAGATCGGCATTATCGTGGGGAGTCTGAGGGAGCAGTCGTACAATCGCATGATCGCGGCCACCGTGCCGGAGCTTGGCCTGGAGGAAGAGGCCGCTTACGAATACATATCGATCGCGGATTTACCTTTGTACAACGCGGATCTCGACACGGGCGACGGCCCCGAGGCCGTACGTCTGTATCGGGAGGCGATCCGCGGCGCGGACGGGCTGCTCATCGTGAGCCCGGAGTACAATTCGGGCATCCCCGGCGTGCTGAAAAACGCGCTGGATTGGGCATCCACGCCGACCCGTACGGCTGCGCTGATTCACAAGCCCGTCGGCATCGTCGGCGCGACGCCGGGGCCCAAGGGCACGATCCTGTCTCAGCAGCAGATCCGGCAGACGCTGGAGGCGACGCAAGCTTGGGTACTGCCTTTTCAGAAAATGTACATCTCTCAGGCCATGGACAAAGTGGACGCCGAGCGCGGCCGCCTGACGGACGAAACGACGCTCAAGTATTTGAAGCGGTACGTCCAGACGCTGCTTGGTTGGATCGATCAGTCGGAGGAATTGAAGTAACTCGCCGTATAACAGGATTGTCGATTCAGGTCAGCCAGGAAGCTCTGGTTGGCCTGTTTTTTTCGTTCTGTTGCCATGTGCTTGGAATCGACTACCATCTTCGTAAAATCACGCCTTATAGCGAAGCGGAATGCCTCACTATAATAAAGCTGTACTTGAAGATAAGTAAGGGAGAAGGGAGGCTAACCGCGCGATTGTAAACCGCAGCAGTCGGCATGAGGATCGGTTCGTTATCAATTGTAACCGCTATCATTTTGCTTGAGAATCAAGCATCGGCTCCAATCCAACTTCGAGGAGGACTATAATGCGACACAAGCACGCAGCATGGGCGCTCGCCCTTATTTTGCTGATTACCGGATGGATCTCGGCCGCCGGTTCCTTTACTCCCGCGTTCGCGGCCGGAGGAGCGAATCTGACGATCGGCAAGACGATTACGGCGAGCGGCCAATCGCAGACGTATGCGCCGGACAATGTCAAAGACGGCAACGCAAGCACCTATTGGGAGAGTACGAATAATGCCTTTCCGCAATGGATTCAGGTCGACCTGGGCGCGAGCGTCAGTATCGACCAGATCGTGCTGAAGCTGCCGTCCAACTGGGAAACGCGCACGCAGACGCTGGCCGTTCAAGGCAGCGCCAACGGTTCAACGTTTGCCAACATCGTGGGTTCTGCGAACTATACGTTTAATCCGGCCGTTGCCGGCAACGCCGTCACGATCAACTTCACGGCGACGTCCGCCCGGTACGTTCGTCTGAACGTGACCGCCAACACGGGCTGGCCGGCGGCACAGCTGTCCGAGTTCGAGATCTACGCTGCGGCCGGCGCGACGCCCACTCCGACGCCTACGCCGCCTTCGGGTACGTATCAGGCGGAGTCCGCTGCGCTCTCGGGCGGGGCTAAGGTGAACACCGATCACGCGGGCTACGCGGGAACGGGCTTCGTCGACGGCTACTGGACGCAGGGGGCCGCGACAACGTTCACGGTCAACGCCGCTGCGGCGGGCAGCCGGAACGTTACGCTGAAATATGCCAACGCAAATGGCGCCGCCAGAACGCTGTCCGTCTACGTGAACGGCGCCAAGATCCGTCAGACCACGCTCGCGAGTCTGGCTAACTGGGACACCTGGGGCACGCAAACGGAAGCCTTGACCTTGAACGCCGGCAGCAATACGATCGCCTACAAATACGATGCCGGCGATTCCGCCAACGTGAATCTGGACCAGATCGCGGTCGATGCGGGCACGTCGCCGACAGCCACCCCGACCGCAACCCCAACGGCTACGCCAACGGCAACCCCGACGGCAACCCCGACGGCGACGCCGACCGCAACGCCGACGGCCACGCCAACCGCGACGCCGACAGCAACGCCAACGGCTACGCCGCCACCGGGCGGCAACATCGCAATCGGCAAGCCGATCGTCGCATCCTCCAATACCCAATCCTTCGTGGCGACCAACGCGAACGACAACAACACCGCCACGTACTGGGAAGGCGGCGGCAATCCGAGCACGCTGACGCTCGACTTCGGCGCCAACCAAGATATCACGTCCATCGTGCTCAAGCTCAATCCGGCGACGGAGTGGGGCGCGCGCACCCAGACGATCCAGGTGCTCGGCCACAATCAGAACACGACAACCTTTTCGAACCTGGTCTCCTCGCAAACCTACACGTTTAATCCGGCATCCGGCAACACGGTGACGATCCCCGTGACGGCGACGGTGAAGCGTCTGCAGTTGAACATCACGGCGAATACCGGCGCGCCAGCCGGGCAAATCGCAGAATTCCAGGTGTTCGGCACGCCGGCGGCCAATCCCGACCTGACGATCACGGGCATGTCCTGGTCGCCGGCCTCGCCGATCGAGACCGATGCCCTCACGCTGAACGCGACCGTTAAAAACATCGGCAGCGCAGCATCGGCTGCGACGACGGTCAACTTCTACCTGAACGGCGATGCCGCCGGTACCGCGCAGGTAGGCGCCTTGACCCCAGGCGCTACGGCGAACGTATCCGTGAACGCAGGCGCCAAGAACACCGCGTCCTATACGCTCTCGGCGAAGGTTGACGAGAACAACGCCGTCATCGAGCAAAATGAAGCGAACAACAGCTATACGAATGTCGCGCCGCTCACGGTAGCGCCGGTTTCGAGTTCGGATCTGGTCGCCTCGACCGCGTGGTCGCCGGGCACGCCGACTGCGAACAGCGCCGTCACCTTCACGGTCAATCTGAAAAACCAGGGCACGATCGCCTCGGCCGGAGGCGCGCATGCGATCGCGGTCGCCATTAAAAACGGAGCGGGAACGACCGTCCAGACGCTAAACGGTTCTTACAGCGGCGCGCTGGCCGCGGGCGCTTCCGTCAACGTCGCCGTCCCGGGCACGTGGACGGCAGTTAACGGCAGCTATACGGTGACGACGACCGTCGCCGCGGACGGCAACGAAGTCCCGACCAAGCAGGCCAACAATGCGAGCACGGCCAACCTGACGGTCTACGCGGCGCGCGGCGCCAGCTTGCCTTACTACCGTTACGACACGGAGGACGCGACGAGAGGCGGAGGCGCCACGCTGCAGGCAGCGCCGAACTTCGATCAAGCGCTGATCGCTTCGGAGGCGTCCGGCCAGAAATACGTGGCGCTGCCGACAAACGGATCCTACGCGCAGTGGACCGTGCGCCAGGGACAAGGCGGCGCAGGCGTCACGATGCGGTTTACGATGCCCGACTCCGGCGACGGCATAGGCCTGAACGGCGCGCTTGACGTCTACGTCAACGGGACGAAGGTTAAGACGGTATCGCTCTCGTCTTACTACAACTGGCAGTACTTCTCCGGCGACATGCCGGCGGATGCGCCAGGCGGCGGAAGACCGCTTTTCCGCTTCGACGAGGTGCACTGGAAGATGGATACGCCGCTTGCGCCGGGCGACACGATCCGGATTCAGAAGGGCAACGGGGACAGCCTGGAATACGGCGTCGACTTCCTGGAGATCGAGCCGGTACCGGCGGCGATCGCCCGTCCGACCAATGCCGTGTCGGTGACCGACTACGGCGCTGTGGCGAACGACGGACAGGATGATCTTGCGGCGTTCAAATCCGCGGTGACGGCCGCCGTCGCTGCAGGCAAGACGCTATACATCCCCGAGGGTACGTTTAACCTGAGCAGCATGTGGGAGATCGGCTCGGCCAGCAGCATGATCAACAACCTGACCGTGACGGGCGCGGGCATCTGGCATACGAACATCCAGTTCACGAATCCCAACGCGGCAGGCGGCGGCATCTCGCTGCGCATTTCCGGCAAGCTCGATTTCAGCAACGTGTACATGAACTCCAAGCTCCGGTCGCGCTACGGTCAAAATGCGATTTACAAAGGCTTCATGGATAACTTCGGCTCGAACTCCACGATTCACGACGTCTGGGTCGAGCACTTCGAGTGCGGCTTCTGGGTCGGCGATTATGCGCATACCCCGGCGATCTACGCGAACGGGCTGACGATCGAGAACAGCCGCATCCGCAACAACCTGGCCGACGGCGTCAACTTCGCCCAGGGTACGAGCAATTCGATCGTCCGCAACAGCAACCTGCGCAACAACGGGGACGACGCGCTCGCGGTCTGGACCAGCAACACGAACGGCGCGCCGGCCGGCGTGAACAACACGTTTTCCTACAACACGATCGAGAACAACTGGCGCGCGGGAGGCATCGCCTTCTTCGGCGGCAGCGGCCACAAGGCCGACCACAACCTGATCGTCGACACGGTCGGCGGCTCCGGCATCCGCATGAACACCGTGTTCCCGGGCTACCATTTTCAAAATAATACCGGCGTCGTATTCTCCGACACGACGATTATCAACAGCGGCACGAGCCAGGACCTGTACAACGGCGAACGGGGCGCGATCGATCTCGAAGCGTCGAACGACGCCATCCGCAACGTGACGTTCACGAACATCGACATCCTCAATACACAGCGCGACGCCATCCAGTTCGGCTACGGCGGCGGCTTCGAGAATGTCGTGTTCAACAACATCAACATCAACGGCACGGGGCTCGACGGCGTGACGACGTCGCGGTTCTCCGGACCGCACCAAGGGGCCGCGATCTACACCTATACCGGCAACGGCTCGGCGACGTTCAACGGCCTGACGACGAGCAATATCGCTTATCCGAGCCTGTATTACCTGCAGACGGGTTTTAATCTGACGATTCATTGATCGGCAAAAGATAGGAAAAGCTCGCCCCTTCGCAAGGCCCTATTGGCCAAGTGGGGGCGAGCTTTTTGTATATGCACAGCCGCAACCGCAATATTACTCGAACTGCAGCACGACCATCTGGTGGCACTCGACCACCGGGACCGTATAACTAATCGCGCCATCGTGCGCCGTAAACGGCACCTCCGTCATCTGCGGCGCCAGATAGACGCTGTCCACCGGACGGTCGGTGCGCACCGTGCATGCGACGTCATAGATTGGAATCACGTCTTCGACGATCTCGACATTTCGACCGCGGCGGACAGGCGAGGCGTACAGCAGATGGTGAACGAGACGGCGATGGGCCGGTTGCTCCTGCAGGGTCGTCACGCCCTGCGCGGGCAGCGAGGTCGCGAGCGTCGGGGCGGCGAGCAATCGTCCTAGCGCGTAGTCCACCATCTGGCGCAGCACGAGATTGCCATGCTCTGCATAGGCGCCGAAGACGTTCCAGGCGATATAGATGCCCGCGTCGTGCTCGATCATGCCGGGCTCGCGGCTGCTCTTGTCGTTCGGCGTATGGAGGTGGGACGAGAAGGAGAATGCATCCCGGTTAAAGTAAGGGTTCTCGCGGAAGCCGAGCACCTGGCCGCCGTCGGCTTCGATGCGCTGGCCTTCGCCGTACATGACAGCCGATGCGCCTTCGCTCGGGCCGAACGGACCCGCGGGTACGAAGTAGTCCGGACGGTACGGATTGGCGCCGACCCAGCGCGCGCCAAAGTCGAGGGCGAAGCCGGATCCGTCCGAACGCAGGCCGGCGCTTCCCGTTGCGAGTATCCGCCCGCCCTGGCCGACATAGGCAGCCAGCTTCGCTTCGATCTCGGCGTCGGCCGGAATCAGATCCGGCAGGATCAGCACGGGATAGGCCGTCCAATCCGACTGCAGGTCCACGATGTCGAACAGCCTGTTGGTCTCCAGCAGCATCCGGGCCGCGCCCTTATCTGCGTCTGCGACGTTGCCGCCAACGCCGCGGAAACGGCCCGAAGCCTCGATGCCAAAGACGGCGATGTCAGCCACATTGACCGTATCCGCGCACCAGGCTTCTTTGGCCTCCACTTCCTTGTACGCCTCGCCGATCAGCCGGTATGTCGCCTCGTCCATCAGGCCGTCCGGATGAAGCTGGTCTCCGACGGAGCAGCCGGCGCCGTTCGCCAAGCTCAGTGCCGTCTCGTACCGCAGGGCGTTCGGATGCTTGTAGCCGCCGAATTCGCCCCAGGATAGATGGAACTTGCCCGTCATGCCGAGAAACGGACGGCCGAGCTGCTGGACGTATCGCGCTGACAGCGGGAAATGGTCGTAACCCCAGCCGCCGGTCGGCAGGGACTCCAGCTCCAGGTGGTGCGTGTTCAGGAGGGCCAATTCCCGTCTGCCCTGGGGAATATGACCGCCGTTGTGGAACACCGAGAGCTCCGGGCGATACTTATGGACGGCCTCGTTCGTGCGCTCCGCATAACGAAGGTAGGTGCGCTCCCATAGCGGCCGCATCGCGCTCTCGTCGCGAGGATCGATGCCTTCTGCGCGCGCCGATCGGATGCAGAACTGGCAGTAGCATTTGCGGATGCCGACGATGTCGAGGAAGATCCCGTCCGCGTCGTACTCCTGCACGACCTCCTCAATCTGGGCGACAAGGGTGTCGAGATAGGGCGTGTTCATGCAAAACTCGTGATAACCCGGCGTGAGAAAATCGGGCGCCCATTGCGTCGACTCGTCTGCGCGGCGCACCAGCCATTCCGGATGGACGCGGGCGAGCTTCTCGTCGAGGCCTGCCGACAGATAGACCGGCGTCTTGACGCCGATCGCGTGCGCAGCTTCGATCTGCGCGCCGAGCAGATCGAACGAGAGGTGCGGATGCATTTCGTTGGCCGTCGTCGGATGGTAGGCCCACCCGTGATGGCATTTGGAAAATACGGTGATCGAATCGACGTGCCCAAGCTTAAGCATGTCCTGGAACTGCTGCGCCGAGAACGACGAGCCGATGCCTTCGATGAGCTCGGACGTATGAAAATCCAGATGCACTTGACGAAGTCTCATAAAATAACCTCCCGCGAAACGTTCTGTTTGCTATCAGTGTAAAGCGTTTGCACGCCGGCCGATAGTTATAGGAACGACAACCTCTAGCACAAAAACGACTTTTCGGATTATGATTAGCACAAGCCGCGAAGCGCGAGGAGGGACGAGATGGATTGCATACAGTGGCAAGTGCCGCCGATGCCGCAGCTGGTGACGGCGGGGCATGGAACCTGGCGTCCGGGAATGCAGCATTTCCGGCGTTCCTTCGATCTATACGACATTATTTTCGTGAAGTCAGGTTGTTTGTATATGGAGGAGGACGGCGTGGAATACGCGATCGGGCCTAACCATCTGCTCGTACTGGAGCCAGGAAAGGTGCACGAGGGAGTTCGGCCGTGCGAGATGCCGACGGAGCTGTATTGGTTCCACGTCAAGCACGATTCCGGACACCGGCTCGTTAATTCAGACGAGATCCCATGGTCGCTCGCGCTGCGCAAAGGCACGGACAAAGATCTTCAACCGGGCATGCAGCCTGTTTATATTCCGAAGTCCGGGGCGTTCAGGATGGACGAAGCGTGGCCGGCGCTGGACCGGCTGGTGAAGCTGCACGACAGGCTGACGGTCGATGCGGTATGGCGTCTGCAGGCGGCGTTCGTGCAGCTGCTGTCCGTCATGCAGCAATTCGTCCGGGGCGCGGCAACCGAGACACGCACGAGCAGGCTGGCCGAAGAGGTATCCGCGTACTTGCGGCACACGGCCTTCGAACCCTTCGACATCGAAGCGCTCGAGCGCGAATTTCATTTTCACCCGGATTATATCGCCCGGTGCATGAAACGCCACACCGGCATGAGCCCGGTCGAATACGTGCGTCACGTCAGGGTGGACCGGGCGCGCAGGCTGCTCGAGCGCTCGCCCGAGCTATCCGTGAAGCAGGTCGCGGAGGCCGTCGGGATCGCGGATCCGAATTATTTCGGCCGCCTGTTCCGCAAGGACACGGGGATGTCGCCCGCGGCGTACCGAAGGCTGCATGCCGGCTACGCGTAGAGTGCGCCCTGACTGCCATTCGACGTAATTCGAAGTTTTTCAAGCGCGATAGCGCCGATGTACCCAGCTTTCAGTCGCATGCCTGAATCCTCCTCCCCTCTTTCTCCCCTTCTCCTCCCCCTTTTTTCACAGGGGTCTCACCCCCGAAAGGGGGATTTTTTTATCCTATTAATCGTTCTATAGTTGGGGGGATAGAATGCGAGGAGGACTATATGCTTACGAACAGGTCATCGAAATTACTAGTCGGATTGCTATTGATATGTATGCTCGTCGCACCATTCGGTTCCGCTTTTGCGGCCAGCGCGCAGGCGACTGCTTCTGTGTCGGACATCCGAGGCCACTGGGCGGAGGACGAGCTGACGGATTGGATAAACAGGGGGCTTGTGCAGGGCTATCAAGACGGAGCGTTCAAACCGAATCAATCCATTTCCAGAGCCGAATTCATCGCTCTGGCTAATCGCGCGTTCGGTTTTACGGGAAAGTCGGATGTGGCATTTGCCGACGTAAGCGCGACAAGCTGGGTTTATCCCGAAGCGGCCGCAGCGGTTGAAGCCGGATACATTACAGGCTATGCGAACGGAACCTTCGGACCGGACAAGCCGGTTCAGCGGCAGGAAGCGGCTGTCATGCTCAGCCGCCTGCTGAACCTGCAAGCGAAGGACGGCGCAACGGTCTCCGACTTTAAGGATGCGGACCGCATCGGCAGCTGGAGCAAGGCGGCGGTCGGGCAAGTCGTCGAAGGCGGTCTCATGAAGGGCTACGGCGATGCGAGCTTCAAGCCGGCGGCAGCCATGACGCGTGCGGAGGCGGTCGTCCTATTGGATCGCGCCCTCAAGTCGCGTACGATCGCGTATGACGTTCCCGGCACGTACGGCCCGGAGACCGGCGTTGAGACAATCAACAAAAACGTTGTTGTCAATACGGCCGGCGTCACGCTGCAGAACATGGTCATCAATGGCGACCTGCTGCTCGGCGAAGGCATCGGCGAGGGCGACGCCGTCCTGAACCAAGTTACGGTGAAGGGGCATGTCACCGTACAGGGTGGCGGCGAGCACAGTATTCACTTTAACAACTCGACGCTTGTCGACATCATTATCGACAAGACATCCGGGACGGGCATCGTTCGAATTGTCTCGGAGGGATCCACGACCGTGGCGCTCGTCAAGGTGAATACGCCTGCGACGCTTCAAGAAGTAGACGCTACAGGCACTGGCTTCGGGGATATCGATATGAGCGCTAGTTTGCCTGCAAATTCAAAGGTGACGCTGATCGGCTCATTTAATACGATCAACGTCAGTTCGCAGCAGATTCAAGTGGACGTGCCGGAGGGAACGGTGGTTGAGTCGCTCGTTCTGAACGCGATCGTCAAAGTGCTGGGTCAAGGGACGATCGTGCTGGCGACAGTGAACACGGCGGGCACGACGTTTGAAAAACCGCCTGAGCAGACACAGACATCTGCCGGAGCGACACCTACACCGTCACCGACGCTTGCACCGACTGGCGGAGGCGGAGGCGGAGGAGAGACGGCGACGCCAACAGTTGCGCCGAGCGCGACGCCTACGCCGAGCGCAACGCCAACGGCGACACCGAGCGCAACGCCGAGTGCGACACCGAGCGCAACGCCGAGCGCAACGCCAAGTGCGACACCGAGCGCAACGCCGAGTGCGACACCGAGCGCAACGCCGAGCGCAACGCCAAGTGCGACACCGAGCGCGACGCCGAGTGCGACGCCGAGTGCGACGCCGAGTGCGACACCGAGTGCAACGCCGAGTGCGACGCCGACGCTGTCTCCTGACGAGGCCATTGCGGAAGCCAAGGCGGCACTGACCGCGGCATCCATCCTGGGCGACAATGACGTACTGTCAGCGATCACGTCCGAGCTGACGCTGGAAACGTCTGGCGTGCAAGGCACGACGATCGCCTGGAGCTCGGACAGTGCGACGATCGACGCGGCCACCGGCCAAGTAAAGCGCCCGAGCTTCACGGCGGGCGACGCCACGGCGACGCTGACCGCTACTATTACGAAGGCTGGCGGCACGACGGCGACGAAAACATTCGCGCTCACGGTGCTTAAGCTTGACGAGACCGCGGACGAAGCGATCGCGGCAGCCAAGGCGGCACTGACTGCGGGGTCCATCCTGGGCTATGATGATACGCTGTCAGCCGTCACGTCCGATCTGACGCTGGGAACGTCCGGCGCGCACGGTACGACGATTTCCTGGAGTTCGGACAGTGCGGCGATCGACGCGGCCACCGGCCAAGTAAAGCGCCCGAGCTTCACGGCGGGCGACGCCACGGCGACGCTGACCGCTACTATTACGAAGGCTGGCGGCACGACGGCGACGAAAACATTCGCGCTCACGGTGCTCAAGCTGGGCGAGACCGCGGACGAAGCGATCGCGGCAGCCAAGGCTGTTCTGACTGCGGCAACCATCTTGGGCAACAATGACGCACTGGATGCGATTACGACCGACCTAACGCTGGAGTCGTCCGGCACGCACGGCACGACAATCGCCTGGAATTCGGACAATGCGGTGATCGACGCTTCCACCGGCAAAGTAACGCGCCCGAGCTTTACTGCGGGCGACGTCACGGCGACGCTGACCGCGACGATTACGAAGGCTGGCGGCACGGCGGCGACGAAAACATTCGCGATCACGGTGCTCAAGCTCGACGAGACCGCGGACGAGGCGATCGCGGCAGCTAAGGCTGCTCTGACTGCGGCAACCATCCTGGGCGATAATGATACGCTGTCAGCCGTCACGACCGACCTGACGCTGGTGACGTCCGGCGCGCAAAGCACGACAATTGCCTGGAGCTCGGACAGTGCGGCGATCGACGCTTCCACCGGCAAAGTAACGCGCCCAAGCTTCACGGCGGGCGACGTCACGGCGACGCTGACCGCGACGATTACGAAGGCTGGCGGCACGACGGCGACGAAAACATTTACGATCACGGTGCTCAAGCTCGACGAGACCGCGGACGAGGCGATCGCGGCAGCTAAGGCTGCTTTGACTGCGGCATCCATCCTGGGCGACAATGACGCACTGGATGCGATTACGACCGACCTGACGCTGGCGACATCCGGCGCGCACGGCGCGACGATCGCCTGGAGCTCGGACAGTGCAGCAATTGACGCGGCCACCGGCCAAGTAACGCGCCCGAGCTTCACGGCGGGCGACGTCACGGCGACGCTGACCGCGACCATTACGAAGGCTGGCGGCACGACGGCGACGAAAACATTCGCGCTCACGGTGCTTAAGCTGGGCGAGACCGCGGACGAAGCGATCGCGGCAGCCAAGGCTGTTCTGACTGCGGCAACCATCTTGGGCAACAATGACGCACTGGATGCGATTACGACCGACCTAACGCTGGAGTCGTCCGGCACGCACGGCACGACAATCGCCTGGAATTCGGACAATGCGGCGATCGACGCTTCCACCGGCCAAGTAACGCGCCCAAGCTTCACCACGGGCGACGTCACGGCGACGTTGACCGCGACCATTACGAAGTCTGGCGGCACGACGGCGACGAAAACATTCGCGCTCACGGTGCTTAAGCTTGACGAGACAGCGGACGAAGCGATCGCGGCGGCCAAGGCGGCACTGACCGCGGCATCCATCCTGGGCGACAATGACGCACTGGATGCGATTACGACCGACCTGACGCTGGCGACATCCGGCGCGCACGGCGCGACGATCGCCTGGAGCTCGGACAGTGCAGCAATTGACGCGGCCACCGGCCAAGTAACGCGCCCAAGCTTCACGGCGGGCGACGCCACGGCGACGCTGACCGCGACCATTACGAAGGCTGGCGGCACGACAGCGACGAAAACATTCGCGCTCACGGTGCTTAAGCTTGACGAGACCGCGGACGAAGCGATCGCGGCAGCTAAGGCGGCACTGACTGCGGGGTCCATCCTGGGCGACAATGACGCACTGTCAGCGATTACGACCGACCTGACGCTAGGAACGTCCGGCGCGCACGGCACGACGATTTCCTGGAGTTCGGATAATGCGGCAGTAGATCCGGAGACGGGAATCGTCACGCGTCCGAACAACGCAGCGGGCGATGTCGAAGTGACTTTGACGGCTGTCATTTCCAAGGAAGACGGCACTGCGCTTACGCAAACGTTTATCGTCATCATCAAGAAAGACGGGCTTCCGGCGATCCTGAGCGCATCCAAAGACTATTACCTTTGGTATAACATTAACGACACGACGACGGCGTTGTACATTCAGGTGGACGGCATCGATGCGAGTCACACGTACTTGAAGGATATCAGTGTCTGGAACGCAGACTTGGCCGAGTACAAGACGTCCGCCCAGATGATTGCGCTGCTGGAATCGGCGGAATCGACGGACGGCACGGGTCGCCGACTGTCGAGCGTGGCCACGATCACTGACATCGGAGGCCGATTCCAGATCACGACGAAAAGCAAGTCGCCGGCTTCGATGATCAGGGTTTATTACAATAGCAGCTGGTGGCCAACCGCCACTTATGGTTCAACGTTAACTGGCTTCACGAATAATCAGAGCACGGTAGATTCCGCCATCGCGGCGGCCGCTTCCGCCTTGACGGACAGCGTGATCCGCGGAGCCAACGCGGCGATCGGCAACGTGACGACTGCGTTGACGCTGCCGACGACGGGCGAGCAGGGTACGACGATCTCCTGGAGCTCGAATATGCCGTCCGTGATCGCGACGGACGGAACGGTCGTGCGTCCCGCCTACGGTATGGGCGATAAGACTGTTATTCTGACCGCAACATTCCGCAAAGATGGCGGGACAGAGCAAACCAAAACGTTTACGGTTATCGTGCGCAAGCTCGATCAGACGGCGGACGAGGCCATTGCGGCCGCCTACGCGGCGCTTGATGAAGATACGATTCTAGGGTTCAATCCGGACTTGGACGCCGTAACTTCCGCGCTTGATCTGGCGACATCCGGCGCGGCGGGGACGACAATATCCTGGAGCTCGGACAGTCCGGCAATCAATGCGAGCACGGGTTCGGTTGCGCGTCCGTCCTACAACAAGGGCAATGCGAATGCGACGCTGACGGCGACGATATCCAAGACCGGCGGCACGAGTTTGACCAAGACGTTCACCGTAATCGTGGTCAAGCAGGACGAGTCGGCGGATGACGCAATAGAGACTGCGCTCGAGTCACTCGCAGCCGGTGCTATTCTGGGCGAAAACGTAAGCCAGTACGACATAACGACGAATCTTGAGCTGCCGACAAGCGGTGCAAGGGGCACGACAATCGTCTGGCGTTCGGACGATGCGGCGATCGATGCGGCGACGGGCGCGGTGACGCGTCCCGGCTATCTCAAGGGCGATCTAATCGTGCATCTCACGGCGACAATCTCCAAGGCGGGAGGCACGGATGCCTCCAAGACGATCGCCGTCACGGTGCTTAAGCTGGAAGAGACGGCTGACGATATCGTCACGGCCGCTGCAAGCGCGCTGACGGCGGAATCGATTCGGGAAGACAACGTTGCGCTGTCGTCCGTCAAGACGACGCTGAATCTGGCAACGAACGGTCTAGGCGGCACGACAATCTCCTGGAGTTCGGACAGCTCCGCCATCGATGCATCTACGGGCATGGTGACGCGGTCGGCGTTTGGGGCGGGAGATGCCGTGGTGAATTTGACCGCTACGATCTCGCTGGTGGGGGCAGCAGATCAGACCAAGGTGTTCCACATCACCGTAAAGGCTGTCGATCCGTCCGTACAGGAAGCGATCGCGGCCGACGCAGCCTCGCTTGCAGGCGCGATCATTCAAAATAACCCGTCCTTGAGCGCGGTGACGACAGCCCTTCATCTGGCGGCGACAGGCACATACGGGACGACGCTCACTTGGAGTTCGAATAACGCGGCGATTGACGCGGTTACGGGAGAAGTGACGCGCGCGGCCTTTACAGCCGGCGATACGGCAGTGACTTTGACCGCAGTCGTCTCGAAGGAAGGGGGCACGCCGCAGACGGTCACGATTCCGGTTACGGTGCTGCGTGTCGATCCGACCGACGACGAAGCGATCGCTGCTGCATACGCGGCGCTTACTGCGGATTCGATCCGTCTCGCCAATACGGGACTGGGTGACGTTAGGACGAATCTTGATCTTAGCACGTCGGGAAAATACGGAACGACGATCGCATGGAGCTCGGATGAAGCGGCGATCGACGCGGCGACAGGCAGCGTTACGCAGCCGGCCCATAGCGAGTCGGATATCGAGGTCAGCCTGACTGCGACTATCACGAGAGCGGACGGGGCCTCGCAATCCAAGACTTTTACCGTCACTGTCAAGCGTGTCGGTCTGCCGGCAGTCGTGGTCGGCAACGCCAATTATTATCTAAATTACAACATCAACGATTCTACGACGGTATTGTACTTCCGGGTCGATGGCACGGATGCCAGCCATACGTATATGGCCGTGCTCGAGGTATGGAACGGCGAGGACCCTTATCGCAATTCCGGTCAAATGATCGACTTGTTCAACAATGCGACCGCAATAGACGGCAGCGGCAAGAAGCTGTCCGAGGTGGTCGACGTGTCGGAATCGGGCGGGCGCTTCGTCTTCACGACGAAGAGCAAATCCGCGGCATCCTCGCTTCTGCTCTATTATAATAGCAGCTGGTATCCGACGGCGACTTACGGCAAGACCTTGACGGGTATCGAGAACAATCAGAGCGCTAACGGTACGGATTGAGTCACTGAGATAACCAAAGAGGACGAAACGGGGATTGACCCGCTTCGTCCTCTTCGCGTATGCAGTGATTTTTGTCCATTGAAATTCCTTGTTGGACGCGCTTTTGGACCCTCAATTTCCTCAAAGCCGCCGGTATTCCGCACCCGGATGCGTATCCGCCAACCGGGCTTCGCCCTTGCCGAACAGCCGCTCGCGCAAGGTCGATTCCTCGTAGCGTTCGCGGAACATGCCGCGTTTTTGAAGCTCCGGCACGACGAGATCGACGAAGTCCCGATGGCCGCCGGGCAGCACGTAGCGCTCCAGGTTGAAGCCGTCCACGCCCGTTTCCTCCACCCAATACTGCATGGCGTCCGCGATATCCTCCGCCGTGCCGGACACCGTGATGCCGCGGAATTCCTTGGATGCAAAGTTGTCCGCTACCTCACGCACGGTTTTCACGCCGCCGCTGTGCTTCGTATACCGCTCCGTATGCGTCCGGCCCTGCTCGGTATTCACATTGGTAAAAGGCGCGTCCGGATCGAGCGCCGACAGATCGATGCCCGTCGAGTTTTCGTAGGTCAGCAGCGCCGCCTCGCGGCTCGCATACTGTCTGTACGACGCCAGCTTAAGCTCGGCTTCCTCGCGCGTCCTGCCGACGACGGCCGACAGGCCGGTGAAAATCTTGATATGCTCCGGCCGTCTGCCGTAGCCTGCCGCCCTGCGGCGGATGTCCTGCACCTGCGCCCGCAGCGCCTCGACCGTCGGCGCCTTCAAAAACACGCCCTCGGCATGCTTGGCGGCGAAGTCCCGTCCCCGGTCCGAGCTGCCTGCCTGAAACAGCACGGGCGTCCGCTGGATGGACGGCTCGCTCGAATGAGCGGCGGTCATCTTGTAATAGGGGCCTTCGTGCTGCACGATATGCACCTTGGACGCATCCGCGTAGAACCGTCTATCCTTATCCGCTTGGACGGCGTCGTCCTCCCAGCTGCCCTCGAGCAGCTTGTAGCTGGCCGCCATGAACTCTTCGGCCTGCTCGTAGCGCTCATCGTGGGGCAGGATGCCGCTGCGCCCGAACGCCTCCGCGCCGCTGATCCCGCCGGTGGCGACCACGTTCCAGCCGATGCGGCCGCCCGTCAGATGGTCGAGCGTCGAGAACCGGCGCGCGTTGGGGAACGGCAGCTCGTAGACGGGAGACGCCGTCGTGACGAACGCCAGATGCTTGGTCGCAGCTGCCAGCGCGGGGATGAGCAGCATCGGATCGTTGGACGGCGCGTAGACCGCCTCCCGGTATGTCAGCTCCGTCTTGTGATTCGGATAGCCATAGGAGTCGGCGAAGAACATGAAGTCGAAAAGCCCGCGCTCCAAAATTTGCGCGAGCTCGATCCAGAAGGACAGCTCCTTGTACCTGTAGGACTGATTGTCCGGATGCGCCCACAAGCCCTGCGTCATCTGGTTCAGCGTATTAATATCGAAAATGCCCAAATGGATTTTTTTCATCCTCGTCCACCGATCCTTCCCAATCCGAATGCCTTGATCTTCACTCGGAATTCATGTCATTAACTAGAGAGGATAGAGGACCGCGGACCGAATGTACAATAGAAAGAACTAAATGCGGAGTTTAGCAACGTTAAATTCCCGCAGCCTGCGCCTGCCCGTCAGCCTGCGCCAGTCCCCGCGGGGCGTACATCCGCTTGATCTCCTCGACCAGCTCCAGGCTGATCCGGCTCGTGGACGACGCGCTGCGGCGGGTCAGAATGCCGAGCGAAGGGCCGTCCGACAGATCGGCCACGTCCTTGACGACGGTGCCGGGGATCGGCGGCGTCACGGCCACGACGGGCGCCAGGGCGATGCCGAGCTTGGACTGTACGAAGTACTTGATCGCGGTGATGCCGGCGACCTCGATGCTGCTCTGGCGCAGCTTGCCGATGTGCTTGGTGATCATCTCTTCGATCCGGATGCGGAAGGCGCAGGAGCCCGGCGTGAACAGGAACTTCTCGTCCTGCAGGTCCCGGAGGCGGATGTCGTCCCGCGCGGCCAGCGGATGGTCGTCCGGCACGATCAGCTTAAAGGTCTCGTTCATTAGAGGATGAAATTCAAGCTCCAGATGAGGCTCCGGCTGATTGCAGAGAGCGAGGTCGATCCGGTCCTCGAGCAGCATGCCGGCGAGCTCCTTCGTCGTGCCGATCGTCACCTTCGCCTGCACCTTCGCCTTAAGCTTGGTGAAGGCGGCGAGAATCTCGGGCACCCGGTTGCTGGCCGAAGGCTCCGAAGCCCCGAAGCGCACGAGGCCTGCCTCTCCCTTGATATAGTCGCCAAGCGCGACGTTCAGGTCGTCGTATTCGCGCAGCAGGGAGTCCGCCCGTTCGTGGAACAGCCGGCCCGCCGTCGTCAGCGTGATCGTCTTGCCCCGCTCGAACAGCTTGACGCCGAGCTCCTCCTCCAGCTTCTTGATCTGGATCGTGATGGTCGGCTGCGAATACTGCAGCGCTTCGGCCGCCCGCTGGAAGTTGCCGAGCTTCACGATCGTCTGAAACGTTTTGATAAGCCGAATCTCCACGGGCGCCGCCCTCTTTCTGACAGTTAAATATTTTTAAACGAACGCTTTATAGATATCAATTATACAAGCCCAGTCTTTTGCTCTATTATAACAGACATGTTCTCTAATAATCCAAGCGGATTACAATGAATTAAAAATTTCATAGAGCGAGGTTATCCATCATGACAAACGCATCTAACGCGGCATCCCAAGCAAACGGCAATGCAGCCGGCGGCGAAAGCCTGTACGTACGCCACACGCCAAGCTTCTCTGCCAAAATTTTCGGCTATGCCCCGGAAGGCTTCAAGTCGTTCGGAGAGTTTAACAAGCAGGCGCTCGCCGCCGGCGCGCTGTCGGTCAAGACGAAGGAACTGATCGCCGTCGCCGTCTCCCACATCACGGGCTGCCCGTACTGCATCGAAGCGCATGTCGGCAAGTCCAAGGCGGAGCAGACCTCTTTCGAAGAGATCTTCGAATCGGTCACGGTCGCGGCAGCGGTCAAGGCGCACTCCGCGTTTTTCAACGGCGCGAACGCGCTGAAGGCGTATGCGGGCAGCCAGGACGCGGACCTGTATCCGCTCACCAACATCGAGCTGGCCGAGAAGCTCGAAGACGCGAACGAAGCGCTTTACAACGGCTTCCACGAATTCGTGCACGTCTCGCTGCGGAGCGGCCGGATCGCCGAGAAGGAAAAGCTGCTGATCGCGGTGGGCTCGGCGCTTGCCGAGGGCAACGCCTATTCGATCGAGATTTTCACGCGCAAGGCGAAGGATGCCGGCATCACGATCGAAGAGCTTGCGGAAACGACGCTCGTTGCGACCGTGCTCAAGGCGGGTTCGGCGATGGCGCACCGCGTAAACGCTCTTCAAGCATTCGAAAGAGAGTAATGGGAGGAGGCCCGGCGATATGAGCGAATCGACGCAAAGACGCGAAGAATGGCCGGCAGGTCTCAAGGAACAGCTCGTGGCCTGGCGAAGGCATCTCCACGCGAACCCCGAGCTGTCCTTCAAGGAAGTCGACACGGCCCGTTACGTGGAAGAGGCGCTCTCGGTCATCGGAGGCTTCGAGCTCAGCCGGCCGACGCCGACGAGCGTCGTGGCGCGCCTGATCGGCCCGAAGCCCGGGCGGACGCTGGCCCTGCGCGCGGACATGGACGCGCTGCCGATCGCCGAGGAGACGGGACTGGCGTACGCCTCCGGCAATCCGGGCGTCATGCATGCCTGCGGCCATGACGGCCACACGGCGATGCTGCTGGCTGCGGCCAAGCTGCTGGCGGCAAGGCGGGATCGGCTGCACGGCGAGATCCGCCTGATCTTCCAGCACGCCGAGGAGCTGCCGCCGGGCGGCGCGATCGAGCTGGTCGAAGCGGCCGTGATGGACGGCGTCGACTGGGTGTTCGGCGAGCATCTGGCGTCGCAGCTGCCGGTCGGCCAGATCGGCGTCGCCTACGGGGACATGGCCGCTTCGCCCGATAACTTCACGATCGTAATCAAAGGGTATGGCGGTCATGCCGGCTTCCCGCACCGCGCGGTCGATACGATCGCGATCGGCGCCCAGATCGTGTCGAACCTCCAGCATATCGTGTCGCGGTACACGAATCCGCTCGACCGGCTCGTCGTTTCCGTCACCCAGTTCACGGCGGGGGCTTCCCATAATGTCATTCCCGATTCGGCCGTGCTGAAGGGTACCGTGCGCAGCTTCGGCGAGCAGGTGCGGCAGGACGCGAAGGAACAGCTGCTGCGGATCGTGCAGGGCATCGCGTCCGCACACGGCGCCGAGTACGAATTCGACTACGTGCTCGGATACCGCCCTGTGGTGAACGACGAGGCGTTGACCCGGATCCTGGAGGAAGCCGCAATTGAGCTGGTCGGCGCGGATGCCGTCGTGCATACGCCGCCGGGCATGAGCGGCGAGGACTTTTCCGCCTATCAGCAAAAAGCGCCCGGTACGTTCGTCAACATCGGTGCCGGCAACGCGGACAAGGGGATCAAGTATCCGCATCATCACCCGAAATTCGATTTCGACGAGGATGCGCTCGAGACCGGCGCGCGACTGTTCGTGCGGGCTGCAGAGAAGCTGCTCGCGTGGGACGAATCATAGTTTACTTTTATTAATGGCTGCGATTAATAGATTTTAATGTACAACTTCGACAAGATCCGCTATCATTGCCTTTATAAAACCAATTAAACAAGTTGGAATTGTTAGTTTTACAGAAATCGGATTTATAGACATTCGGACAAGGGGAGAAAACAAATGAACAAAACGTACCGCAACCTCCTGACGGCGCTGCTCATCATCGCGTTATTCGCCGTCTACGGCTGCTCTTCTAGTAATAATAACGCCGGCTCTTCCGGCTCGGCATCGGCGGGCGCTTCCGCCGGCGCGTCGTCGGGCACGGCGGCTTCGGCCGAACCGGCCGCGGCCGATCTCGCGACCGAGCTTCGTTTCCCGCTCGCGCAGCAGGTACCGACGCTCGACCCGCACCTGTCGCTCAATACGAACGTTTACGTAACGCTCAACATTTTCGAGGGGCTGTTCGCCTTCGACGCCAACTTCAAGCCGGTGCCGATGCTCGCCGAATCGTACGATCTGAGCGAGGACGGCAAGACCTACACGTTCCACCTGCGCCACGGCGTCAAGTTCCACAACGGCAAAGAGATGAAGGCCGAGGACGTCGTCGCCTCCCTGAACCGCTGGAAGTCGGTCACCGGACGGGCGCAAGCGTCCCTGGGCGATTCCGAATTCAAGATCAAGGACGACTACACCGTAGAGCTGGCGCTCAGCGAACCGCGCAACGACATTCTTGCCCAGTTGAGCCACGTGCTGAACAACGCCGCGATCATGCCGAAGGAAGTCGTCGAAGCGGCCGGACCGGACGGCGTCAAGGAATACATCGGTACGGGACCGTTCAAGTTCGTCGAATGGAAGCAGGACCAATACGTGCACGTCGCCAAGTTCGACGACTACCAGCCGGTATCCGCAGAACCTTCGGGCCTGTCGGGCAAAAAGGAAGCCTTCCTGAAGGACGTCTACTTCGACATCGTGACGGACAGCGCGACGCGCTTCTCCTCGTTCCTCGCGGGCACTTACGATTACGTCGACGTCTCGCTGGACAACCAGCCGCAGGTGCAAGGCCTGTCCGACGTGAAGCTGAACAAGAACCTGGGCTCCGACATCAACCTCGTATTCAACAAGAAGTCGCCGCTGTTCTCCAACGTTAAGTACCGCGAGGCTGTCGCGGCCGTGCTGGACGCGGACGAAATTTTGCTCGGCACGGTGAACTCGCCGGATCTGTACCGTCTGAACCCGAGCTACATGTATCCGGAGAATACGACCTGGTACAGCGAAGCCGGCAAGGAAAACTACAACCAGAAAAACGCGGACAAGGCGAGGCAGCTGCTTCAAGAAGCCGGCTACAACGGGCAGGAAGTGACGCTGCTCACGACCAAGGAGCTCGGGGGCTCGTTCTACAACGCGACGATCGTCGTGCAGAAGGAGCTCGAGTCGATCGGCGTCAAGACGAAGCTGGACATCAACGACTTCGCGACGCTGCTCAAGAAGCGTGCGGACGCTAACGCTTGGGACATCTACGTCGGACTGTTCACGATGCCGTCGACGCCTTCGCAGCTGCTCTATCTGAACCCGACGTACGGCTTCGCCGACGACTCCAAACTGGCCGAGCTCACCAAGCAGCTCACCGCGGCTTCCACGGACGAAGAGATCAAGACTGCGAACGACGCGCTGCAGCAGTACGAATGGGAATATCTCGCGGCGGTCAAGATCGGCGACACTTACTCCCAGAGCGCGACGCGGGATAAGCTGACGGGACTGACGACGCTGGCGGGTTATCCGAACCTGGCCAATACGAAGCTGGCGAAGTAAGACAAGCACGCCGCATGGATGCCGACAGGCGCTCATGCGGCCCTTGTTCTTCGCAGGCGCAACCCGAAGGAGGGGCGAAGGATGGCGTTCTATATCGCAAGGCGGCTGCTGGCCACGGTCCCCGTGCTCTTCGTGTTGTCCGTCATCGTATTCCTGATCATCTACCTGATCCCCGGCGATCCGGCCGCCGTCATGCTCGGCGACGGGGCGAGTCCGGAGACGATCGAGGCGCTGCGGGAGCAACTGGGCCTCAATCTGCCGCTGCTACCGCAATACGCGCGGTGGGTCGGCCATGCTTTCCAGGGCAACCTGGGCGATTCGTTCTTTATGCGGCAGCCGGTGTCCGAGGCGCTGGCCGAGCATCTCGGTCCGACCTTCTCGCTCGCCGTGCTGGCCGAGATCGTCGCCGTCGCCGTCGCGGTGCCGCTCGGCATCCGCGCAGCCTCCCGTCAGGGATCGCTGTCGGACAAGGCGCTCACGGGATTTTCGCTGTTCGGGATTACGGTGCCGGGCTTCGTGCTCAGCATGTTTACGGTGCTGCTGTTCTCGGTCCAGCTCAAGTGGCTGCCCGTGTCGGGCTACAAGCCGCTCTCCCACGGGCTGTGGACGCACCTGAAATATTTGATCCTGCCCGCCGTCTCGCTCGGCATCGTCCAGGCCGCCTTGCTCGCCAGAGTCACCCGGGCTTCCATGCTCGAGGCGATGAACGAGAGCTTCGTCAAGACGGCGCTGGCCAAAGGCGTGAGCGAGCGGGGCATCGTCTACCGCCACGTTCTGCGCAACGCGCTGCTGCCGATCCTGACCGTCGCCGGCGGATCGTTCGGAACGCTGATCGCGGGCGCGGCGGTCATCGAATCTATTTTTAACATACCGGGCATGGGCCAAATGCTCGTCAACTCGGTGCAGCGAAGGGACTACGCGGTCATCCAGGGCGTCGTGCTGTTCGTCGCCTTCGCGTACGTGCTGGTCAATCTTGTCGTGGACCTGCTGTACGCGGCCGTCGATCCGCGGATCCGGCTCAAATAACGGAGGGAAAGGAGGAGGCCCTATGCGCGCACTGGAAACGGAAGCGGCCGAGATCGCGGCCGGGCGGCTGCGCCTGAAGCAGGAAAACCGCCGGCTGTTCGCGCGGCGCTTCCTGGCGAACAAGCCGGTCGTGGCGGGCGGCGCGCTCATTGCGATCGTGGCGATCGTATCGCTGCTCGCGCCGTGGATCGCGGGCGGCGACCCTTACGCCCTCGACGTCATCAACCGGCTCAAGGCGCCGAGCGCCGCATTTCCGCTGGGCACGGACAACTTCGGCCGGGACCTGCTGACGCGGGTCGTCTACGGCACGCGGATGTCCGCCGAGGTCGGGTTCGCCGTCGCCGCGGGCGCATCCGCGATCGGACTGGTCGTCGGTTTGTACGCAGGGTACTTCAAGTGGCTCGACCAGATTCTGATGCGCGTGATGGACGGCTTGTTTGCCTTCCCGGCGGTCCTCCTCGCGATCGCCATGATGGCGGCGCTTGGACCTAGCGTCGGCAATCTGATCGTCTGCCTGATCATCGTGTTCGTCCCGTCGATCGCGCGCATCGTCCGCTCGTCCGTGCTGGTCGCCAAGGAGCAGACCTACGTCGAGGCGATGCACGCGCTGGGCGCTTCCCATACCCGGATCATCTGGAAGCACATCATGCCGAACGCCTTGTCCGCGCTGATCGTGCAGGGGACGTTCGTCTTCGCCGAGGCGATCATCGTCGAAGCGGCGCTGAGCTTCCTCGGCGCGGGCATTCCGGCGCCGACGCCGAGTCTCGGGAACCTGCTCTCCGACGGCAAAATGTTCATTTACAATTCGTCCTGGATGGTCGTATTTCCCGGCCTCGCGCTCGTCATTGTCGTGCTCGGGATGAACCTGTTCGGCGACGGACTGCGGGACCTGCTCGATCCCCATTCGCGTAGGTCGGGCAAGAAACGCTGATTTTGAGGGCAGAGGCAAAGCGCTCTGCCGGTTGCACTAGAGACGACGCACGCGAGCCAGAGAGAGGAGGATGCGCATGTCGGCCGAACCCCTTTTACGCATCAGAGGATTGAGAACTTACTTCCATACGGAGCGGGGCCGGCTGCCCGCCGTGGACGGCGTATCGCTGGACGTAGGCAAGGGCGAGATCGTCGGCATCGTCGGCGAATCCGGCTGCGGCAAGAGCGCGACCGCCCAGTCGGTGCTGCGGCTGTTCGACGAGAAGCGCCTCGCCAGCTACGAAGGCGAGATCGACTACGACGGCACGGATCTGCTGCGGTTGTCGCAGAAGCAGATGCGCGACATTCGCGGCAACGAGATCTCGATGATCTTCCAGGATCCGCTCAGCTCGCTTAATCCCGTCCATACGGTCGGACAGCAGATCGTCGAGACGCTCCGGCTGCACCGGCCGATCGGCAAGAAGGAGGCCGCGGCGCGAGCCATCGAGCTGCTGAGAATGACCGGCATTCCCGCGCCGGAGCGCCGGGCGCGCGAGTATCCGCACCAGCTGTCCGGCGGCATGCGCCAGCGCGTCATGATCGCGATCGCGCTCGCCTGCGAGCCGAAGCTGCTCATCGCGGACGAGCCGACGACCGCGCTGGACGTCACGATCCAGGCGCAGATCCTCGAGCTGATCGCGGGCCTGAACCGCCGGCTCGGCATGAGCGTCATGCTGATTACGCACGATCTTGGCGTCGTCGCCGAAGCGTGCACGCGCGTCGTCGTCATGTATTTGGGCCAGGTGGTCGAATCGGCCGACGTGCGCACGCTGTTCGCGAAGCCGCTTCACCCGTATACGATCGGTCTCATGCGATCCGTTCCCCGGCTGGACGGAGACCGGACGCAGGAGCTGCCGGCGGTGCCGGGCAGCGTCCCAACGCTTGGCCAGGTGCCGCCGGGCTGCCGCTTCGCTTCGCGATGCGCCTACGCGGACGACCGGTGCCGCGCCGAGATGCCCGAGCTCGAGACGCTGCCGGGAACCGACACGCAGGTGAGGTGCTGGTACGCGGGACAGATCGCAGAAGGGAGGCTGGCGGATGCCAACCGTGAACGTTAAAAAGCCTGAAGCCGAGCCGTTGCTGCGCGTCGAAGGGCTCAAGAAGCATTACGGCGTCGCGGGGCAGGCGGGCTTCCGCCGCTCGGTCGTCAAGGCCGTCGACGGCGTCTCCTTCGAGCTGCGCGAGGGCGAGACGTACGGCCTCGTCGGCGAGTCCGGCTGCGGCAAGAGCACGCTCGGCAAGTCGCTGCTCCGCCTGACGGAGCCCTCCGAAGGTCAGGCGTTCTATAAGGGCGCCGACCTGTTCAAGCAGCCGCGCAAGGCGATGCAGCGTTACCGCCGCGAGCTGCAGATGGTGTTCCAGGATCCCTTTTCCTCGCTGAACCCGCGCCGGATCGTCGGACTCGCGCTCGAGGAGCCGCTGGCGATCCACGGCATCGGTTCGGCCAAGGAGCGGACGCATCGGGCGATGGATATCTTGCGGACGGTCGGCTTGCAGATGGAGCACTACTACCGGCTGCCCCACGAACTGTCGGGCGGACAAAGGCAGCGCATCGGACTGGCGCGGGCGCTTATCCTCAATCCCCGGATCGTCATCTGCGACGAGCCCGTATCCGCCCTGGACGTCATTATCCAATCGCAGGTCATCAACCTGATGCAGAAGCTCCAGCGGGAGCTGAAGCTTACGTATTTGTTTATCGCGCACGATATCGCCGTCGTCCGGCATATCTCCGACCGGATCGGCATCATGTACCTCGGCAAGCTCGTCGAGGAAGCCGACACGGACAGTCTGTTCGCGAACCCCCGCCATCCATACACGCAGGTGCTGCTCTCCGCCGTCCCGGTACCGGATCCGACCGCCAAGCCGGAGCGGATCGTCCTCGAGGGCGATCTGCCTTCGCCGCTCGATCCGCCCGCGGGCTGCGCTTTTCACACCCGTTGTCCCTATGCCATGGACCGCTGCCGGACCGAGGCGCCGCTCTACCGCGAAGTCGCGCCGGGCCATTCTGCCGCGTGCCACCTAACTTAGACCGAGAGGCAGGAACCGATATGAAACAAATTCATCTTGGCGTATTCGAAGTCAACAGCGTCAACCATCTCACGCAAGGCATCTGGGCGCATCCCGATCAGAACCGGGTCCACTACAGCAAGATCGAGTATTGGAAAAACATCGCGCAGCTGCTCGAGCGGGGCAAGTTCGACTTCATGTTTTTCGCCGACACGTACGGCTATCCGAAGGCGCGCACCGAACTCGCCTTCCGCGAGGCGACCGGCCTGCCAGGCAACGATCCGATGATGCTCATCCCCGCGCTGGCCATGGTCACGAAAAATCTGGCGTTTACGATGACGACCTCCACGAGCTACGAAGCGCCGTACGCCAACGCCCGCCGGTTCTCCTCGCTCGACCATGTTACGGACGGCCGCATCGGCTGGAACGTCGTGACGACGAGCAACAAGTCCGCCGCCGACCTGTTCGGCCGCGAGGACCTGTTCCTGCCGCACGACGAGCGCTACGACATGGCCGACGAGTACATGGATGTGAGCTACAAGCTGTTCGAGGGCAGCTGGGAGGACGACGCGGTGCGCATCGACCGCGAGAACCGCGTCTTCACCGATCCGGACAAGGTGCACAAGATCGTGCACGAGGGCAAGTATTTCAAGATGACGGGCTACCACGCGGCCGAGCCGTCTCCGCAGCGCACGCCGGTCATCTTCCAGGCGGGCAGCTCGGAGCGGGGCAGGGCGTTCGCGGCGAAGCACGCCGAAGGCGTGTTCCTGAAGGCGCCGACGATCGAAGTGCTGCGCGACCAGGTTGCCGATATCCGCCGCCGCGCCGCCGAGTACGGCCGCGATCCGGCCGCCGTCAAGGTGTTCACGGGGCTGTCGGTCGTCGTCGCGCCGACGAAGGAGGAAGCCGAGCGCAAGCACGCGGAGTATCTCTCCTATCAGAGCGCGGAGGCTACGCTGTCCAGCTACGCCGGCGTCACGGGCATCGACCTGACCAAGCTCGATCCCGATTCGTACTTTGAAAACATCCACACCGAGATGGGCCAGACGCATACCGACCGCTTCACCAAGCACAGCAAGACGAAGAAGACCGTGCGCGAGGTAGCCGACGACTTCTTGAAGAAGGGCTTCCGCGGCTTGACCGTGGTCGGCACGCCGGAGGAAGTGGCGGACAAGATCCAGTACTGGGTCGAGGAAACGGACGTCGACGGCTTCAACCTGGAGCCGTACATTTTGCCGGCCTCCTACGAGGATTTTATCGAGCTGGTCGTGCCGGTGCTGCAGGAGCGCGGACTGTTCAAGCGGGAATACGGGGAAGGCACGTTCCGCGAGCGGCTGTTCGGCAACGGCGCGGCCCGGCTGCCTGAGCACCATCCGGGCGCGGCGTTCCGCGACGTGTCGCGGTTGTCCTGATGCCGGGGGATCGCTCGATGACCCTGAACGAAGCAGTGGAAGACGAGGGGCGGTTAGTCGAAGGCGAGGGGCGGTTGGCCGAAGACGAGGAGCTGCTCGAGCGGTCGCCCGCGCAGCGCGATCTGCTCGCGCGGGTGCGAAGGCTCGGGATCGAGCAGATCGGACCGGCGGCGATCCGGATCGACCGGGAGGCGCGGTACCCGCATGAGGCGATCGACGCCCTGAAGGCCGCGGGACTGCCCGGTCTGTGCGTGCCGCTTGCCGAAGGCGGCGGGGGCGCGGGCTACCGCGGCGACGCGGAGCTGCTCCCGCTCGTGCTGATGGAGCTGGCCTCCTGGTGCTCGTCGACCTCGCAGGTGTTCGCTCTGCACAACACGGGCGTGCAGCTCGTTCATGCCATGGGCGACGCGGAGCAGCGTCGGTTTTTCTTTGCGGAGGCGCTGTCCGGCCATCTGTTCGCGAGCTTCGGCAGCGAGGCCGGCGCGGACCGCATGGCGCTGTCCAGCGTGCTGACCCGCGCGGAAGGCGGCTACCTGCTGAACGGCCGCAAAATTTTCGCGACGGGCTCGCCCGGGGCGAAATGGGCGTTCTGGCGCTCGGTGTCCGCCGAAGCGGCGGGCTCGCAGGACGACCGGTACATGATGCCGGTCGTCGGGCTGTCCGGGCCGGGCGTCACGGTCATCGACGACTGGGACGGCATCGGCCAGCGCGGCACGGGCAGCGGCAAGGTCGAGGCCGCGGACGTCTTCGTGCCGGACGCCCGCGTGATGGGCGGACCGGGCGCGTACGGCGCGCATGCCGCTTATTTCGCCGCCCAGTTCCATATCAACTTCGCGGCTCAGTTCGTCGGCATGGCCGCCGGCGCGCTTCGCGAGGCGCTAACCTACGTCCGCGAACGGGCGCGCCCTTGGCCGGGCGCAAGCAGCGCCGCGGAGGATCCGTATACGCTGCTGCGGATCGGCGACATGTCGACGCGCATCGCTGGCGCGCGGGAGCTTGTCCTGCGGGCGGCGCGCCTGCTGGGCACGCACGACGGCGGCCCCGAGCTGCGGCGCGGCATTCGGCTTGCGGCCTCGCAGGCCAAGATTGCCGCGACCGATGCGGCCCTCGAGGTGACCGGCGCGGTATTCCAGGTCATGGGCGCGCGGGCGGCGACGCGCGAGTGTGGGATCGACCGCTTCTACCGCAATGCCAGGACGCTGACGCTGCACGATCCGGTGGACCGCCAGCGGGAGACGGCCGGCAGGGAAGAGCTGGCCGCGGCGGCGCGCGGGACGAGCCGCTGAAAAAAAACGCGATGGCGCCGGACCGCGGTGTGCTGTGATGCGCGATCGGTGTACCGGCGCTTGTCGGATGTTTGGCAGCCAACAAAACTGCATTTGTACAGGTATTTTCTGCCGACGCGCCACACTCGATCAAATACCTGCAAATGTGCAGGTAAATACAGAGCACAAGCCGAAAATCCGCCTAATGAAAGAAATTAACTGCGCTTTGACATCTATTCTGTATTAAAGGACGAAATCGGCAAAAAAAGATGTATATTTGCAGGCATTGTGGCGAAAAAACGACGTTGGCGGCGATACACGGGATCGTCGGAACGGCTGTCGGACGAGCCATGGATAGGCATTCCGAGCGCGCGACCCAAGTTCGGATATCCGCCAAACTTCAAAGGAACGTCAGGCGATCTCTACCCCTGACGTTTTTTCTCGTGCCTGCATTCTCTTTGACATGATCGCGAAGACAACCCGATAGGTATAAGTACGGATTCCGATCGCTTGCCCACATCGTTCGCATGGAGGGAGGTGGCTGTCAAAATCGCGGCATCGCTCGTTTTGATAGCGCTACCATTTACCGGATCGTATTTTATCTGACGAAGAGGGGACTTCGATCTCGATGGCCAAAACGACTTCGTTTCTGAAAAAACCGCTCGGCATGCTGGCGCTGACGCTCGCGCTGATCCTTGTCGGCAGCTTTTTGGCGGGTATGTTCAACACTTCCTTTTACAACGTGAAGGTCAAGGAGATTTCCTTCAAGGGGGATCACGGCACGCTGGACGCGCTGCTGTATATGCCGAAGGGCGCCGGGGCGAACGACCCGCGTCCGGTCATCGTCACGACGCACGGCTACTTGAATTCCAAGGAGATGCAGGACGCGCCCGCGATCGAGATGTCCAGACGGGGGTATATCGTGCTGGCGCTCGATATGTACGACCACGGCGACTCGCGTTGGAGCGCGGACATCCCGGTCAAGGATATGTTCGGCACCTTCTGGATCTACTCGCAATTCGACGCGGCGAAGTACGTTTACGAGCAGCCTTATACGAAAAAGGACGACAAGGGCAACGCCTACATTGCGGTCAGCGGGCACTCCATGGGCGGCTTCTCTTCGCTCGTCGCGATGTACATGGACGAGATGAACGCCCTGAAGACCGGGTACCGCATGATATACGCGGGCATTCCGGCGGGCGCGGACTTCTCGTATGCCGCCGCGATCGCGCCGCAGGATCAGATGCAGGCGGCGTTCGGCAGCCGGACGGTCGGCGTGATCGCCGGCAAGTACGACGAGTTCTTCTTTAACAAGTCGGATGCGGAGAAAAGCGCTTCGGAGAAAAAAGTGAAGGGCACCGTCACGAGCAAAAACTTCGCTTCGACGGCTTCCGGCGAAGCGTTCCTCGGCCTGCCCGCCGGCCAGGCGGGCGACTCGGGCAAGTTCTATCAAGTCGCGTCCGGCGATCTGAAGCTCGAGGACAAGGTCGTCCGTCCGTCGCAGTCCGGCGAACGCGTCATCTTTACGCCGAATCAGACGCATCCGTGGAACCACATTTCTCCTGCGGCGACCGCCGATCTCATCTCTTTCTATACGCATGCGTTCAAGGGCGCGACTTCGCCGAATCAGACCGATGCGGCGCTCGGAACGGGCCATCAGATTTGGTGGCTGAAGGAAGCGTTCAACGGCGTCGCGCTGGCCGGATTTTTCCTGCTGTTCGTTCCGCTGATCACGCTGCTGCTCCGCGCGCCGTTCCTGCGCGGGGCCGTCACGGGACCGATCGCTGCCGTTTCGGCGCCTGCGGGCGGCAGGCAGAAGACGGTCTACTGGCTGGCGATCGCGTTCAGCACGCTGATTCCGGCCATCCTGTTCCCGACGCTTATGGATAAATCCGCGGACGGACTGAACGTGCTGAAGATCGTCAGCCTCGTGCTGGCGGGCCTGGGCTTGCTGGCGTTCGCCGCAGGCTTCGTTCCGGGCAAGTCGCGCGCAGGCGCATGGCTGGCGCGGACGCGCATCGGCTCGCTTATCCTCGCTGTCGTCGCGTTCGCCATGTGGCTCATTTTCCATTATGCGGAGCATCTCTTCCCGCTGGGGCCGTTCTTCAACGAGCCGACCACGAACCAGATCGTGTACTGGGCGCTCGTGTCGGCGGCCATCATGACGTTCGTCACCTTCGCGTTCCACTACTTCGCGAAGCGGGATGCGGGCACGAGATTCAATCATTACGGCATCAGCCTGAGCCCGACGGCGATCGTCGCCAGCCTGTGCGTCGCCGTGCTGGCCGCGCTGGGCGGCTATCTGCTCCTGTTCGCCGTACAGGCCGCGTTCGGCACCGACTTCCGCCTTTGGGTGCTGGCGGTGCGCACGTTCCAGGTCGAGCACTTCGTTACGGCGCTGCGTTATATACCGTTCTTCCTGATCTACTACTTCGTCGGTACGATGGCGCTGAACGCGAATACGAGAGGGCAGCGCGGCGGCTGGTTCTGGGCGATCGTGCTGAACATGGGCGGGCTGGCGCTGTGGCTCGCTTTCCAATACGGCAAGGACTTTATTACGGGCGTGGCGCTGTATCCCGGCCAGGCGCTCAACGGCATCTTGCTGTTCGCGCTGGCGCCGTGCCTCGCGGTGGCGGCCGTCTATTCCCGCAAGCTGTTCGAGAAAACGAACAACGTATGGCTGGGCGCCTTCCTGAACGCCATTCTGTTCACGATGATCGCGGTGGCGAACACGGCTTTGTTCTGGAATCTGGTGTAATCAAGCTGCGAGGCATCCGGAGTGACCACAGATCCGCTATTGCGCGAATTTGGGCGGTTTCGGCCAGGCTGCGGACCGCGGATCCGTTAGTTAGCTCAAAACCGGTGCCGGAACCCGCTGTGGGAGGGAATAGCAGATTCTGTGTCCGAAACAGGTGCGGGGGAGCGAATGGAGCGCAAATAGCGGAACCTTGGTCCGCGGGCGACACGCCGACGCAACAACGCAACGACCAAAGACGCGCCGCCGCTCACACGTTCTCCCGCACCGTCCTGCAGTACTCGGTAGGCGACATGCCCGCGTGCTTGCGGAACACTTTGCTGAAATAATAAGGATCGCCCAACCCGGTCAGATAGCCGATCTCGGCAAAGCTGAGCGGCGTCGCCTGCATCAGTTCTTTGGCATGTCCGATGCGGACGCGGTTAATGTAGCGGATGATCGGCACGCCGGTCGTCTGCCTGAAGACGCGGTTCAAGTAATCGAAGTTGCCGCCCATGTCGCGCTCGATCTCGTCGCCTGTAATGCGGCGCGCATAGTTTCGGTGAATATACTCGAGCAGGGCGTTGACCTTGACCAGCGCCTTCGCGCCTTGTCCGCCGGAATCCGCAAGCGCCTCGATCAGGTGCTGGCGCCCGAGACCGACGAGCAGCTCGGCGAACTTGAGCGCGGTCAGATGGCGGTTGTATTGCCTCCTTCCGCTTAGCTGCAGGAGCTCGCCTAGCGCATGGAGCGCCTGGTGCACGTACGGCTTGCCCGCGAACGACATGAATTTGGGAAGATAATATCGCGCGTCCTCGCCGACTTCCGCTATGTCCGCTTCCTGCTGCAGCATCGTGCGCCTGGCTAGCGCGACCGTATCGCCACCGTCATCGTCCTGCCTGCGAATATCCGGGTGGCTGAAGTGGATGTAGTAATAATCGCAAGCATGCTTCTCCAGCCCTTCGTGCTCGAGCCCGGGCTCCAGCAGGACCGCTTCCCCGCGTTTAAGCTTGTAGGCCGTGCCGTCTTCCGCCAGATGCAGCTCTCCGCTCTTGATGAAGTAGAGGATGTACTCGTCCGATTTCCGTTTGAAATGAAGCCAGGGCGTCCGGTAAGAGACGAACCCCGCGACCCTGATGCTCGGAACCCAATCTGCGCGGATAGACAACATGCGGAACATTCCTCCCAAGCGATCCCAAAAGTCGCTTTTGTACAAATACGGTCTCGATCGGACATTCTCCTTCATCTTAACACGGCCTATACTGGGAGGGACGAACAATAGGCATACGATAGGCAAAGATAGCAAAGGAGATGGACGATAGATGGCAGGTTTTTCGATCGACAGGCCGGCGGGCGATACGGCGGAGGCGCAGGCAAAGGTAACGCCGGGAGCGATTAAGACGCAGCGTCTGGGCGTCGTGGGGCTGGGCGGCATGGCGATGGCCCATATCGAGGGCCTCCTCAAGCTGGAGGGGATGGCGATCTCGGCGATCTGCGACGTGCAGCGATCCGCGTTGGACGAAGTCGGCGAGCGGCTCGGCATTCCGTCCGAGAGACGCCATACGGACTATAGCGGGCTGATCGCGGACGAGGCGGTCGATGCCGTCGTTTCGGTGACGCCCAACGCGCTGCACGCAGAGGTCATGCGGCTGTGTCTGCTGGCAGGCAAGCCGTTTTTATCCGAAAAGCCGTTCACGCGCACGTTCGAGGAAGCCGAGGAGCTGAACGCGCTGTTCGCGACGCATCCGGTGCCCGCTATGATCGGCTTCAGCTACCGCTACACGCCGGCGTTCCGGCTGGTCAAGCGGATGCTGGACGAGAATCGCATCGGCGCGGTGCGCAGCTTTTCGATCCAATATCTGCAGGGCTGGGGCGCGGCCGTCTATAAGACGCCGTACGTCTGGCGCTTCGACCGCAATGTTACCGGCACCGGCACGCTCGGCGACCTCGGCGCGCATATGATCGATCTGGCGCACTATTTGTTCGGCGCTTTCGAGGAGCTGTCCGCAAGGCTGCAGACGCTGATCCCGGAGCGGGCCGATCCGCGGACCGGCGAGATGACGGCGGTGGAGGTGGACGACTTCGCGTCCTTCCAGTCGCTGATGACGAACGGGGCGGCGGGCTTGTTCCAGACGACGCGCAACGCGATCGGTTCCGGCAACCAGCTGGAGGTGTCGATCTTCGGCGACGAAGGGACGCTGATGGCAAGCACGGAGCGGCCGGAGGAGATTGCGTGGATTCGCGTGGACGCGGAGACGGGAGAGCTGGTGCGGGAGACGCGCCGATCGCCGCAGAGCGAGCGGCTCAATCAATGGCAGGACTTCGCGGCGATGCTCGCCGGCGCGCCGGGACCGGGGCTTCCGGATTTTGCGGTCGGGTACGAGAACCAGCGGGTACTGGAGGCGATCGTTCGCTCCCATGAGGAGAAGCGGACGATATCGCTGCGCTAGGCGGCGCTTTTAACGGCGTTTATAAGCAGCGGCATTAAAAGGATATGCGCTTAAGAAAGCAGGGGGAGTGAAGTCCCCCTTGCTTTTGCTTGTTTGTGAACGCGTGTTAATTTTTCGTGGAATCGCTTTGCTTTCTGTTCCGAATCGGTTAAGGTAGAGTTATCTGATAGGAAAAGGAGACTCGATCATGGCGGAACAACGCATCGTGAAGTGGGGCATTATGGGGCCGGGGGGCATCTCGGACAACTTCGCCACGGAGCTGCCGCACGCGCCGGGCGCCGAGCTCGTTGCAGTCGCAGGACGCTCGCTGGACAAAGCGCAGGCCTTTGCCGAGAAGTTCGGCATCCCGCGCGCCTACGGCAGCTGCGAGGAGCTCGCGGCCGATCCGGACGTCGAGATCGTCTACATCGGCACGCTGCATCCGATTCACAAGGACAACGCGCTGACGCTGCTGCGCGGCGGCAAGTCCGTGCTCTGCGAGAAGCCGTTCACGATTAACGCGGCCGAGGCCAAGGAGATCGCGGATCTGGCGCGCGAGAAGGGGCTCTTCCTCATGGAAGCGATGTGGACGCGTTATCTGCCCGCCATCGTCAAGGTGCGGGAATGGCTGGACAGCGGCGCCATCGGCGACGTGCGCATCGTGAAGGCCGAGTTCGGCTTCGACGCGGGCTGGCATCCCGAAGGCCGCCTGCTGAACAAGGAAAAGGGCGGCGGCACGCTGCTCGATGCCGGCATCTACCCGGTGTCGTTCGCTTCGATGGTATATGGCGGGGAGCAGCCTTCCAAGATCGCGAGCTCCGTCATTATCGGCGAGACGGGCGTGGACGAGCAGTTCTCGCTGCTGTTCGAGTACGGCGGCGGCCGTACGGCTTCCCTGCATGGCGCGGTACGGCTGTCCATGTCCAACGAGGCCGTTATTTACGGCACGAAGGGATGCATCGTCGTGCCGAACTTCCTGTTCGCCAAGGCTGCGACGCTGCAAGTCAACGGGGAAGAACCGGTTGCCTTCAAGCAGGAGCTCGAGCCGTCCGGCCACTTCTACCAGGCGATCGAGGCGATGGAGTGCCTGCGCGCCGGCCGCAAGGAGAGCGAAGTGCTGACGGTCGACGAGACGGTGCGCATCATGGACACACTCGACCGGGTGCGCGAGCCCTGGGGGCTTAAGTATCCGAGCGAAGCGTGATCGTTCGCGGCGGGAGGCTTTAAGCAGGGACGATATAAGCAAGGACGATAGACGAGGACGATCCTCGTTTGTCGTCCTTTTTAGCGTATCCGGAATTGGCGGCGGTCGTGGGCAGGTAAGCGCGCATTCGGCATGCAGGAGCTTATCGGAAGTTTGGCGGGGCGAAATAGCTGCATTTATACAGGTATTTTCTATGGACCAACGACACGCGATGGAAAAGATGCAAATGTGCAGGTAAATTCAACGCACGAGCCGGAAATGGGGCTGATGACGAAAAATAACTGCGCTTTTGCATCTATCCTTTTTAAAAGGGATGAGATCGGCGAAATTAGATGTATTTTTGCAGACATTGGCGAAAGAACGGCGCGGGAGACGATTTGCGGGCCCGTCGGAGCGGCTGTCGAACGAGCCATTGACAGGCGTGTGGCACGCATCAAGGCTCGAATATCCGCAAGACGTAGAAGAATCGTCAGGGGGAACGCTTATGACGGTTCTTCGTGCGTGTCGAAATGTTGAAAAAAGTTTAAAAAATGATTATGCTGAAACGAAGAGCTTGCTAGCGGAAGGTTGGAGGAAAGCAAAATGAAAAAGATTACGCTCCAGATGATCGCGGATCGGTTAAGCGTGTCCAAAGCGCTCGTATCCAAGGCGCTTGCCGGAGATCCGGCGGTCAACGAGGGCACCAGAGAGACGATCTGGAAAACGGCAGAGGAGATGGGCTACCGGTTCCGCAGCGCCAGGCGCTTCGGCCCGGACGCGCAGCCGGGGATCATGGCGGTGCTGATGCCGAGAGCTTATCTGGACGACATGGAGTATTGGGGCAACGTGATCCAGGGGATCGAGCAGGAGCTGCTCCGGCACAACTTCAGCATGCTGCTGTCGAGCATCGACATCTCGCTGCCGCCCAAGGACGGGCTGCTGTCCTCGATCGACGACCATCAGGTGAGCGGGGCCATCGCCATGGGCCATCTGCCCGACAGCTATATCGAGGCGCTCAAGGCAAAACAGTTCCCTTTTATTTTGGTAGACGCCAGCCGTCTTGATCCCGAGGTCGATCATATTTTGGCCAACAATTACCTCGGCGCCTACGAAGCGACTGCGCATCTGCTTGAAGCAGGTCATCGCAGGCTGGGATTCGTGGGAGACGCGGATACGTCCTGGAGCTTCCGGGAGCGGTACCGGGGATTCCGGGAGTCGGTCGCGGACTTCGCCGCTGCGCGCGGAGCGGACGTCGAGACGCTCGTCATCGGCGGCATCGGCGTCAGCGGCAACGGGATGTACACGGCTCCCGAGCTCGACGAGCAGATCCGTGATGCCGTGCGGAGCGAGACGCCGGTCACCGGTCTGTTCTGCGCCAACGACCTGTGCGCGTTGGAGACGCTGAAGCGGCTGGGGACGCTGGGCGTCGGCTGCCCGGACGATCTCTCGATCGTCGGCTTCGACGACCTTACGCTGACCAAGCTGATGCGGCCTAATCTGACGACCGTGCGCGTTCCCAAGTCAGCCATCGGCGCCCGCGCGGCGGAGCTGATCGTGCGACGCATTCAGGATCCCGAGCTCGTACCCGAGCTCGTGCTGCTCTCGACGTCGCTGATCAAGCGCGACTCCGTCAAGGACATCCAGCACGTCCCCGAATCGGCCGAAGCTCGCCCATAATTAAATAGCAAGGCAGGACCCTGCGTCCTTCGCCTCGGCGAAGGGCGCTTTTTGTTGCCGCCATTAAGTCTCCGCTTACCTTGTCCGTACGCTAAATAACTACCGCACTACCTACGCACAGCCCACCTGAACACAGCCCACCTGAACACAGCCCACCTGAACACAGCCCACCTGAACACAGCCCACCTGAACACAGCCCACCTGAACACAGCCCACCTGAACACAGCCCACCTGAACACAGCCCACCTGAACAAAGCCCGCCTGCACACAGCCTACCTACATGCATCCCAGCCACTCTATATCTCTCGAATCTGGCTCCTCAACGGATACCCAAGCCCTTATTTTCTATCAAACTCGCTTTAAACGGCGACTTGCGGACACAGGATCCTTTATCGGCACGTTTTCTCGCTTCAGCTGCATTTCAACCAGCGAATAAGCGCTCTCCAGTCCGCTAGGCCTCGAAAAAGGCATGCGAATGAATATATAGCGGACTCACGGTCCGCGATGGCGATGTGGGGCGGCAAAAAAATAGGCGCTATGGAGGGGGCGGTTTCGGTCATCCTGGGCAGCTACAGAGAGAGGGATGCATATTAACAAAGGATTTAAACCTTTTAATTATACAAATATAAATTTAATATAAATAAATTAAATAAAAATGTTGAAGAAAAAATATACGTGTGTTAAACTCTGGAACTGAAAGCGGTATCATCATCATTTTCCATAGGGGGATTTATCGATGAAAAAAGGTATAACGCTGGCGGCCGCGATCGCGACGCTGAGCATGATCGCTACCGCGTGCGGGGGGAACGACAACGGCGGCAACGCTTCGCCTTCCGCGAGCGCCAGTTCGTCCGCTCCGGCGAGCGCGACTGCGAGCGCTTCCGCATCTGAATCTGCGTCTGCGTCTGCGTCGGCCGATCCGGCTGCGGATATCAGCGGCACGATTACCTTCCTGACCAACCGGACGGACATGGTGGACAAGGAATACGTGGACTACGCCAAGCGCTTCAACGAGAAGTACCCGAACGCCAAGATCGAATTCGAAGCGGTCACGGACCTGGACAAGACCACCAAGGTCCGCCTGTCCTCCGGCGAATATCCGGACGTCCTGCTGATCCCGACGATTCCGAACTCGGATCTGCCCAAGTATTTCGCGCCGCTCGACGATCTGGGCTTAAACGACAAGATTTACTTCAGCGACTACAAGTCCTCCGGCGGCAAGCTGTACGGCATTTCCGCAGGCGCTACCACGACAGGCATCGTTTACAACAAAAAAGCGTTCGCCGACGCCGGCATCACGGCGATTCCGAAGACGATCGACGAATTCTACGCAGCCGCCGAGAAACTCAAAGCCAAAGGCATCGTGCCGCTGGCCTCCAACTTCAAGGACCAATGGCCGCTGTATCCGTGGGCGTCCGAGGTGCCGATCTCGATCGCCGGCGACAAAAACCTGAACAACGACCGCGTCAACGCCGACGCCCCGTATGCCATGGACAATCCTTACGGCCAAGGTCTCACGATCATCCGCACGATGTATGAAAAAGGCTACCTGGAGCCGGACGTCAACTCGACGAACTGGGAGCAGTCCAAGAAGGATATCGCAAGCGGCAAGTTCGGCATGTACATGCTCGGCAACTGGGTCATCCCGCAGGTGATCTCGTCCGGTACGACCTCGGACAACGTCGGCTTTTTCCCGCTTCCGTACGACAACTCCGGCAAGACGAACGCGCTGCTCGCGCCCGACTGGGCTTACGGCGTCAACAAGGACAGCAAGCATCTCGAGACGGCCAAGGCGTTCGTCAAGTGGATGCTCGAGGATTCCGGCTTCGACGACTTCGCGGGCTTCATCCCGGTGCTGAAGGACAAACAGGCGAACATGGCACAGTTGACCGAATTCCAGAGCTACGGTGCGACGACGATCGAAGCAGCCGCCGATTCTGAAGAATCGACCGCGGTCGTCAACAAGGCGCAGATCGTCAAGGAAGCGATGGTGCAGGAATTCGTGCTCGCGAAGGATCCGCAGAAGGTGCTGGACGAGTACAACAAAAAGTGGGCTGCGGCCAAGAAGGCATTGGCCAAGTAAGCGTCGGCCAAGTCAGCTGAACGCGCATCGAGCCGCGTGCCGCGCACCGCCGGACAACGAGGTTTTTTCGAAGATAGAGCCGCGCGCCGGACGAATTACACGAATTTTCCGTGTAATTCCGCTCCGAGCGGCGTGTGGTGGGCGAGTTACACGGATTTTCCGCATAACGACGCTACCGGCCGCGCGCGGCCGCGATCGATGCACAGATAGAATCCGGGGTGGGAGAAATGAACGGTTTAAGCTATCAGGCTCAAAAGAGAATCATACTGCTCTGCTTCATGTCCGTACCGCTGGCGCTGCTCGCGCTGTTCACCTTCTATCCGGCCGTCAAGCTCGTCTGGATGAGCTTCACCGATTGGGACGGACTCGAGGCCAATCCGACGTGGATCGGCTTCGCCAACTTCGTCGAGGTATTCACGAACCGCGACTTGTTCGGCGTCTTCCTGAACCAGATTCCTTACGCCGTCGTCGGCATCGCGCAGAACGCGATCGCGATCGTGTTCGCCGTCATCCTGAATTCGAAACTCCGCGGCAGAAACGGTTTCCGCGTTCTGATGTTCCTGCCGTTCATCATGAATGCCGTCGCCGTCGCCTTTATGTTCCAATATGTGTTCGACACGACGAACGGATCGCTTAACATCCTGCTCGGCGCGATCGGCCTTGAGAGCTTGTCCAAAACGAGCTGGCTCGGCAATACGTCGCTCGTCAACTTCTCGCTCGCTTCGATCAGCATGTGGCGATTCCTCGGCTACAACATGGTCATCTACCTCGGCGCGCTCCAGTCGATTCCGGCGGACATGTACGAGGCGGCGGAAATCGACGGAGCCGGCCGCTGGCAGAAGCTGACGCGGCTGACGCTGCCGAACTTGACGAAGATCATCCAGCTCAACATGTTCCTCACGCTGAGCGGCGCGCTCGCAGTCTTCGATCTGCCGTTCGTGCTGACGAAGGGCGGTCCTGCGGGCTCGAGCGAGACCTTCCTTTTCAAAACGATCAATACGGCTTTCCAGTTCAACAACTTCGGCCTCGCCTCCGCGATGAGCGTCGTGCTGCTGCTGATCGTCGTCGTCGTGCTGGCCCTGCAGAACCTGGTCATCGGGAGAGGGGGCAGGGACGCATGAACAAGTCCGCAAGGCGCGACCCGGTGCGGTGGCTCAAATATGCCGTGCTGCTGCTCGCCTCCTTTATCGTCCTGTTTCCGCCTTATGTCGTCGTCGTCAATGCCTTCAAAAAAAGCGACGAAGGCAACGATCCGTTCGCGCTGCCGCACAGCTTCCTGAACTTCGAGAACTTCCGCATCGTCGTCGAACGCACGCATTTGTGGCACTCCTTCGGCAATACCGCCTACATCATCGCGCTGTCGCTCATCGGCAACGTCGTGCTCGGCACGATGATGGCTTATTGCCTCGGACGTCTGGAATTCAAGGGCAAGAAGCTGGTACTCGGCGCATTCCTGTTCGCGACGATCGTGCCGACGATTACGACGCAGGTCGTCGTATTCTCGGTCATCAAGTGGATGGGGCTGTACAACTCGCTGTATGCGCCGGTCATCCTGTTCATCGGGGCCGACGTCATCCAGATCTACATCTACCTGCAATTCATCCGCAACATTCCGTACGAGCTCGACGAAAGCGCGATGATGGACGGCGCAAGCCTGTTCCGCATCTACCGCTCGATCATCTTCCCGCTGCTAGGCCCCGCCACGGCGACGCTCGTCATTTTGAAGACGATCAACATTTACAACGAGCTGTACATTCCTTTTCTTTATATGCCCAAATCGTCGCTCGCCGTCGTGTCCACCTCGATCATGCGTTTCGCAAGCAACAACCAGGCGGAATGGGGCTTCATCTGCGCCATCATCCTGCTGATCATGATCCCGACCGTCGTGCTGTACCTGTTCCTGCAGCGCTATATCTTCTCCGGCGTGACGAACGGGGCGGTAAAGGGCTAGGGTGAGCGGAAAAGGGAGCTCGCGGCTCGAGGTGCTTTCGAGGGAAAGCACATAGCGGTGAAGCGGGGCCCGGCCGGCCGAAGTGCTTTCGAGGGAAAGCACATAGCGGTGAAGCGGGGCTCGGCCGGCCGAAGTGCTTTCGAGGGAAAGCGCATAGCGGTGAAGCGGGGATTCGCGGCCGAGGTGCTTTCGAGGGAAAGCACATAGCGGTGAAGCGGGGCCCGCGGCTCGAGGTGCTTTCGAGGGAAAGCACATAGCGGTGAAGCGGGGACTCGCGGCCGAAGTGCTTTCGAGGGAAAGCACATAGCGGTGAAGCGGGGACTCGCGGCTCGAGGTGCTTTCGAGGGAAAGCACATAGCGGTGAAGCGGGGACTCGCGGCCGAAGTGCTTTCGAGGGAAAGCACATAGCGGCGAAGCGGGGCTCGGCCGGCCGAAGTGCTTTCGAGGGAAAGCACATAGCGGTGAAGCGGGGCCCGCGGCTCGAGGTGCTTTCGAGGGAAAGCACATAGCGGCGAAGCGGGGCTCGGCCGGCCGAAGTGCTTTCGAGGGAAAGCACATAGCGGTGAAGCGGGGATTCGCGGCCGAAGTGCTTTCGAGGGAAAGCACATAGCGGTGAAGCGGGGACTCGCGGCCGAGGTGCTTTCGAGGGAAAGCACATAGCGGTGAAGCGGGGACTCGCGGCTCGAAGTGCTTTCGAGGGAAAGCACATGTCCGGCCATCCGCCGGCTCTTCTCTACCACACAGTTCCGGGCGGCCGCAGTGCAGCTGCTGCCCGCGCTTGACGCTTGACGCTTGACGGCGCCGCTGCGCCGGCGAACGCATTCATATTTGGAGGAGGCAATAGAATTGCCAAGAAAAAAGAGACTTCGCTCAGGATTGGCAATGCTGCTATCAGTCATGATGATCATCCCTTTATTCGCCGATCCGTTGACGGCCAGAGGCGCGACGGTCGCGGAGGGTCAGGCGGACGCGAACGGCGCTGTCGCCGCCGCGCTCTCCGTAGCGGCCGTAACCTACAAGCAAAGCAATCTGGGACTGCTCGGCCCCGAATTTAAAGTTGTCCTCGACAACTTCGACGCCGCCGACGCTGCCAAGTACAGTCGCAATCCGAGCGCGTCCGGCTCGGTCGCCTTCGCGGACTCGCCGCTCGGCGCCGAATTCGGCAAGGCGCTTCAATTTAACTATGATCTCGCGCAAGGCTATAACGGCGTCATCCTGCGCCGCGATGTCGGCAGCGCGCTGCCGCAGAACGGCGCCTGGCCGGGGCTGGCCGCGATCGAGCTGACGGTGCAGGCGGATACGCCGATCCCGAACCCGATCCTGCAGCTCAATATCGGCGATGCCTGGCCGGGCTCGTCGTACGAGGCCGACCTGAAGAAGCATGTCGGCTTCGATGCGAACAGCGCCGCGCCGCAGCATCTGGTCATCCCGATCGCGGAGTTCACGGCGAAGGGCGGCACGACGCCGATCCCGAGCACGGATAACGTCATTTCCTTCGCCATGTACATGGGCGGCTCGGGCCAAGGCAGCGTCACGCTCGACGAGGCGAAGCTCATCTTCGCCCAAGAGATCCCCGTCGACAGCTTCGACGGCTATGCCGACGATGCCGCGCTCGCGGCAGCATGGGCGCCCAACGCGAATGGCGGCACCAACGCCCGCACGCTGACGGTCCAAGGCGCGGACAAGGCGATGACGTTCGCCTACGACGCCGCATCCTTTAACAGCAAGGGCTACACCGGCGCGGTCAGGTCGCTCGCCGGCCAGGACTGGACCGGTACCGGCGCCGTGGCGCTCGACTTCACGGGCGACGGCCTCGGGCAGGACATCCTGCTCCAGCTCACGAGCGGCGCGAGCGCCTCGATGGAAGCGCACCTGGCCAACGTGCCTGGTTTCGATCCCGCATCGACAACGCAGCAGCACCTCATTATCCCCATCTCGATGTTCGCGCCGAAGTCCAGCGGCATGACGCTCGTACCCGATCAGATGAAGGGCATCGCGCTTTACGTGAACAAGACGGGGGCGGGCATTGCGGCATCCTCCAGCCTCAAGCTGGACAACGTCGTCCGCCTCGTGCCGAGCGGCTCCGAGCAGGCGGGCGGCGGCGAGGTCAAGTTCAATGAGACCAATCTGGCCGCGCACGGCAGCGACAATCTGTTGTCCGTGCTGAACGCCGCTGCGACCGTATCCGACGGCGGCCGGATCGTAGGCGTCAAGTACGAGAGCAATAAGCCGGAGATTCTGGCCAACGTCAACGGCGGCTACGTCTACAAAGGCCTGTTCCGCCAATCGGGCGCGGTGCGCGTGAAGCTGCAGTCCGTGCAGGCCGAGATTAACGGCGCGGTCAAGGAGATCGCGGTCACCGGCGAGCTCACGATTGAAGTATCGAGTCTCGCGCCCTCGGTGGACGTGCTCGATTACCTGAAGGGACTGCGCGGCCAAGGCGTGTTGACGGCGATGCACAACAAGGAGCCGAATACGAACCCGCGCGAGACGACCGACCGGCTGCTCGCCGCGACGGGCGAGACGCCCGCGATCTGGAGCGGCGACTTCCTGTACCAGGCGCGGGACGTGAACGCGCGGCAGACGATGATCGACGAAGCGATCCGCCAGTGGAACGACGGTGCGCTCGTCAACGTCATGCTGCACGTGGCGCCGCCCAACCGGACCGTCGAGCAGGAGAAGCAAGGCGCCAAGTGGGACGACCGCACGGCGACGGCCGATCAGAACGGCGTGCAGGCGTATCTCAGCGAGACGCAGTGGGACAGCCTGCTGACCGACGGCGGCGAGCTGAATGAAAATTGGAAGAAACGTCTCGACGAATATTACCGGTACCTGATTCAGCTCAAGCAGGCGGGCGTCACCGCGATGTTCCGTCCTTTCCACGAGATGAACCAGCACGTATTCTGGTGGGCCGGCAATCCCGAGCATACGAAGGAGCTATACCGGATGACGCACGACTACCTTGTCGACGTCAAAGGATTGGACAATCTGATCTGGGTATGGGACGTGCAAGACCTGCCGGCTAACTATGGCGACAGCTACGGCTACAACGCAGCGGACTGGTCGTCCTTCGATCCGGGCGAAAACTATTGGGACGTATTCGCGCTGGACGTTTACGACAGCAAGGGTTACACGCAGGCCAACTACGACCAAGCGGTCGCCGTAGCCGGCGACAGGCCGATGGCGATCGGCGAATGCTGGGTGCTGCCGACGCAGGAAGAGCTCGCGGCGCAGCCGAACTGGGTGTTCGCGATGCCGTGGGCGGGCGATACGTTCGACTACAATTCGGCGCAGAAGATCAAGACGTTCTATCAGTCGAATCTGACGCTGGCCGATACGCCGGCCTTCCAGACGCGCCGCGCCGGCACGGTCGCCATCGACGACTTCGAAGGGTATGCGGACAACGCCGCGCTGAGCGCAGCCTATACGCGGGACGCCTCCGGCGGCACGAACGCCGTCGCGCTCCAGGCTTCCCCGCTCGGGGGCAGCGGCAAGCAGGCGCTCGCGATGACGTACGACACGAACGGTCCCGACGGATACACGGGAACGTCACGCGCGCTCGATCTCGACATCACGGGCGCGAAGACGATCAAGCTGTGGTTCCAGGGCAACGGCAACAGCGGCCAGACCGTACTGATCCGACTGGCCTCCGGCGCGCCGGACCGCTGGTTCGAGTTCGACCTGCTGGATCTGCGCGGCTTCAGCGCCACCGCCAAGACGCCGCAGTATCTGGAGATTCCGATCGAAGCGTTCAAACCGCTCGCGGCAGGCGCGACCTTCGATCCGTCCAGGCTGCTCGGCCTCGGCTTCTATGTTAAGAAGCTTGGCGGCGAGAACCGCAACGGCACGATGACGATCGACGGCGTCTCGTATTCCAAGCTGGCGCCGGCGAAGGAAGCGCCGAGCTTCAAGATCGACTTCGGCAGCACGGCGTGGCAGGCAGCGGGCGGCGACACCTTGATGAAGCTGCTCAAGGCGAACACGACGCTCACAGCGCTTGGCGCAGGAACGACGGGCGCCGCGCCGTATCTTTTCCAGGTGCTGTACGACAGCAGCGACGACGAGATCCTGAAAAACGAGGGGCTGTTCTCCTCCAAGGGAATCTTCCGCAAGACGGGCACGGTCGAAGTCACGATCAAGCAGGTAGCCGTATACGCGGGCAACAAGCAGCACTACATCGACGTGAACCGCAAGGTCACGATCGACGTCGGCGCGCTGGCCGAACCTGTGAACGTGCTTAAATATCTTCAATCGCTGACAGGCAGCGGCACGCTGTCGGCCATGCATAACAAGGAGCCGAACGAACGGCCGCGCATCACGACGGACCGCATTATGGAGACGACGGGCGTCACGCCGGCGATCTGGAGCGGGGACTTCCTGTTCCTCAAGGACGACGTCGCGAACCGGCAGAAGATGATCGACGAGGCGATACGCCAGTGGAACGACGGCGCGCTGATCAACATCATGTTCCACGTGCCGTCCGCAACCCGGACGGTCGAGGAGGAGAAGCAGGGCGCGGACTGGTCCGGCAGCGCGAACGCGGTGCAGACCGACCTCGCGCCGCAGCAGTGGACCAGCCTGCTCACCGACGGCGGCGACCTGAACAAGAACTGGAAGCTGCGGCTTGACGAGTACGCCAAGTATCTGCAGCAGCTCAAGGACGCCGGCGTCGTGCCGATGGTTCGTCCTTTCCACGAGATGAACCAGCATGCCTTCTGGTGGGCCGGCGTGCCGCAGAATACGGCCGCTCTCTATCGCCTGACCAAGGATTACCTGGTGAACGTCAAGGGTCTGGACAACATGATCTGGATGTGGAACATGCAGGACTTCGACAACCGGATGAACTGGCAGGATTACAATCCGGGCAACGATTATTGGGACATCCTGACGCTGGATGCCTACACCAACGGCCTTGGCAGCAAAGGCGACGACTACTACGCCCAGATGAAGCGGTTCGCGGCGGAAGCCGGCGGCTCGGACGGTCCGAAGCCGATCGGCATCGGCGAGAGCTTTAAGCTGCTGGATACGGCGGGGTTGGCTAAATACAAGGACTACGCGATGATGATGCCGTGGGCGGACGACGCATGGGTATACAACACCGACGACGCCCTGCGTACGTTCTACAAGAACACGGTGTCGATTCTCGATACGCCGGTATTCGCCTCCACGCTCAAAGGGGGAAGCGGCGTGGAAACGCAGTCCTACAACTACGATCTGGTTACCGAAGTTTACGATTGGGGCCAGAACGTCAAGGGGCTGGTCATCGACATGGGCGTAAGCGCCAAGGTGAACGCGGCGGACATTTCCAAGAGCACGTTCGAGGTAGGCGTCCGCAACACGACGGGCACGGGCGTCGTCTCCTACGAGGGACTCCGCACGATCGTGAATGCCTATGTCAACGACACGGGTAAAATCGACGGCGCGGGTACGTCCGCGGGACGTTATGTCGTACTCGAGTTCAAGACGGGCAAGGATCTGGCCGAAGCGGCGACAACGTCCTGGGACGGCGCGGCGCGTCAGACGACGCTGCTAAATCTGGGCTACAGCGTCAAGCAGAAGAGCGCAATCGGTTCGCTTCTGCCGCTCGGCGCCAAGTACGTTCAGAGCAAGCAGACGAACCTGATCGTCGACGACTTCGAGCAGGGCACGTATACGGACGCGAACGGCGACCATACGTACAATCTGTTCGTGCCGAACGACAAGCAGGCGGGGCAAAAGTATCCGCTCGTGCTCTGGCTGCACGGCAACGGCGAGCGGGGCAGCGAAGGTCTGCTGCCGATGCTCTCCAGCAAGGGTGCGACCGCATTCGCGGATCCGGCCGCACAGGCCGCATACGGCGGCATGTACGTGCTGGCGCCGCAGTTCAGCGCGGCGCACGGCGCGCCGGACGACATCGTGGACGGCGTCACCGCGCTGGTGAAAAAGCTGCTTGCGGACGACAGCCAGATCGATCCGTCGCGGGTGTACATCGTAGGCGCTTCGGCCGGCGGCACCCGGACGTGGAAGCTGCTGCTGCAGGAGCCCAAGCTGTACGCGGCCGCAATCGCGATCGCCAGCACGACGACCGTGCCGGGCAATCTGAATCTGACGACGGCCGACTATGAAAAGGTGAAGGACGTGCCGATCTGGCTGTTCCACAGCGCGAACGACACGACAATCGACGTGTCGAACAGCCGCGCCGCAAATACGGCGCTGACCGCGCTGGGCGGCAACGTACGTTACACCGAATTCACGGGCGTCGTTCAGGACGGCATTACGTACGACGGGCATCAATCGTGGGTGCCGGTGCTGGACAACGGCATTGACGCCAAGTACGACGCGAAGCCGTTCGACTGGCTGTTCGCGCAGTCGCTGGGCGACGGCGGGCCTGTCGACCCCGACAAGTACAAGATCGCGCTCGACGACTTCTCGGCTTATGCGGACAACGCGCAGCTCTCCGGCGTCTACGGACGCAATACGAACGGGGGACAAAATACGCTGACGCTCGTCCCGTCGCCGTTCGGCGAAGGCTTGGGCAACGCAATGAAGTTCGATTACGATCTGACGAACGGCTACTCCGGCCGCTCGCGCACGGTGAACGGCTACTGGCCGGGGCTCGAGGCGGTCGAGCTGTGGGTGCAAACGGACGGCAAGGGGCAGGACATCCTGCTGCAGCTGTCGGACGGCGCTTCGTACGAGGCGCATCTGAACAATGTAGCGGGCTTCGACAAGACGTCGACCGCGCCGCAGCATCTCGTCATCCCGATCGGCGAGTTCAAGCGCAAGGAAGGCGCGGGCACGTTGAATACGAAGGGCGTCGCTTCGTTCGCGCTCTATGTGAACAAGGTAGGGAGCGCTACGGGGGGCACGGTCACCTTGGATGAAATTCAGCTGGTGTTCGGCGAAAAGCCGGTGCTGCCTGAGCTCTCGTTCGCACAAACGGAACTTCAGGCCGACGGCATCGGCAACCTGATCTCGCTGCTGAACGCGAGCGCGACGCTGCCTGCGGGCGCGAAGATCGTGCAGGCGACTTACGTATCCTCGGACGCGGCGGTGCTGCCGAACTTCGATCGCTTCGTGCCGAAGGGCGACTTCCTGAAGGAAGGGCATACGAATGTCGCGCTTACGCAAGTGAAGCTGTATCAGGACGGCACGACGTTCACGATCGACGTCAACGCGCAGCTGAGCGTCACGGTGAGCCATCTGCCTGTCGCGGTCGATGTGGTCGATTACCTGAAGAAGCTCACCGGACACGGTATGCTGTCCGCGATGCATCATGACCAGTCGTACTCGAATCCGGCCGCGAACGACGTGCTGCATCAGCGCGTGGCCAATGAGTTCGGCGTGTATCCGGCGCTGTACAGCGCGGACTTCCTGACGGGCGGCACGGTACCGTACCGGCAGAACATGATCGACGAGATCAAGCGGCAATGGGCCGGCGGCAGCCTCGTGCAGATCATGTTCCACGTCTCGCCGCCGCAATACACGGTCGCCCAGGAAACGGAAGGCAACTGGGGCGGAGACACGGCGCAGGAGACGCTGCCGAGTCCGAACCGTATTTACAGCTTCCTTTACAACGATCAATGGAAGGATCTGCTTACGGACGGCACCGCGCTCAACAACAATTGGAAGCTTCGCATGGACGAATACGCGAAGTATCTGCAGCAGCTCGAGGACGCGGGCGTGACCGTCATGCTGCGGCCGTTCCACGAGATGAACCAGCACGTCTTCTGGTGGGGCGGACGCCCGGGACCGGAAGGCAGCGCGGCGCTGTACCGGATGTTCCACGATTATATGGAAAAGGAAAAAGGGCTCTCGAACATCATCTGGGTATGGAATGTCCAGGATCTGCCGGACGACTACGGCTATGCCGACGGCGACGCCAAGTTCGACCGCTACGAGGGTCTCGACGGCGGACTCGCCGAGTATGACGCGAACGACTGGAACAGCTTCAATCCGGGCAAGGACTACTACGACATCCTGTCCGTGGACTTCTACGATACGGAAGGCTACGCAACGCGCCACTACGAGCAAGCGAAGCGCATCGCGCAGGCCGACGGCAAGCCGATGATCATCGGCGAGACGTTCGTCTTCCCGACGCAGGCCGAACAGGCGGCCCAGCCGGATTGGACGCTCGCTATGCCGTGGGGCATCCGTACCTGGAACTACAACACGAAGGAAGCGATGGCGGCTTTCTATCAGAACAGCATCGGCATCGAAGGACTGCCGCGGTTCGCGACGCGCGACAATACCGGGGAGCCGCCGGTCGATCCGGGCACGGGCAATCCCGGCACCGTGACGCCTCCGACGAGCGGCGCTAACGGCACGGCTGTCGTATCCGAAGGCGCAATCGCCGTGAAGGCGACGCCGGACGCGCAAGGCAACGTCGGGGTCAGCTTAAACGCGGACGACGTGAAGAAGGCGGCTGCCGGCGCCAAGAACGGCAGGCTGCAGATCGCGATCGATACGGGCGAAGCGTCTATCAAGGGCACGGCAACGGTCAACCTGCCGCTGCAGGCGCTGCTTGGCGCCGCAGCGGCAGGCGGCGTCGGCGAGATCGCGGTCACCGCGAACGGCGCGACGATCGTCGTGCGTACGAACGTCGGGCTGATCGGGCCGAGCGCGAAGCAGTTGACGCTCACGATCGCGAAGGCGGACAACGCAGCGCTGCCGGCGGACGCGAAGAGCAAGATCGGCGACCGTCCGGTCTACGATCTGAGCCTGACAGTCGACGGCGCGAAGCCGGCGGACTTCGGCAAGGGCGGCGCGGTCAGCGTGACGCTGGACTACAAGCCGCAGTCGGGCGAGCAGACGCACAAGCTGGTCGTGTATTACATCACGGATGACGGCAAGCTGCAGCCGGTCAAGCGGACTGTTGCAGACGCATCGGCCGGTACGATCTCGTTTGAGCCGCGGCATTTCAGCCGCTATGCGGTCGGCTATGCCGACGTAACCTTTGGCGACCTGTCGCAGGCGGCATGGGCGCGGCAAGCGATCGAAGCGCTGGCTGCGCGGCAGATCGCAAACGGCACCGGGGACGGTATGTTCGAGCCAGGCCGTCCGGTGACGCGCGCCGAGTTCCTGAAGCTGCTGCTCGAGGCGCTCGAGCTGACCGATCCGCAGGCGACGGCGTCGTTTAGCGACATTGCGTCCGATGCCTGGTATTACGGCGCGGTCGCTGCCGGGTCCAAGCTCGGCATCGTCAAGGGCCGCGCGGACGGCACCTTCGGCGCGAACGACACGATCACGCGCGAGGACATGGCCGTCATGTCGGCCAGAGCGATCGCGCTGACAGGCCGGCTGGATGGTTCAGAGGCGGCCGTTGCCTTCAAGGACCAAGCTTCGATCGCGGAATATGCGCGCGAAGCGGTCGGGCAATTGGCGGACGCCGGACTGATCAACGGCTTCGAAAACGGCACGTTCTCGCCGAAGGGCGAGACGACGCGCGTCCAAGCGGCGAACGTCATTTATAAGCTTCTCAACCGCTAACCGAACGACGCAAAGCGCGCCGGCCTCCTTCAAGGAGCCGGCGCGCTTTTTGTTGAGGATAATTCCTCCTGCCGAGGGACAATCTACAATCGCGAGCGTTGCGGAGAATCGCTTGTTTCGCTAAATTCGGACATGGACTTCGGGGTGAACCGATGAATAACTTCTCCGATCCCTTTCGCGCCAGGCGCTATCTCGCCTTTGTCAGCATGTTCGGGACGGCGCAGATTCACAAGCGCAATCCGTATACGATCGCTTTTTGGTCGACGGCCTTTCCGGGCTTCGGCCACCTGCTGCTGAACAAGTACATTCGGGGATATCTGCTGGTCTTGTGGGAGATATTTATCAATCAGAAAATCCATCTGAATCTTGCCATCGTCCATACGCTCAACGGCCAGTTCCAAGCGGCCCGGGACGTGCTGGATCCCAGATTCATGTCGCTCTATATCCCCGTTTATTTGTTCGCCATCTGGGACAGCTACCGGACGGCGGTCGACATGAACAAGGTGTACGTGCTGGCGCGCAGGGAAAACGCGAAGTTCAGCGAATTCAACATCGGCGCGTTCGAAGTGAATTATCTAGATAAACGCAAGCCATGGATAGCCGTGGTTTGGTCGATGGGCATCCCGAGCGTCGGGCAGCTGTATCTCCATCGTATCATATTGGCGACATTTATCCTGCTCAGTACCATCGTGCTCGTATACGAATCCCATGTGATTTTGGCCATGCACCAGTTCATTATAGGGGACATCCACTCGTCCGCGAGGACTGTGGATGCCCAGTGGCTGCTGTATATTCCATCCTTTTATTTGTTTACCGTGTACGACGCCTATGTGAGCACTGTTGAGAACAACAAGCTTTTCGACCATGCCTTAAGGAGCCACCTCGTCAGAAATTATCAGCCGCCAGGCGTCACATTAACGATCGGGAGCAAAGTGGACTGATGCAAATATTCGCGACGTTCGATTATTCTACCCTGCTCGAGATTGCCATTACGGAGCTGGAGGCGCATGGGGTCTCGTCGATCTACGCCGTGCCGTTGGACCTGCGCAAGGAGGAGCCGCGGCTGATGGACAGCATGCACCGGGCGGACGGGTTATCCTTTATGGACAAAGGCATGATCCTGGCGTTCATGTTCGCCACGGTAGGCGCTAGCAAGGGGTTCGTATGGACCTGGGGGCCGATCATCTGGGGACTTATCGGGGCGGGAACCGGATTCGCGTTAGGCGTCGCGATCAACGGGCTCCTCTACCTGCGGAAGCGGCGCAAAAAGAAGACCGCGTTCCTCCAGGGCAAACGCGGAGACGTCATCCTGGTCGTGACCTGCGACGAGGATAAGGCCGCGGTCGTGGCCGATATCTTGTGGGACCATAAGGCGCTTGGCTTGGCCAAAACGAAATAACCGACATCGAATCCGAGGTGACGCCATGAATGCCGGAAATTGGTTTGCCTATGCCAGCGCCGTCGCGGCCGTCGCCGCGCTGATTTTTTCGCCCAAGCGGCTGACGAGGAAGGAAATGTATGCGACGTACTTCGTCATGATCGCGCTCACGATCTATACCGATCTCTGCTTCGGACTTTTGCTCGACCTATACGATTTTATCAATCCCGACGTGTCGCTATCGGACCTCATCTTGCAGGTCGCGCTTCCGCCGACGGCCGGCGTGTTGGCATTGAACTTCATGCCGAACGGCAACAAGCTGTTCGTGCTGTATCTGGTTGTCGCCGTCGTCCTGGCCCTTTTGTTCGAATGGCTGTCGCTCAAGACGGGGTACCTGATCTATAAAGGTTGGAAACTGTATTACTCCCTTCCGGTTTACGTTTTCGGACTGTTGTTCCTGCGATGGCACCTGCGTTTTATTCGCCGATAAGGCTAATTTTTGGCGGTTACAACACTCATTCTGCCCAGCTCGATTCGGTAGCGGATGGGGCGCCAAAGTGAAGGCAAAACGGGAAGAAGCGGCCGCGGCCGTCTCTTCCCGTTTTTATTTTCAACTCATATGCGTTACTTCGCCCTCAACGCCACGGCGATCTCCGCCGCGACCTTCGCGTTGTGGTACACGAGCTGGATGTTCGTGTCGAGGCTGCTGCCGCCCGTCAGCTCCTTGATTCGTCCGAGGAGGAACGGGGTCACGCGCTTGCCGGCAATATGCTGGGCGTCGGCTTCGTCCAGCGCCTGGCGGATGACGGCTTCCATCTTGTCCGCCGGCTGGGCGTATTCGGCCGGCACCGGATTGGCGATGATCGCGCCGCCAGCCAGGTTAAGATTCCACTTGGTCCGCAGCATGGCAGCGACCTCTTCGGGCGTGTCGAGCCTGAAGTCGACGCCGAAGCCGCTCTCGCGGGCGTAGAACGAAGGGAACTCGTCCGTCTTGTAGCCGACGACGGGGACGCCTTGGGTTTCCAGATACTCGAGCGTGCGGCCGATGTCGAGAATGGATTTCGCGCCTGCGCAGACGACGGCGACGTTCGTCTGGGCCAGCTCTGTGAGGTCCGCGGAGACGTCCATGCTGTTCTCTCCGTCGCGGTGGACGCCGCCGATGCCGCCGGTGGCGAATACTTCGATGCCGGCCATCGCTGCGCCGATCATCGTGGCCGACACTGTCGTCGCGCCGATCTTGCCGGAGGACAGGATGTGCGCGAAGTCGCGGCGGCTGACCTTTTCGACTTGCGGCGAGTTGGCGAACGCCTCAAGCCCTTCTGCGTCGAGCCCGATCCGGATGCGTCCGTTCATGATGCCGATCGTCGCCGGGACGGCGCCGTTTTCGCGGATGATGTCTTCGACCTTGCGGGCCATCTCGATATTTTGCGGATAAGGCATGCCGTGCGAGATGATCGTCGTCTCCAGCGCGACGATCGGCTTGCCTTCGTGCAGCGCGTCCTGGACTTCCTTGGTCAATTGAAGATATGGGTTCATGGGATCGATTCCTTCCGCTATTAGAGTGGGGTACATTAAATTTGCGCGTTGCGGATGGCCTCGGCCAGCCGTTCTTCGTTCAGGTGCTCGGAGGAGGAGCTCGCGGTCTCGAGCGCGATGCGAGCGGCTGCGAGTCCGGACCGGCAGGCGTCGGCGAAGGACTCGCCGCGCAGCACGCCGTAGGCGACGCCGGCGAGAAACGCGTCTCCCGCACCGGTGACGTCGACGACCTGGACCGGGAGCGCGGGGAGATGAATGCCCCCGTCCGGTCCGGCGCAGTAGGCGCCGTGCTTGCCGAGCGTAATCAGGACATGACCGGCGCCGCGTTCCAGGATTCGGCAGGCGAGCGCCGCCCATTCCGCCTCTCCCTCGTCGGCCGGCCGCCCATCGCTGTCCTCGCCGGCCAACTGGCGCGCTTCTGCCAGGTTGGGGAACACGGCCGCGATGCCGTCCAGCCTGTCCGGCAGCTTCTTCGCCTTCTCCGGCGAGATCGGATCGACGAATAGCGGGAGCCCGGCATCGCCGCAGCGGCGTGCCAGCCAAGCAAGGCTGCTCGCCGGCAGATTCGCGTCTGCCACGACCAGCTTCGAGGCGGCGATGTGCGGCCACTTTTCCTCGAGCGTCTGCGGCGTGATCCGCTCGTAGATCTCCATATCCGCGAAGGCGATAAACATCTCTCCGTCCTCGTCGAGAATGGCGGTATAGCTGCCTGTCTTCTCGCCGCCAAGCACGAGGGACGGGCCGATGTCTACGCCCTGGCTCGACGTCCGGTCGAGCAGCCAGCGGCCCGCCTTGTCGTCGCCGACCGCCGTCAGCAGCGAGACGTTCGCGGCAAGCGCGGCAAGGTTGGCCGCGATGTTGCGCGCGACGCCGCCGCAGCTCTCCGCGACTGCGACGGGATTGGAGGCGCCGAGCCGCAGCGGCTGCTTGCCGCGGGCTTTGCTGTCCAGGTTCGCGCCGCCGATGCAGAGCACGGATCCTTCTTCGGCGAGCACGTACGCCCGTCCGCGAATGCTGCCCTTGCGGGTCAGCGCCGCGACATACCCCGCGACCGCACTGCGGGAGATGCCGATCGCGTCTGCGAGCTCCTGCTGACTGACGAAGGGATTGCGCCGGATGAACGACATAATCTGTTGCTCGCGATCCATAGGCAGCTCCTTCTTTTTAAACTTATGTTTATATTATAAACAAGTGTCTGCAAACTGCGCAACCCGGAAACTGCTGTAAGTAAGCAAGCATTGACGAGCGGCCCTGCAGAAAACTATAATCTGTAGTGTGAAGGGTGTGTAGAACATGAAGCTGCAAAATTTCAAATTTCACGGCAACGGCCTGGAGCGATTTTTCGGCCCGCTCGAAGCTAGGATCATGACCGCGCTATGGGACGCGGAGGGCGAGCTGACGATCAAGGACGTGCAGCAAGCGCTGAACAAGGATAAGGAAATGAGCTTCAATACGGTGATGACGGTAATGAACCGGCTGGTGGATAAAGGAATATTGAGCAAAAAGGCGGTTTCTAAATCCCATCGTTATCGTCCTGTCCTCACCCGGGACGAATTTCTCGAGGCACAATCCAAGGAGCTGACCTTCGAGCTGGTGCAAGAGTTCGGTTCGCGGGCCGTCGTGCATATGGTCGATGCCTTGGAGCAGGTCGATCCCGATCTGCTGGACCAGTTGGAGCGGCAGCTCAAACAACTTAAAAAGGAACGATAATCATGTGGGAAGCCCGCTCGAGATGGCTGCTCGTCGCTTCATTGTCCGTATCGGCATTCGTGGCGGCGCAGATGGCGATGTTCGTGCTCAAGGTCGTATTCCGGATCAGGCTGCCGTTCGTGCTGTTCGACTACTGCGTCGCTTGGTTCCGGTACATAGGATTTCCGATATCGATGCCCTTGATGAGCGCGGTGTTCGTCTCGTCGCTGGCCGTCTGCGTCAGGCAGCTCGTCCGTGAGGCGGCGTTCGCCCGGCGATTCGGCTGCATGCTGCGGCGGACTGCGGATGCCCGCATGTCCAGGCGATATGCGCGCCGGTTCGGGTTCGGCCGGCGGCAGCTGACGATCATTCGATCGGACGCGCCCGTCGCGATGACCGTCGGCTTCGTCCGGCCGCGAATCGTGCTGTCCACGGGCCTGCTCGGAATGCTGAGTCCCGCCGAGATCGCGGCGGTCGTCGCGCACGAGCGGCATCATCTGAGGCGGCGCGATCCGCTCGCGCTGTTCGCGCTGTCGCTGAGCCGCACTGCGCTGTGGTACGTTCCGCTGCTCGGCTGGGCGGAGGACAAGTACAAGACGGCGATCGAAGTGCTGGCGGACCGCCATGCTATCGCGTCGTCGAGCGGCGGCGCCCGAGAATTGGGCAGCGCGCTGCTGAAGCTGCTGCGGCAGGGCGGAGCCGCCGAGATGCCGGCAGCGAGCGCGTCCTTCGCGGACGCGTCCGTCAACGTGCGCATCCGTCTTTTGCTGGATCCCCAGTACAAGCCCTCCTGGAGACCGCCGCTCTCCGCGACGTTGCTGTCGTTTGCGGTGCTGGTGCTTATGGTGGCATTAGGTTGAGACACGGATATCCCGGGCCTGCCGGCCCGTTTTTTATAGACATCAACACTACGATATATAGTGTTATAAAGGGAGCGAGTCTAATGGATTATTTATGGAACAACAAGCACTTTATTTTGACGCATTTTCCGATCGTGCTGCTAATCTTCGGCTTCTTGTTCGACCTGGCCGGCCTGATCTGGAAAAAACGGGAATGGAACAATGCCGGGCTCGTCTGCCTCATCGCGGGCACGCTTGGCGCAATCGCATCCGTGCTGACAGGGCCGGAGTCGCCGAATCCGAGCGTGGGCGAGCACGAAATGTACGGCAAATTGACGATGTTCCTCGCGATCGCGATCAGCGTCGTGCGTCTTTCGCTGCTGTGGGCTAAAAAGAAGGATTATGGCAGCCATCCGATCTTCCTCGTCGCCGCGCTGGCTGCGGCCGTGCTGGTCGGCTATACCGGACACCTCGGGGGCGAGATGGTGCATCGCGCGCCCGGCGACTTTCCAGGCGGCGGGTTCGGCGGACCCGGCATGCAGCAAGGCGGGCAGATGGGACAAGGCGGACAAGGCGGACAAATGGGCCAGGGAGGCCAGGGCGGTCAGGGCGGCGACAACGGCGGACAAGCGCCCGGAGCGAGCTCCGCGGCAGCGAATCCATAATCGAACCTTGAAGGGGCTAATCGGCTGAAAAGGACTTCCTTTTCCTAGGACAAGGCAGCCGCGCCGACGATTGCGCAACGGCCGACTCCACGATCGCGTATACTAGGCATAGAGGAGGGATCGCCATGCGCAGCGTCAAATCGGCCAGAGACTCGTGCCGTCGAGGTTTGGTCTATGTCGTGCTCCTGGCCGTTATCGGGATCGATCAATTGTCCAAGATCGCGGTCCGTAACGCGTTGCCTGTAGGAGACAGCCATTTATTCTGGCCAGGCGTTCTACGGTTCACCCATATCGAGAATACAGGGGCGGCAGGCGGCTCGTTCGAAGGCTGGGGCAGAATTTTTATCCCGGTCGCCATTGCCGTCGTCATCTGGGTCGTCTATGCGCAGCGCAAGGGCAAGCTAAGCAATCCCTGGCTTGCGGCTGGCGCGGGGTTCTTCGCGGGCGGCGCCGTCGGCAATGCGATCGATCGGCTGCTGTTCGCGCGGGTGACGGACTTTCTGGAGTGGACGGGAGGCCGAGGCATCATGAACCTGGCGGATCTTGCGATCAACGTCGGGGTATTGCTGGGGATCGTCGGCATGCTGCTGGATGCGCGGGCAGCCAAGAAAAATCCGGAGCCCGATATCGGCGAACCGCGAGGATGTTAAGGCCATCATAACAAAAGAAGCTTCTCGACCGCAGTTACGCGGCCGGGAAGCTTCTTTAATTCATGCCGTTATTGCGCCGTGCCGCCATCCGGTTTGGCGAACGTATGCGTCTTGGTCCAGTGCGCGCCGCTGTCTTGCGACACGTACAGGACGGACGGATTCTCCGCATCCGTAAGAATCCAGAATACGTGCTTGGCGTCCGCGGCCGCAATCAGCTGCTTGCCGTAGCCTGGCAGCTGCGTCTTGTCGTTCACCCACGTTTTGCCGCCGTCCGTCGTATAGCCAAGCGTATTGGAATTGTCGCAAGCCTGGCACTGGCCGCCGAGGAAGGCTGTCTTCGTGTCGACCACGTACAGCGTGCCCGGCGAGTTGCCTTCATTGGACGGCACGCCTTTGTCGTCCATTTTAAATCCGGGAGCAGGTCCGGCGCCCGCTGTGCTGTTGGCGACGACCGGCTGCCAGTTCTTGCCGTCGTCCGCGGTGTGGAACAGCGAATACGAGGTTTGCGTCATGCCCGAACCGCCAATGAGCTCGATCCAGGCGTCGTTTTTGCCGGCGGAGCGGATGACCGCGCCGTTTAGATCCCCGTCCCAAGCTTTCGAGTAGACGGATGTCCACGTTTTTCCGCCGTCCTGCGTGCGGAGGAAGCTGAACTTTTGCCCGGCGTTCTGAGTGACGGCCCAGCCATTGCTGCGGTCATGGAAATAAACGTTGCCGACTTGGCCTTTCGGAACGGAGAGTTCCTGCCACGATTTGCCGCCGTCCCGGGTCGTCCATGCGCCGCTGAACGCTTCTTTTTCATTAACAAAATGGAAAAAGTCGTAGCTCGGCACATTACCCGCGTCGCTCCAGTTTTTGCCGCCGTCCGTCGACTTTACGAGCTTCACGGCTTTGGAGTCGCCGATGTCGAGCGTAGCCCAGGCTTGCTGGTCATTCAGCGCGAAAATCTGCAGGATCTCGTAATCGTGCTTGTACTGCGTATGCCAGGTTTTGCCGCCGTCGTCGGTTCTGGCGATCCAGCCTTTTCCGCCCGTCCAGCCGATCTTGGTGCCTGCCATGCGAAAAGCTGTCGGCATGCCCAGGGCCGACTGCACGGACTCCGACGCTGCCGCGGACGGCTTGGCGGTCGATGACGCGCTCGGAGCGGGCGAAGCCGTCTCGGCGGGAATTGCGGAAGGGGAAGCGGCCGTCGTTTCGGAGGCCGAAGCCGTCGGGGACGTCGTGCTTGCATTGTCGGATGCCGGGACGGTTGCAGATACAGACGCCGTTGCACCGCCGGAGGACGCTGCGCCGTCGCTCTGGTTGCATGCGGCGAGCGGCACCGCGAGCAAGGTTGAGGCCAGCAGGAAGCTGAGCCATTTGATTTTCGGCATGGCGATTCATCTCCGTTTCTTCATGATGGTAGTAGTTTAACCTTCATGAAGTTAGACGAACCGCGGGGAAGGGAAGTTGCCGGTCGAATGACCGGGGCGGAAAAATGAAGATGCAGAATGGAATGAAGCGGGGGCGGCGGGTAAAATGAAAGGGAGCGTTACAGGGAGAAATAACACATATAAGAATGGAGGCGTCGAGATGGAGAAGGAACGCGACTTGCCTGAACGGCTGTCCAAGCCTGCCCTGCGCGCGCTGGCCGGCGCAGGCATCGAACGGCTCGACCAGCTCGCGGACTGGCGGGCGGAGGACATCCTCAAGCTGCACGGCATGGGCCGCAAGGGGATCGATACGCTGGAGCAAGCGCTCGCGGCGAAGGGGGTGTCGTTTAAAAAGGCGGAGGCTTGACGCGTAATAGGCCAGCTCGCGGTGCCCCGGGCGGAACGCCTGCACTACGAGAGGCGATGCCGACTGCACGCGGTGTCCGGGGCGGATCGCCTGCACTACGAGAGGCGATGCCGAATGCACGCGGTGTCCGGGGCGGATCGCCTGCACTACGAGAGGCGATGCCGCCTGCACGCGGTGTCCGGGGCGGATCGCCTGCACTACGAGAGGCGATGCCGCCTGGACGCGGTGTACGGGGCGGATCGCCTGCACTACGAGAGGCGATGCCGCCTGGACGCGGTTCCGGGGCGGATCGCCTGCACTGCGAGAGGCGATGCCGCCTGCACGCGGTGTCCGGGGCGGATCGCCTGCACTACGAGAGACGATGCCGCCTGGACGCGGTGTACGGGGCGGATCGCCTGCACTGCGAGAGACGATGCCGCCTGGACGCGCGGTGTCCGGGGCGGATTGCCTGCACGCGGTGTACGGGGCGGAACGCCTGCACTACGAGAGGCGATGCCGCCTGGACGCGATGTCCGGGGCGGATCGCCTGCACTGCGAGAGGCGATGCCGCCTGGACGCGGTGTCCGGGGCGGATCGCCTGCACTGCGAGAGGCGATGCCGCCTGGACGCGGTGTACGGGGCGGATCGCCTGCACTACGAGAGGCGATGCCGCCTGGACGCGGTGTCCGGGGCGGATCGCCTGCACTGCGAGAGGCGATGCCGCCCCGTACACCGCCAACGGACTTAATCCAACAGCCGCAGCTCCCGCGCGCGGCTGAGCGCTTGGGTCCGCGAAGAGACGCCCAGTTTGGCGTAAACGCGGCTCAGGTAAACTTTGACCGTGCCCTCGGTCAATTGAAGCTTCGCAGCCGACTCGCGGTTCGTCGCCCCTCGATCGAGCTCCTGCAGCAGCGCCAGCTCCTTGTCCGTGAGCGGCTCGATCAGCCGATCGCCGTCGTACTCGCCCGTAAAAGCCGATGCGCCTGCCGCTTCGAGTTCCGCTTGCAGCTTGGCGATGAGGCCGCCCACATATGCCGCCTCCACGCCGCCGTCGGCTCCATCGCCTGCCAGCGCCTTTTCGCCGTCGGGAACGGCAAGCAGCCGCTTTGCGCGATAAGCCTGCAGCAGCGTCAGCATGGGCTTGCCTTCGCCGGTAAAGCTGCGCACATATCCGTTTGCGGCGCCCGCGGCGAGCGCCTCGTGCAAACGATCGAGCGCCGCCTCGCGCCGTCCGCGCTGCCACTCGAGCAGCGCGCGAAGGACGGTCGCGTCCACCGTCGTAATGAGGCTGCGTTCGCGGACGCCCAACTCCGCGAGGCCTTCCAGCAGCCTCAGCGCTTCCTTTTCCTTGCGCCGCGCGCCTAACAAACGGGCGAGCGTCATATATTCCGTCTCTTTATAGAGTGCGGGAGCGTCGGCCGCGCCGACGCCGGTCCGCCTCAGGAGACGCTCGGCGCCGGCCAGATCGCCATCGGCAAGCGCAAAGCGAGCTTCATACGCGGCCAGCGGCATTTCCCAGTGCGATTCGCCCCAATCGCGGGTTGTCTCCGCCGTCGCTTGCAGCAGGGCTCTGGCTTCCGCGGCGTGTCCTCCGGCCTGCATGAGTTTGGCCATCGTGATGCGGCAGGGAACGTACAAGCCGGCGCACCGCTTGTGGTAGGTGATCGTCTCGACCTCCTTGAGCAGCGAATCCGCCTCGGGCAGCCGGTCCCATTCGAAGTAGCCTTCAGCCACCGATTGAACCACGTATTGCGAAAACAACGACTGCTTCCAGCCATGGGCGTTCATGATGTCGACCATCCGCAGCGCGATGACGTTCGTATTCGGCGGGATGGCGCCGTTCAGGCCGAACAGCGTGCGCCTGACGAGCGGCTCGCTCTTGTTGTAGTTCAAATTGTAGAACAACGGGCTTTCCGGCAGCATATCCGGAATGCGGTCCGCGTATTTCAGCCATTGATCGTAGTCCCCGGTAGAGAACGCATAGTTGACTTTGACGAAAAACAGGCCGCTCTGCAATTGTTCGCGCCGCCCGTCGTCCGGCAGCGCCTGAATGTCCCGCTCGAGCGAGATCAGCGCAGCCTCCGCGGCAGGGAATTGGCCGGTGACGATGAGCGCGAATGCGCGAAGCAAATGAAGCTCGGCCGGCAGAGACGCAGGCGGGATGGCATGCATCCAGCGCAGCAGCGTCGAGAATTCGCCGCGACCGAGCACGGTGTAAAGCTGGCGCTGCAGCAGCTCGGCCGCCAGCTCGTCGTTGCCCCCTTGGATGCTCTGCTCCATCGCTTCATCGTGGAGTCCGAGCTCGCCTAGGCGCAGCGCGGCGACGCGGGAGAGCAGCTTTGCGCGCGCAGGGTCTTCCCGGAGCAGCTGACCTTTTAACGCATCGCGGAAAATATGATGGTACCTGAACCAGACGCCGCCGTCGTCCAGCGGCACGAGAAACAGGTTGCGCCTGCGGAGCTCGCCCAGCATACGGCTCCCGTCGTCGCGGCCGGTAAGGGCGTCGCACGTGCCGGAATCGAACCGCTCGGGCACGGACGTGTCGAGCAGAAACCGCCGCAATTCGTCGGGCAGACGCGACAGCACCTCCTCTGCCAGGTATGTCATGATGCCGTCATGTCCGCCCGCAGCTTGTCCGCTAAGAAGATCCAGAGACCGGGCGTCTTTACCCTCTAGCGATACGGATACCAGTTGGACGATCGCCGCCCAGCCTTCCGTCCAGGCGAAGATCCGGTCGACCTGCTCGGTCGTCAAGCTGAGTTTGGCCGTATGCTCGCAGAAACGGCGTGTCTCTTCGGCCGTAAAGGTCAATTCGCTGCCGGCGATCTCGGTGCTTTGACCCCGCGCGCGCCACTTCGCCGCTTGGACAGGCGGCTGCGTGCGGCTCGCGATGATCAGATGCGCGTCTTCGGGCAAATGATCGATAAAATACGCAAGACTGTCGTGGATCCGATCGTCTTGAATGGCGTGGTAGTCGTCCAGCGCGATCTCCAGCGAATGCCCGGTCCGCAAGGAAAAATCGTCGATTTCCCGCAGGAGCATATCCATCATCGTCTCGCGCGAGACGTTCGGATGCGCATCCAGAAGAGGGAGGGCTCGCTCGGGGAGCTCTGCGATCACGGCGCCGATCGCTTGAATGAAATAACGCCAGAACTTGGCCGGGTCATTGTCCGTGTCGTCCAGCGACAACCATGCTGCGGGGGCAGCGCGTTCCGTCAAAAATTGGGCCAGCAGCGTCGTTTTGCCGAAGCCGGCGGGGGCAACGAGCGCTGTCAGCCTGCCGCCCACGGCATGGTTCAACCGGTCGAGCAGTCTCGTACGGACGACTCCGTCACGGCGAACGGGAGGGATGCGTATTTTTGTTCGCAGGATGATATCGGAAGGCAAGCTTCTTACCTCGATTCGGCATGTTGAGTGTCAAACGTATACTACGCTAATAAAAAGGTATTCGGCGCGCGCGCGGCAATTTCCTTTTGACAGATGCTGTCGAAAGTTAACGAAAGTAAATCGATTCTCTCCCGCTTCCCTGGTAGGATAGGCTCCAGACAAAGCATGCAAGGAGAGGATGATCGGAAGTGGCATGGGGAAAAGGAGTCAGGCTGTCTGCGTGCGCGCTTGCGCTGTCCATGCTGGGAGCGGACTGGGGGGGCGCCGCATCGGCGGCGGGGATCTCCGGGCACTGGGCGGAGGACACGCTTAACGACTGGGTAAACAAGGGATGGCTGGCGGGCACCGGGAACGGCGGCTTGCAGCCGGATCAGCCGGTCACGCGCGCCGAGTTCGCGACGCTGGCCGTACGTGCCTTCGAGCTTCAAGCGGGCGGCGGAGGCGCCGGGAAATATAGCGACGTCCGCGAAGGGAGCTGGTATGCGGGGGCGATCTACGCGGCTGCCGGTGCCGGCATCTTGTCGGGCTACCCCGACGGTACGATTCGTCCGTCCAGAAGCGTGACGCGGGAAGAAGCGGCGGTCGTGCTCGCCAAGCTTGACGGACTCGCAGAGACGGGAGAGGTCGGATCGGCATTCTCGGACGCTGCGGAGATCCGGCCATGGAGCAAAGCCTCCGTCGGAGCCGCCGTGTATTCAAAGCTGCTCGGCGGCTATCCGGACGGTACGTTCCGGCCGGCCAAGGCGATGACCCGCGCGGAGGCCGTCGTTGCGCTGGACAAGGCATGGACGCTGCGAGAACGGACGCGCACGACCGTATACGACAAGGCCGGCGTCTACGGACCGGCCGAGGGCACGCAGGAGATCGCCGGCAGCGTATCGATCAAGGCGCCGGGCGTGACGCTGCGCAATACGGTCGTCCGCGGCGATCTGACGATCGGCGCCGAGGTGGGCGAGGGGGATGCGCGGCTTGAAGGCGTGACCGTAGCGGGCACGCTGAACGTTGCCGGCGGCGGCGAGCACAGCGTGCACTTGTCCGACGCCAAGCTCGGACAGGTCGTCGTGAACAAGCTCGGCGGCAAGCTGCGCCTCGTGCTGGAGGGCGCCACTTCTGTCGCGCGGCTCGACTTCCGCACGGAAGGGTTGCTCATCGTGCCGTCCGGCTCGACCGTAGGCAGCTTGAACGCATACGCGATCATCTTCGTCACCGGCTCCGGTCAGATCGGCAGCGCCCGTCTGTTCGTCTCGGGCTCTTCGTTCGAGCATGCGCCAGGCAGTCTGGAGCGCGAAGCCGGCGTATTGCTGCAAGGTGAGACAGGCGTAACCGGCGGCACTTCTGCGCCAGGCGGCTCGACGCCAACCCCGGCACCGACTCCAGCGCCGAGCCCTTCGCCAAGCGCGGAGCCGAGCCCGTCGCCAAGTGCGGAGCCGAGCCCGTCGCCAAGTGCGGAGCCGAGCCCGTCGCCAAGCGCGGAGCCGAGCCCGTCGCCAAGTGCGGAGCCGAGCCCGTCGCCAAGCGCGGAGCCGAGCCCGTCGCCGAGCGCGGAGCCGAGCCCTTCGCCAAGCGCGGAGCCGACCCCGTCGCCAAGCGCGGAGCCGAGCCCGTCGCCAAGCGCGGAGCCGAGCCCGTCGCCGAGCGCGGAGCCGACGCCTACGCCCGGACCGGTCATTAACGGCGTCAAAGACGGAAACACCTATACGGCCGCGGTTACGCCGGAACTTGGCGCTGGAGCGGATATCGAGTCTCTCGAACTGACCAAGGACGGCGAACCGATAGCCGACTATGAACTAGGCAGCGAGCTGTACGAGAGCGGCGCCTACGTGCTAACAGCCAAGAACGCGGCGGGCGGCGAGACCGTAATTCGCTTCAAGCTCTCGGCGGATGTCAGATTAACCGTTTCCGATTACGACTACACGAAGTTCGAAGGCGCGTTGCAGGTTAGCGTGCATATCGACAACCAAGGCCTTGACCTCCGGAATGCCGTCAACGGCATCGAGCTGACGCTTCCGAATTATGACGGGGACCAGCTTGAAGTGGATTACGAGTACCCCGGCGTATCCGATTGGTTCTACCTGGAGAGAATCGCGGGAACCGACCGGTTCGTCGGTCATTATCCGCAGGATCCCTATTCGCTTCCGCCCGGCATTCAATTCGACATCAGCTACACCGTCTATATCGATCCGTCGACCGTAGACCGGGATTTGCTGTTAAAAGCCTGGATCTCCGACGCGGAGGCCCAATCCGAAGAGGACGCGCTGTTCAAGCTGAATCCCGCGCTCATTTCGCTTGAGCTCGATTCTTTAGGACAGATCTCCGACTTGGCCGTCGACGTCAATCAGCCGCACGATGCAACGACGGTAACCTTACAATTCACCGAGCCCGTCGAAGCGACCTACTATTTAATCGAGTACCAAGACGGGGTTATGTTCAAGGACTACTTTACGTTCTATGTGGGAGAAATGGATTCCGGCACCGACCGCGTTACGCTCAAAGGCCTTACGCCGGGCTTGAATTATAAGTTCCGCCTCGTTGTCAGTGACGGCTATAACAAGGGAAGATCCAACGTCGTAGAATACACGACGCCTGACCTTCCGCCGCTTGAGCCCAGCGAGTAAGAAAAGGGGTTTCTGGACAGGTAAGCGCGCTTTCCGAGCGCTGGAGCGTGCCGGATGTTTGGCGGATCGAAAAAACCTGCATATTAAGTCAATTTCATAATTCAAACCCCTTGCTACGACTGACTTTTTTGGCGCACAAAAGAGGAGTACCTCCCCACATTCTCGAAATTAAGGTTAGCCAACCAAAACGAGAGAGAAAGGAAGTACTCCTA
>NZ_JBHRYU010000037.1:0-90890 GCF_042649185.1 Cohnella sp. GCM10012308
AGGAGAGGAGAGGAGAGGAGAGGAGAGGAGAGGAGAGGAGAGGAGCGCCTAAAAACCACCAAAAAACAAAAATCGACGCAAAGCGACAAAACTTGAAGAAAGTTCAAGTTTTGAGTTGACATGGACAATCTGTTTGTGATAATTTGATAAGGCAGTCAACTTAAACGATTAAGTAAACGAGAAGGAGTGGGATCGCTTGTCCAAAAACAAAATAAAAAAATCGCTCGTGCTGGCGTTGGCCCTGGTTGCGGCAGCGGGATGCGCGAATGCGAAGACGGAGTCCGACCGTCAGGAAAATGGCGGGACGGCCGCGAGCAACGGCACTTCGCCTGCTCAAACTGAAAGCGCTGACATCGCGCCGGAAAAGGGAGCCTCCTTGCTCGTCTGGGAGTCCGACGGCAATGAGCGCGCCTTTCTGCAGGAGGTTGGGAAGCAATTTGAAAGCGCCTACGGCGTCAAGGTGAAGGTGGAGGTCGTCCCGTCCATCGACACGGTCGGCAAGCTGATGACGGACGGTCCAGCGGGCCTTGGCGCGGACGTCTTCTCGTCGCCGCACGACGCGATCGGCAAGGCGGTCAGCGCCGGCCTGCTCCTGCCGAACGACCGCACGCAAAAAGACATGGCGGACAATGTCATGCCCTCGGTCGCGCAGGCTATCACGTACAAGGATGTGCTCTACGGCTACCCGATGTCCGCAGATACTTACGCGCTCTACTACAACAGGAAGCTGATGCCCAAGGAGCCGACGACGTTCGACGAGCTGCTCGCATTCGGCCGCGAGTTCACCGACCCCGCCGCCAAGAAGTACGGTCTCGCATGGGATGTCGCCCAGATTTATCAGGCGCACGCGTTCATCGCCGGCTATGGCGGCTACATATTCGGCGACGGCGGCACGAATCCGGACGATATCGGCCTGAACGGCGAAGGTGCGGTCGAGGGAATAAAGTTTGCGCGGAGCTTGAAAGCACTGTTCCCGCTGAATACCGCGGACATCAATAACAACGTTATCTCCGGTCTGTTCCAGGAAGGACGCGCCGCGATGATGATCGACGGCACATGGCAGATGGCCAACCTGCGAAAAGCAGGCGTCGACTTCGGCGTCGTCCAGCTGCCGCTGCTGCCGAACGGCAAGCACCCGCAGAGCCTGATCAGCGTGCGGTCGCTGTTCGTCAATTCCTACACCAAGTATCCCAACGCCGCCAAGCTGTTCGCAGAGCTCGCGACCAGCCGAGACAACGCCAAGCTCCGCTATGAAATGACCGCGCAGCTGCCGACGCGGCGGGATCTGGTAAGCGATCCGTCGATCATGTCCGACCCGAACGTCTCTTCGTTCCTGGCCCAGCTGCAGAATGCGACGCCGCTGCCGGTCATCCCCGAGACCTCGACGCTGTGGGTGCCGTCGTTCGCGGCATTGTCCGTAATCTGGAACGACGACCGCGCCGACATCAAGAAGACGCTGGACAACATGGTGAGCCAGATGCGCACCGCCATGAAGACAAGCGGATGAGCCGGGGAGATCGCGCGATCGCATATCGTGCCGGTCCGGCGAGCCCCGCCACGGCGGGACTGCTGTCCGCGGTCTGTGCGGGAGGCGGGCAGCTGCTGAACCGTCAATATGCCAAAGGCGCGCTGTTCATGGGCACCTACGCGGCTGCGTTAATCGTTGTTGTACCGCGCATCGCCCGCGCGCTCGAGGGGCTGATCACGCTCGGCGAGACGCCGACGCGGATCGTGGACGGCGTGCTCGTGCGGGGAGATCACTCGATTTTTCTGCTGATCAACGGTCTGCTCGCGTTGTTCGCAGGCGCGGCGCTCCTGCTGCTCCATGCGCTGAACGTGTCCGACGCCTACCGGAACCGCGCCGCCGCGATCGCTGACGGAGGCAGCGTTCATCGGCCACGCCAATCCGCCGGCGGGGCGGCGGCGACCTCGGCCCAGACCAGGCTGAGGCATCCAGTCTTGACCGATCGCCGCTCCCGCGAAGGGCGGGTGGCGCTCCTGCTGCTCACGCCCGCGCTGCTCTTCGTCCTTTTCGTATCCGTCGTGCCCATGCTCTTCAACGTGCTGATCGCCTTTACGAACTATTCGTCGCCGAATCATATTCCCGACCGCTCCCTCGTGAGCTGGACCGGCCTGCAGACATTCTCGCGCCTGCTGTCCGACCGGGCTTGGACATCCACCTTCGGCGGCATCTTCGCCTGGAATATCGTCTGGGCAGTGCTGTCGACGCTTGTCGCCTACTTCGGCGGACTTGGGGTTGCGCTGCTGATCGAGCATCGCAGGGTCCGGTTCAAAAAGCTGTGGCGGACGGCGTTCGTGCTGCCCTGGGCGTTCCCGTCGTTCATTGCGATTCTCGTCTTCCGCGTGCTCTTCAACGGCGCGCTCGGTCCGGTCAACGGCCTGCTGGAGCGCATGGGACTGCCCGGCGTGCCCTGGCTCTCCGATCCGACGGTCGCCAAGCTGACGGTGCTGCTCGTGCATTTCTGGATGTCGATGCCGTTCCTTATGGCGCTATTGTCCGGCATCCTGACGACCATCCCGCGCGACCTGTACGAGGCGGCCGAAGTCGACGGCGCGGGCGGCGCGGCGAAGTTCAGGCGGATCACGATCCCGCACGTGCTGATGGCCACGTCGCCGATTCTGATCATGCAGTTCGCTTCGAACTTCAACAATTTCAACCTGATCTACCTGCTGACCGACGGCGGGCCGCCGAACCCCGACTACTACTTCGCGGGCTCGACCGACATTCTGCTGTCCTGGATCTACAAAATAACGCTCGAGCAAAACCAGTTCAACATGGCTTCGGCCGTTTCCATCGTCATGTTCGTCGTCATCGCGCTCGTCTCCGTGCTGAATTACAGCCGCACCCATTCGTTTCGAGAAAAGGACTGAGCGAATATGAACCGTATCCGAGACCATCTCGTCGCTGCGGGGCTCTACGCGCTGCTGGCCGCCATCTTCGCCGCGACGGTCTATCCGCTCGTCTGGGTCGCAGGGACGGCGCTGAATCCGGGCGATACGCTGCTCATCAGCAGCATGCTGCCCGAGCACCCGACGCTCCGCCACTTCGGACGACTGCTGCGGGAGACGGACTTCGCGCTATGGTACCGCAACACGATGTTCATCTCCGTTTCCAACATGCTGCTGTCTACGCTGCTCGTAACCGTGACGGCGTACGCCTTCTCCCGCCTGCGCTTCAAGGGCCGGCAAACCGGGCTCATGACGCTGCTGGTGCTGCAGATGTTCCCCGGCTTCCTGTCGATCATGGCGATCTTCGTGCTGCTGCTCCAGACGGGGCTACTCAACACGCATCTGGGGCTGATTCTGATCTATGCAGGCGGCTCCGTCTCGTTCGGGGTGTGGGTGATGAAGGGTTATTTCGACACGATACCCCGCAGCCTTGAAGAAGCGGCAATAATCGACGGCGCCGGGCGGGCGGATGTTTTCTTCCGCATCCTGCTGCCGCTGTCCGTGCCCGCGCTCACCTTCGTCATGCTGACGGCGTTCATCGGTCCGGTCATGGACTTCATCCTGCCGCAGATCGTGCTCCGCTCCTCCGACAAGATGACCTTGGCGCAGGGTCTGTACGGCATGGTGTCCGACAAAATGAACTCCAGCTTCAGCCTGTTCGCCGCCGGCTCCGTGCTGACCGCGCTGCCGATCACGGCACTGTATATGTTTTTTCAGAAATACCTGATTCACGGCCTGGCCGCGGGAGCGGACAAGGGCTGACCATGCTGCGCGTCATGAGCGCACAAAGGAGGACGTCATGCCGTCGAAGATCGTCACGCTGGCCGGATTCCGGTCCGCATTTCTGAACAATGAGAGAGAGCTGTACGTCTACCTGCCCGACGGTTACGGAGATGCGTCCAACGAGGACGCGCGATACCCCGTACTGTACATGCAGGACGGACAGCATGTATTTGCCGCGGACACCAGAGGGGGCTCCTGGGAAGCCCACAAGATCGCGGACCGCTTGATCGCCGAAGGGCGGATCCGCCCGATCATCATCGTCGGCGTGGCTCACGTGACCGGCGCGCGGGTGGCCGAATACATGCATCCTGTGCCTTGGCTCGAGGAAGTGTTCGGCGAAGGCGCGCAGGGCGACCTGTACGAGCGCTTTCTGGCGGAGGAGGTCAAGCCTTATATCGACCGCAAATACCGGACGCTGCCGGATGCCGCGCATACCGGCGTGCTCGGGTCGTCGGCCGGCGGGCTGCTGGCTTACAATCTGGGATTCCGCCGTCCGGAGACGTTTGGACTCGTCGGCGCGCTGTGCCCGTTTTTTGTGCGGCCGGACCAGAGCCAGGAGCAGGAATTGTGGCTTAGCCAAATTCATCGCTTCAAGCCGCCGATCCGCATCTGGATGGATGTCGGCGGCGCAGAAGGCTTCACCGTGATGGAAAAGCATGTGCGGACCGTGGTCCGCGCCATGATCGAAGCGGGTTTCCGTCCGGGAGTCGATCTGATGTACCACTTCATCGAGGAGTCCGGCCATTACCAGAAGGACTGGGCAGCCCGGCTTCACGAGCCGCTGATCTTCCTGTTCGGGCAGCCCGGACGCGTTATTCGTTCGCAGCTGCGAGGACCGGATGCGGTCGGACTGGCAGGGACGCCCGCATACTTTAATGCGGTCGACGAGTATGACAGCGGCTTCGCCGCAACCAATCTGGACGGGGCGTATGGCGTATCCGAACCGTCGGTGCTCTCGGTGCTGCCGGACGGGGCGATAGTGCCTCGGCAGGAAGGTGTCGCGGAGGTGACGTACATGAATGCGGAGCAACAGACGTTCACGAAGGCGGTGGCAGTCGTCGCCGATCTCCCGCAGACGGTGCAGGTCAGCTTCCGCGTCGAGGTTCCGGCGGATACGCCGGATGCCGACCGGATCTATGCGGGTATCGAGCTGCCGAAGATTGGTCCGCGGCTGTACGGCGGCACGTTCGCGCTGCCCCGCGGGTTCGCCGTCGAATTCCGCATCTCCCGCGGCATGGGCTGCGAAGAATCCGACGAGCGGGGACGGAAGGCGCCTTATCGGCTGCTCCGGGCGGATGAGGGGCTGCTCGTCGAATACAAGGTGAAGGGCTGGATCGACAGGCAGCCGCGCCGGACGGGCGAAGACGAAGAAGAGGGGGAGACCGCGTGACGCTGATGCGCATCGACAAGTTTCGTTCAGAGCTGTTGGACAACGAGCGGGACATCTACATTTATCTGCCGCCAAGCTATGGACAGAGCGGTGAACGCCGCTATCCCGTACTCTATCTGCACGACGGGCAAAACGTGTTCCACCCCGCCTACAACGGGCAATCGTGGAACCTGCACCGCGTTGCGGAACGATTGATCGCGGAGGGGCGAATCGAAGAGATCGTCATGGTCGGGGCGGCCAACATGGAGGCGGCCCGCGCCGACGAATATACGCATGCGCTCGATGGCGTCGATTACGCTCGCGACAAAATGGACATCACGCCGAAAGGCGAGCTGTACGAGCGCTTTCTTATCGAGGAGCTTAAACCGTATATCGACGCCGTGCTGCGGACGAAGAATGGTCCGGCGCATACGGGCCTGCTGGGATCTTCGCGCGGCGGCCAGGTCACCTACCATATCGGGATGCGGCGGCCCGACGTATACGGCATGATCGGCATCATGTCTCCGTATCTGTATTACGTGAATCCGGAGAATCTCGCGGAGACGCGCGTATACGCCAGGTTCGCAGGCAGGCCGCCGCTTAACAAGATCTGGATCGACACGGGCGGCCGCGAGGGAACGCTTATTCTGGAAAAGCATGTTCGCGGTCTCGTCGACGAGTTGCTCGCGGCCGGCTACGAGCCGAATCGGCAGCTGGCGTATTATTTCGATCCGGAGGCCGCGCACATGGAAGCGGATTGGGAGGCTCGCGCCGCGCTGCCGCTGCTGCACTTTTTCGGGCAGCCGGGCGAGTTGGCGGACGTCAGCCTCAAGCTTGCGCCTGCGACGGCATTGCACGGTGCGAACGCGATCGGCCGCTTCGTGCCGTCGGCTTCGTACGCCGGCGGATTGCGACTGACGCCGCTCGGCGGGGGCTTTGAAGCTTGCGGGCCGGCGGGAAGCGTCGCGAGCGTCGATGCCGGCGGCATCGTTCGCGGCGCTGAAGCGGATTCGGTACAGGCGGCCTATTCTTTTGAAGGCCTAGAGGCGCGGGCGGTATGGCCGCCGGTAGATTAAAGCTGTCGCATAGCGGCGGCGGTGGGGAGCGAAGCGCTTCCGCACCGCCGCCGTTTTTTTAACATTATAGAAATATTAAGGAAACCGGTTTTCCTGTAAGCGAATTATGGATCGTCGAATAGGCTTGATACTTGTTTAGATAGCAAACTTTAGATTCCAATAACTTTCAATTAATGGAATTGATTTTTAGCCGGCATAAAGGCCGTTGTTCGACAGCTGCGAGTTAGGTCTTGCGTCGAGGCATGCTTCAAAATCCGCATCGCTATGCGATTTGCAGCTTTTGTCGTATTTTTCCGAATGGCGAATGATGACAAAATAGGATATTGAAAAAGCAAAAATATAGTGCTACAATCTGGAAAAATTGAAGGCCATGTTACCGAAAGGTACAACCTCGAACGCTTGTCGGGGTTGTGCCTTTTTTTCGTTTTCGGCCAGGGAGGGATCTCGCTCGGCAGGATCGCATGCATAACTGGTATTCGATGCCCATGAATCAAGGAGGAGGACGGAGATGAACCGAGGAGCGCTCTATCATCGCCACAAGCAGAATTGGGCTTTTATGTACGACGACGCGCATGTGCGAGTGAGGCTGCGGACGGCCCGCGGCGATATCGACGAAGCCGCCGTCTGCTATGGAGACAAATACGACTGGCACGGCACCGAATGCCGTACGCCCATGAACATAAGAATTTCCGATGCGCTGTACGACTATTGGGAGGCCGATGTCGCGGTCGGTACGCGCAGGCTCAGCTATCGTTTTCTGCTGGCATCCGGTCGGGAACGAATCTACTTCGGCGAACGCTGGTTGGGAGAGCAGCCGCCGGAGGAGTCGTTCGGCAATTTCGAATACCCGTACATGAACCCGGACGACGCCATTCGCCCGCCTGAATGGGTGAGGGATGCCGTGTTCTATCAGATCTTCCCGGATCGCTTCGCCAAGGTCGGCGAGACGGCACAGGGCGGGACATTCGAGCCTTGGGGAGCGACGCCGACCAAACAGAACGCGTTCGGCGGCAATCTGCCCGGCGTGCTGGACAAGCTCGATCATCTGACGGCGCTCGGCGTGAACGCGATTTACTTTACGCCGTTGTTCCAGGCCCCGTCGAGCCACAAGTACGATACGGAAAACTTCTATGCGGTCGACCCGCAGTTCGGGACGGTCGAGACGCTCAAGACGCTGGTGGAAGCCTGCCATGCGCGAGGCATCCGCGTGCTGCTCGACTTCGTGTTCAACCATACAGGCAATCGGTTCCCGCCTTTCCTGGACGTGCTGGAGCATGGCGAGTCCTCGCAGTATGCCGGCTGGTTCCGCGTGCTGCGATGGCCGGATTTCGGGACGGGAGGCACCCTCGTCTACGAGACGTTCGGCTATGAGGCCGACCTGCCCAAGCTGAACGTATCCCATCCCGCGACGGCCGACTATCTGCTGCAAGTGGCGGCTTACTGGCTGCGCGAGGCCGATATCGACGGCTTCCGGCTCGACGTCGCCAACGAGGTCGATCACCGCTTTTGGCGCAGGCTGCGCGAGACGGTCAAGGCGGCGAAGCCCGACGCCTATCTGCTCGGCGAGATTTTCCACGACGCCATGGCTTGGCTCGGGGGCGACCAGCTCGACGCGGTGATGGATTATCCGGTGCGGGATCTGGCGATCAAGTTTTTCGCATCCCGCACGATCGACGCGGAGACGTTCGCGAACATCGTCTCGCAGCAGCTCGCCATGTATCCGCAGCAGGTGTGCGAGGCTTCTTTTCAACTGCTCGGCAGCCACGATACGGCGCGCCTGCTGACGCTGTGCGGAGGCGACGAGGCGCGGATGAAGCTTGCGGCGCTGTTCCAATTCACGTATATCGGCGCGCCCTGCATCTACTACGGGGACGAGATCGGGATGAGCGGGGAAAACGATCCCGACAACCGGCGCTGCATGGTCTGGGAGCCGGAGAGGCAAAATCGGGAGCTGTTCGCGTTCTACAGGGACATGATCGCGCTGCGCCGGACGCACGGTGCTCTGCGCGGTGGCGGCATCCGCTTCCTGCATGCGCCGGCCGGCGGAAGCACCTTGGCCTACGAGCGCTATGCCGAGGGCGAGCGGATCGTCGTGGCCTTTAACGTGGGCGACCGCCCGCAGACGATTCGTGTCGGGACCGGGCAGCCTGTCGCGGGGGATGAAGCCGGCTTCGAGGTCTGGGAGGAGCTGCGCACCGGCGAAGTCAGTCTGCCCCTCGATGGGGGACTTGAGCTGCCGCTCGGACCCTACGGCAGCGCGGTGCTGAGGCGCCATGTCCGGAAGGGGGCGCCGGCATGAACGCGCTCCAGTGGACGTCTGCAGGCAAGCTTGCGCTGACGGCGGTTGCAGAGCCTGCCGTCAACGCGCCGACGCAGGTCAAAGTCCGAATCGAACTGACGGGCATATGCGGCACGGACTTGGCCGTCATCGCCGGCAGGGAGGAAGGCGTGCCGAACGTGACACGCGGGCACGAGGCGGTCGGCACGATCGTCGAGGCCGGGGGATCGGTCAGCCGGCTGCGGATCGGCGACCGCGTCGTTATCGACCCGAACTGGAGCTGCGGGAGCTGCGAATACTGCAAGCGGGAGATGCCGCATCTCTGCGTCGGCCATGGCGGCGGCATGGCGATCGCCGGACTCAACGCCCCGGGCACGTTCGCCCGCTACTACGTGTCCGAGGAGCGGTTCGTACATCGCTTACCGCAAGCCATGTCCTGGGAGCGCGGCGTGCTCGTGGAGCCGCTGGCCTGCGTGCTCCACAATCTCCAGGAGGCGCAGGTCAAGCGCGACGACGCGGTGCTGGTCATCGGCTCGGGACCGATGGGGCTGCTCTGCCAGATGGCGAGCCGGGCGACCGCGCGCCTGACGGTCGCGACCGAGCTGAACCCGGCGCGGCTGCAGGCTGCGCGGCGGATCGCGGACGCGGCCTGCCGTCCGGACGAGCTCGAAGCCGTCGTGGAGCGGATCGCCGGAGGCCGGCGGTTCGACGTCGTCATCGACGCGGTCGGCAACCAGCTGGAGACCGCGGAGCGCTGGATCGGACGGGGCGGGCGGATCGTGCCCTTCGGCATCGACGCCACGTACCGTTATTCGATCTCGCCGGTCCGGCTTGTCCAGAACGGCATCAGCATCGTGGGCGCAGGCGAGTATCGCTGCACGTTTCCGCTTGCCTTGCAGCTCGCGGAGACGATGCCGGAGCTCGATATGCTGGTGACGGGCCGGTATGGCCTCGAGCAGCACGAACAGGCCGTGCGCGAGCTGCTCGGCTACGATCCGGCGACGGGAGAGCGGGTCGCCTCGGACGCGATCAAGACGGTGTTCGCGCCGTGGAGCGGAGGGGCTGCGGAAGAGGCGGGATGAGGCGCGGGCGGGCGATGAGAGGGTAGGGCAAGGGCAAGGGCAAGGGCAAGGGCAAGGGCAAGGGCGGGATCGAGATCGGGAGCAAGAGCAAGAGCAAGAGCAAGAGCAAGAGCAAGAGCAAGAGCAAGAGCAAGAGCAAGAGCAAGAGCAAGAGCAAGAGCAAGAGCAAGAGCAAGAGCAAGAGCAAGAGCAAGAGCAAGAGCAAGACCCGGGGCCAGGGCGATTACTGCAAAAGTGCATCTAATTGCGCACCAAAGCTTCATATAGGAGCAGATAGATGCAAAAGTGCAGTTAAATGGCTTGGTCGGGCGAAAATTCGTGCATGGAGCGGGAATTAACTGCGTTTTTGCACCTATCCGGCGCGAAGGACCGATTTGGACCGAAACAACTGCAGAAATGCACTTATTTTTCTCTGGTTAGCGGGCTCAGCAAGGCGAAAACGCAGATTTTTTCGCTTGGGAGAAACCGCGTGTATCAGAAATGCGAAGCATCGGGCGCATGGTCGGCAAAACGAACCAACAAGGGGGACGAGGCGCATGAGCGCAGGCAGAACGGTTGACGAGCTGGTGATGTGGCACGAATTCGACGGACCCGGAGACACTTCGGTCGAGGTGCTGGAGGAAATCGGGCGGATGTACGAGGAACGGTACGGGATTCGGGTGCGCGCCGAGGCCATGAGCATCGCGGACCTCGGCCGGCGGCTGACGCGGCTGCCGGAGGGCGGCACGGGACCGGACATGGCGATGGTCCCCTCGGATATGGCGAATTACTGGGAGGCGGCGCGCCTGTCCGAGGTGGACGGCGCCATGCTGCAAGGCGTCGTCGCGCCGTCCGCGCTCGACACGATGCGGATCGGCGGGCGACTGTACGGCGTCCCCGTGCTGACGGGCAATCATCTCGTCCTCTACGTCAACAAGGCGCATTATCCCGAAGCGCCGCGGACGTGGGAGGAGCTGGAGAATGGCGCGGTCCGACTGCGGGAAGCCGGGATCATTCCGCTGGGGATCGATCTCGGACAAGCGTACAGCTTCATCCCGTTCCTCACCGCCTTCGGCGGCTGGCCGATGGCGGACGGCCGGATCTCTCTGGATACGGATGCCGCAGAGCAGGCGCTGGCTTTTCTGAGGCGCGGATTGGCATCGGGCAAAATCGCCAGCCTGGACGGCGCGACGACGCTGCTCGAGCGGTTCGCCGAGGGCCGGATCGGAGCGATCGTGACGGGCGAGTGGATCTATAACTATTTGAGCCGCCGGCTTGGGGACGAGCTGGCGGTAGGCGCCATTCCGGCCATCGGGGGACGGCCTGCCGTATCGATGTGTTCTTCGATCGGGCTCATCTTTCCGAGCAGATCGCTGTCGTCTCCGCGCAGCGCGGCTCTGCGCGCCTATGCGGCCTTCATGCTGAGCGACGAATGCCAGCGGCTGTGGGCCGACCGCGTACAGCGGATTCCCGCCGCAAGCGCCGCGCTGACACGAATCGAATCGGGGGGCTCCGCCAACAAGCGGCAGCTGATCGCCCAGCTCAGGGGCAGCCGGCCGATGCCGGTCAGTCCTTATATGATCGCCGGCTGGGTCGGCATGGAGGAGGGGCTGCGGCGGCTGCCGGAGGATGGAGCGCATAAGGCGCGTACCGCCATGCACGACCGGGCGAGCGCCGTCATGGCTGAAGTGGACGATTATCTGGAACAACTTAAAAAAGGAGCGAGTATCGGATGAGAGTGACCGTGTTCAGCCAAATCTCGATCGACGGCAAGCTGACTTTTGGCGAAGGGCAGTCGAGCAAGGAGCTTTTCCAGCTGTTCGACGAGGACGACATGACCTACATCCACCGGTTCCGCGGACAAGTCGACGGGATTATGGTCGGCAAAAATACGATTTGCACGGACAATCCGTTTCTGACCAACCGCTACGAGAAAAACCGCAATCCCGTTCGGATCGTGCCCACCCGCACGCTCGACATTCCGCCCGCGAGCAACATCCTGTCGGACGGCGAACGCACGCTGATCGTCACGACCGAGCGCGGCATGAACGAGGACAAGCGGCGGCAGATCGAGGATAAGGGCAAGGAAGTTATCGTGTGCGGCGAGGAGCTGGTCGATTTCGCCGCGCTATTCGACCGGCTCGAGACCGAGTACGGCTTCAACCGGCTGATGGTCGAGGGGGGCGGGATGCTCAACTGGCACGTGTTCGACCGCAACCTGGTGGACGAAATTATCCTGATGCAGCTCCCGATCATCATCGGCGGCGGCACCAACATCACGCTGGTGGACGGGCAGGGCTACGACCGGATGTCGTTCACCAAACGGTTCAGCGTCGTCGACGTGCAGCCCCGCAAAAATTACACGCTGATGCGTTACGCCAAATACCGCGATGCCGGGGAGGATGCGCTGCTTCATGGATGACACCAAGGCGGGCTTCTACAAAAGCCTGTATAAAATCGCCGTGCCTATCGCGCTGCAGAGCCTGATCATGGCCGCCCTGTATATGACCGACCAGCTGATGGTGGGCCAGCTCGGCGACGTGGCGATCGCTTCGGTGGGCATGGCGAGCAAGATCTACAGCATTATCTCCGTCGTCCTCGCGGGCCTCGCGACCGGACTGTCGGTGTACGCCGCCCAGTACTGGGGCAGCAGAGACGTGCGCAGCATCACGGATTTGCTCGGTATGACGCTGCTTATCGGCCTGATCATGTCCGCGGCGTTCTCGGCGTTCGTCTTTTTCGAGCCGCAGTTTTGTCTGGGGCTGTTCACGACCGACGCGCGGGTGACGGGAGAAGGCTATGTGTTCCTGAAAATCGTGGCGCTCAGCTACGTGCCGACGATGCTGACGATGGTCTACTCCGCCATTATGCGCAGCACGGGTCACGTCAAGTATCCGATGTACGTCAGCCTGGCGGTCGTTATCGTCAACATTGCGCTGAATTATCTGCTCATCTTCGGCAACTGGGGATTTCCGGAGCTGGGATTGGCCGGCGCAGCGTACGCGACATTGACGGCGCGCATCATCGAGTGCCTGCTGATTATCGGCGCGGTGTACCGGTTCAAGCTGCCCGGTGCCGCCGGATTCCGGCATTTGCTGCGGTTTCGCGGAGATCTGGCGCGCAAGTTTTGGCTCACGACGTACCCGATCGTGCTGACCGAGCTCATATGGGTGCTCGGCGAGGCGGCCTATGCCGTCATTTACAGCCGGATGGGCACGACCGAGATGACGGCAATGACGGTCACGTTCCCGTTGCAGGGACTCAGCATCGGGCTGCTGTCGGGTCTTGCGGGCGCGGCGGGCGTGCTAGTGGGCAACAGGCTCGGCGCCGACGAGCACGTGCTCGCGCTCGACTATGCCCGCCGGCTGATCCGCGCGGGCATCGGCTTGTCGCTGGCGCTCGGCCTAGGCATCGCGGCGCTGGCGCCGCTGTATGCGTCGGCGTTCTCGATCACGGGGGAGGCGCGCGACTTGTCCGTCCACGTCCTGTGGGTGTTCGCGGCGTTCATGTGGGTCAAGGTCGCGAATATGATCATTGCGGGCGGCATCCTGCAGAGCGGCGGAGATAGCAAGTTCGTGTTCAAAATGGAATCGGCAGCCACCTGGCTGATCGGCGTCCCGCTCGGGCTGCTGCTCTCGTTCGTCTGGAAGCAGCCGCTGTTCTGGGTGTATTTTTTCCTGTCGCTCGAGGAACTCGTCCGCTTGGGGGCGGGGCTGCTCCGGTTCCGTTCGCGCAAATGGATCAAAAATCTGACCGGCCAAATCTCGGCTTGAGGAGGAGGAAAAGATGCGAGACACCGAGACTGGGCGTGCAGCCAATATGTATCGCACGGCGAATGTCCCCCTGTCGCACCCGCAAAAGCGGATCGGCTACGTCGAGCAGCGCTACCCTGACACGTCCCTTCACGTAGTCGGCTGCACCTCCGTCATTCGCGGTGATGTCGACTTCGACCGGCTCGCGCGCGCGATACGCCTGTTCGTAGACGAGCGCGATGCGTTCCGGCTCGCGTTCGTCGAGACGCCGGACGGCTTGATGCAAGGGCTGCGGACAGCCGTGCCGCCGTTCGAGATTCCGCTTGTCGACCTGTCGGGCGAAACGGATCCGGACGCCGAGCTGGAACGATTCGTTCGCCGGGGGGCCGCCGAGCCGATGCAGCTCGCGGACGAGGCGCTGTTTCGATTCACGATGTTCCGGCTGGACGGCGGGCGTACGGGGTATACCTACAGGTTCCATCACGCCATTGCGGACGGCTGGTCGGTGCAGCTGCTGTCGGAGCGGATTGGGGACCTGTACGAAGCGGACCGGACGGACAGGTCGGGAAGTGCGGGCGAATCGGGAAATTCCGGATATTTTGCGCTGCTGGAGCGCGAGCGGCAGTATGCCGCTTCGCCGCGCTTCGAGCGGGACCGGCGCTTCTGGCAGGCACGATTCGCCGCCCTGCCCGAGCCGCCGTACCCGCTCGCCGAAGGCAGTCTTGCCGGAGAGCGGCATTCGTTTCGCATCGATCCGGAACTGGGCGCTGCAGCCCGCCGTCACGTCGAAGCGCAGGGGCTGTCCGTCCACGCGATGTTTACGGCGCTGGTGCTGATCCTGCTGCACCGCGATACGGGCGCTCGCGATCTTATCGTAGGCATGCCCGTCTACAACCGGACGACACGGGAGGAGAAGCGGCTGTTCGGCATGTTCGCGAGCACGATGCCGCTGCGAATCCGAGTGGAGGGGGACGATAGAGCGAACGATTTCGTCATGCGGGTGCACGAGGGGCTTAGGACCTGCTTGCCGCATCAGAAATACCCCTACGACCTGCTGGCGCAAGATCTGGAGCTGCGCAGGCAAGGGATGGACGGGCTGTTCCAGGTGACGGTCAACGTTTACAACACAAGGCCTCGCGACACGCTTGACGGATATGCCGTGGAAACGCAGGAGCTGTACGCCGGCTGCCAGACGAACCCGCTGGACGTCGTCGTTCACGAATGGGCGCCGGACGGCGGGTTTACGGTGGATCTCAAGTACCGCAAATCCTGCTTTGACGCGCAGCGCATCGAGGCGATGGCGGAGTCGCTGCAGGCGCTGCTCGGCGGGATGATCGCGGACGGCGGGCGTTGGATAGCCGATATGCCGCTGGCTGCCGGGCGGACGCTTCGCCTGCTAGAGGCGTTTAACGATACGTATCGGCCTTACCCGGAGGAACGTACGCTGCATGGATCGTTCGAACGCCAGGCGGCGGCGACGCCCAAGCGGATTGCCGTCGAGTGCACCGGACGCACTGTGAGCTATGAGCAGTTGAACGAAGGCGCGAACCGAATCGCGTCGCGGCTGCGGGCGGCCGGAGCGGGGCCGGGCGCGATCGTCGGGCTCCTGTCGGAGCGGTCGCCGGCGCTGCTCGCCGGCCTATACGGCATCCTCAAGGCAGGCGCCGCCTACTTGCCGCTCGATCCCTCGCATCCGGAGGAGCGGATCGCATACAGCCTGGCGGACAGCGGGGCGCGATTGCTGCTGGTGTCGCCGGGCATGCGGGAACGGGCTGCCGGGTGGAAAAGCGCGACGGAAGGCGGGCTTGCGTTCGTCGAGTTGGATGCCTGGGCGATTGCCGGGCGGGCGGACGTTGAACGGGATGTTGGACCGGAGGCCGAACCGGGTGCAGCGGGACTAGCCCTATCTAGAGTTGAGGTCTCGGCCGGCGAAAGGGTAGCGACGTCCGACGATCTTGCTTATCTCATCTACACCTCGGGCTCCACCGGCAAGCCGAAAGGCGTCATGATCGAGCACGGCGCGGCTGTCAACTTTGTCGAAGCGATGGCTGAGGCGTTGCCTCTGCCAGACGCGCCGGTGGTGCTCGGCGTGACGACGGTGTCCTTCGACATCTTCGTCACCGAAACGCTGCTGCCGCTGTCCAAAGGGATGCGAGTCGTGCTCGCCACGGAGGCCGAGCTTCGGGACGGGGACGACCTGCGCTCGGTAATCGCGCGCAGCGGGGTGAACGTCGTGCAGATGACGCCTTCCCGCATGCAGCTGCTGCTTGAGGGCGACGATTCTGAAGCGCCGTTCCTTGGCGGCGTGCAGGTCGCGATGATGGGCGGGGAGCCGCTGCCGCCCTTGCTGCTGTCGCAGCTCCGCCAGCGGACGGAAGCCCGGATTTTTAATATGTACGGGCCAACGGAGACGACCGTATGGTCGACGCTGCAAGAAGTGACCGCCGGACGGCGCATCACGGTAGGCCGTCCGATCGCCAACACGCAGGTGCTTATTCTGGATCGGCGGGGCGAATTGCTTCCGGTCGGCATGGCGGGTGAGCTGTGCATCGCCGGCGCGGGGCTCGCGCGGGGCTATCATAACCGGGACGAGCTGACGGATCGCGCGTTCGCGGCCCATCCGCACGCAGGCGGCAAGCTCTACCGGACCGGCGACCTTGCCCGCTGGCTGCCGGATGGCGAGATCGAGCACCTGGGCAGGATCGACCGCCAGGTCAAGATCCGCGGCTACCGGATCGAGCCGGGCGAGATCGAGAGCTGCTTGCTGTCGCACGATGCGGTCCGGATGGCGGCGGTCGTCGACCGCGAGGACGCGCATGGCATCCGCGAGCTGCACGCGTACTATACGGCATCGCGGCCGGTGACGCCGGCGGAGCTGAGAGCCTTCGCGGCGCGCTGGCTGCCGGCGTACATGATTCCGGCGGCGTTCGCGGAGCTCGCCGGGCTGCCGCTCACGCCAAGCGGCAAGCTCGACCGGCGCGCGCTGGCTGATCTGCCGCCGAGCCCAGCGGACCCGGCTGCCGCCGCTATTTCTACCGCGGCCGCTCCCGCAGTCGCCCTCGCTGCTTCGTCTGCCATTTCAGCGGCAGCCTCCGCCCTCGCTTCCGCAGACCCTGGCGCCCGATCGCCCGGCTTCGTCCGCGCACCCGACGCCGCGTCCGAAGCCGCAGCCGCATCTGCGCGGCCAGCTTCGGACGCGACCGAACCGGACAACGCCGGCCCGCTCCTGTTCAGCGACGCCGAGGACGACCGCGCGCTGTCGCATACGATCGCGGCCTGCCTTTCGTCGCTGCTGCCCGGCGAACCGCTTGTGCCGGACGACGATTTTTTCGCTTGCGGCGGCCATTCGCTCCACGTGCTTCGCGCCGTCGCGCTGCTCAAGGCACGCAGCATTCCCGCCAAAGCATCGGACTTGTACGCCGAGCCGACGCCGGCAGGACTCGCATCGCTGCTTCGGCTGCGCGAGGGGCGATTTGCCTACCGTGCCGTCAACGAGACGAGCGCTACGCGGCTGCATGCGCCATCGCCGATCCGCGTGCTCGGCAGCGTCGTGCCGAACCGGGACGCTTTTACCTGGGAACAAATCAACTGCTTCACCAAGCCGATGGCCATCCTGTTCGATTCGCTCGCGCCCGGGAGCTTCGAGCCGTTTTTGTTCCATGTCCAATTCGGGCTTACCTTTTTTCCGGACGGCTGGAAGGCGGATCTGTTCGAACGCGGCAGCGAGCCGCATGCCGACTTCTTCGAATTGTACGAGAAGATGCTGAAACCAATTTTCGGCATCGACCTTGGCCGCCGCTCTTACGCTAGCGAAGCGGAAATGCGGGAGCTTCTGATCGAAGCGCTGGACCGGGGACAGCCGTCGCTCGTGCCGGGCGACCTGTACGGCCTGTATTTTTCGCATCATTATCGCAGCGAACCGCACACGCACTATTTTATCGTCAAAGGTTACGACGCCAAGCGCGACCTGCTGTTCGTGCTGGACAATATGCATATCGACGACGGCTCGCGCCCCGTCTACCGGGACTTCGTCGTTCCCTTTGCCGATCTGTTCGAGATGAACAGGCTTTACGCCGCCAATTGGTGCGAGGACGGAACCGCGCCTCACCTGTGGTCGCTCAGCCGCGCGACGGACGAGCCCGTCTCACCGGCGTCGTCGCTCGCCTATCATCGGGACCAACTGGCGCGTTGGCAGCGCGGGGAATCGGCGCTTCGCTTCCTGGAGCGCGAGATCGCGATCGAGGTGGAAACGCGGCAGGATGCGGGGAGGTTCGCCAAGGCGATCCCGCTCTCGAACTACAAATCCGTCTACTACGAGCTGCTCTTCAAGCTGCTCGAGGCTTCCGGGGGCGAGGTTGCCGCCGTCGGGTCGTTGCGGGCGCGCAGCGCGCAGATAGCCGCGGCTTGGGAGCCGCTCCGGCTCGCGCTGTTCGACCGGATCGGCGAGCGGACATACCGCTTTGGAGACCTGATGCCGGAGATAGAGCGGATCGTGGCAGAGGAGCATCTCTTTTTCGAAGGGGCGTTGCAGCTGTTGAACCAGGCGGTGTCCGTCACAGCCGAAGGGCGCGAATACGGGGATGCGATCGAGCTGCGAGAAGCCGGAAGACTGCACGTCTCTAATCCGAACGGAACCGCGATCGAGCGGACGGACGAACAGGTGCGCATCGTGCATACGTCAGACCGCATCGACGATACGTGGATCGTGAAGGACGAAGCGCCGCAGCTGCTGCTGGTGCCCGCGAAGTCCGACTTCGTCTTCGAGACGACAACGGTTAACGACGTGAAGTTCGGCGGGTGCTTCCATAACGGCATCGTCGTGAAATTTAAGAGCAAGGGCAAGATTATGTTCGGCTGCGCGCGGCGCAAGCTGCTCGGCGTGTTCTACCCGGAGCGCACGGACAATTACGAGCTGTATTCGAGACCGGAGGTGGATGCCGTTCATGGACTCCGAGTCGAGGCGGAGGAAGCGGGCAAATTGCGCTTTTTGGCCCGGCACGCGGCAGGGGAAGCATGGGAGCTGCTGCTTGAGCTCGACGCACCGGACGAGATCGCCCGGATCGGGCTGTTCTCGAAGACTTGGGAGCCGACCGACCATACGACGGTATTTTCAAACGTGAGGTATATGACAGGCGCGCGGGCCATGCGGCCTGCGGACGCGAGGAGAGGGGACGGCTATGACGCGAATTGAGGCGCCGCTGCGAAGGATTGCGGAATTTATGGCGGAACAAGGGGAAGGCAGGACAAAAATCTGGGTACCGGAAATATGGAATACGTGCGGATACGGCAGCATCGCGGAGCGCCGGGAGGGCGAGATTCTAGTCGATGCCTATCCGTTTTTGTCGGCGCATCTGAACAGGTTAACGGAGGTCAGTCGTCTCGGTGCCGCCGCCGAAGTCGCTTCTGCGCGCGAGCCGGCGGAAGACGGGGCGACTGCATTAGCAACCGCAGCCACGGCAGCGACAGCGCCCGAGGCCGATCTCGATAATAGCATCATCTACAGCACGCTTGTCCGTTACTCGACGGCTTGGGACTACGATCGCGACGGCAGGATCGAGTCGGGCACCTTTCTGCGATTCATGCTCCTGCTCCCGCTGCTGAAAAGGATGGGCGTCAACATCGTCTACATGCTGCCGGTGACGCGCTACAGCACGCTGCATTTGAAGGGTAATATCGGTTCTCCCTACGCGGTGCAGTCGCTCTTCGAGCTCGACCCGAATCTGCACGATCCGCTGCTGGACGGCATGCCGGAGCTGACTGTGCACGACGAACTGTCCGCCTTGGTCGAAGCTTGCCATACGCTGGGCATGCGAGTCGTCGTCGATTTCATTCCGCGGGTGACCGCGCGCAATAGCGACCTGCTGGCCGCGCATCCGGATTGGGTGTATTGGATCCGCAAGGAAGCGCTGGACGGGTTCCGGCTGCCGCATATTCCGGAGCTCGGCTTCTTCGAGGAGTGCACGCCGGACAAGCTGGAGACGGTATACCGCAGCGCGGAGACCGCGGAGTTCCTGGCCAAATTTTCCGAGCCGCCGAACGTACTGGACGAAGCGCTGTGGAAAAAGCTCAAGCGGCGTTCGGCGGAGACCGGCGAGGAGCTGCTGGCGCTTGTCGAGGAAGAGATGGGCATTACGACGTCTCCCGCCCACTCGGACTGGATCAACGACGTGCAGCCGATCTGGACGGACATCACGTTCTGGCGATTGTACAGAGATACGGCGCCTGCGGCTCGGCCTTACATTCGCGAGGATCAGCCGCCCTACGTGCTGTTCGACACGATCAAATGCAACTATTACCCTGGCGAGGAGCCGAATCGGGAGCTGTGGGACCTGTTGGTGGCCGCCGCGAGATTTAATCTCGAGCGTTACGGCATCGACGGTTTTCGCATCGACATCGGCCACGTGCTCCCGGTTCCGCTGCTGGAGGAGATCTTCGACGCCATCCGTTCGATCCGGCCGGACGCGCTGCTCATCAGCGAGGATCTATTCAACCGCAATCACCGCAAGGCGGCGGCCGTCGGCTACAATATTATGCTCGGCAGCGGCTGGAACGTGATGACCGACATCCGCAAGGACAATCTGCTCGCCTACATCCGGGAGCTGCCGGAGCTGGACATTCACGTGTTCGCCTGCGCCGAGACGGCCGACACGCCACGCATCACGAGCAGGGGCGGGACGGCGCTCGCGCGGATGATCGCGGTGTTCAACCACCTTTTGCCGCGGGCCATCCCGTTCCTCGCGACCGGCTTCGAGCTGAACGAGGAGCGGCCGATGAACTGCGGCCTCGGGGACAATACGGACGGCGCCGATATCCCGCGCGCTTTTTTCCACGAGATGACGATGGACTGGACGAATCCGCGGCCGATGATCGGACTGCTAGAGCGGCTGTCCGAGACTCGCCGGAGCTTGCTGCCGCTTATGCGGCCGGAGCGTTTTTTCACGGCGGAGACGCCGGACGACATTGTGGCTTATGGTTACCGCTCCGAGGCGGGGATGGTGCTCGCCGTGTTCAATCTGGGCACGGAAGCATCGGTCTCTCTTTCGGTAAGCGAGCTATTGGGGGACGAGGCTTCTGGAGCGGGAAAGCGCGGCGAACTCTTGGTGTGTGTCGACAGTGCGGAGGATTCGAAAATGGATGGACGCCGCGTGAGTCGCTTCGAGCTGAGGCCGCGCCAAGCGATCGTGCTGTCGACGGACTAGTCGGCGCAGGGATTCTCACATAGGAGAGGGGGGCGGATCGGGGTATTTAACTGTATTTTATGCAGTTATCACAACAGCTTTAACTCGTTTGAGGAAAATTAACTGCATAAACGTGCTTATCGTTTACGACGTTAAAAAGCGGTACGAGCCGGCAATGGCTGTACCGCTTTTTTAACACTAGCACATTCGCTCGACAGCACATCGCCCGCGCAGTCCCGCCGCCGCGTCAAAGTGCTTCCGCTCGGCAGCACATCGCCCGCGCAGTCCCGCCGCTGCGTCAAAGTACCTTCGCTCGAAAGCACATCCCCACGAAGTCCCGCCAACTCGTCAAAGTACTTTCGCTCGAAAGCACATCGCCCACGAAGTCCCGCGGACTCGTTAAAGTACTTTCGCTCGGCAGCACATCCCCACGAAGTCCCGCCAACTCGTCAAAGTACTTTCGCTCGAAAGCACATCGCCCGCGCAGTCCCGCCGCCGCGTCAAAGTGCTTCCGCTCGGCAGCACATCGCCCGCGCAGTCCCGCCGCTGCGTCAAAGTACTTTCGCTCGAAAGCACATCGCCCACGAAGTCCCGCGGACTCGTTAAAGTACTTTCGCTCGGCAGCACATCCCCACGAAGTCCCGCCAACTCGTCAAAGTACTTTCGCTCGAAAGCACATCGCCCGCGCAGTCCCGCGGACTCGTTAAAGTACTTTCGCTCGAAAGCACATCGCCCGCGAAGTCCCGCGGACTCGTTAAAGTACTTTCGCTCGAAAGCACATCGCCCGCGAAGTCTCGCGGACTCGTTAAAGTACTTCCGCTCGGCAGCACATCGCCCGCGCAGTCCCGCCGCTGCGTCAAAGTACTTTCGCTCGACAGCACATCGCCCGCGCAGTCCCGCCGATACATCAAAGTACCTTCGCTCGAAAGCACATCGCCCACGAAGTCCCGCCGATACATCAAAGTACTTTCGCTCGAAAGCACATCGCCCACGAAGTCCCGCCAACTCGTCAAAGTACTTTCGCTCGAAAGCACATCGCCCACGAAGTCCCGCCGCTGCGTCAAAGTGCTTCCGCTCGGCAGCACATCGCCCGGGCAGTCCCGCCGCTGCGTCAAAGTACTTTCGCTCGAAAGCACATCGCCCGCGAAGTCCCGCGGACTCGTCAAAGTACTTTCGCTCGGCAGCACATCGCCCGCGCAGTCCCGCCGCTGCGTCAAAGTACTTTCGCTTGGCAGCACCTCGCCCAGTCCGCTGCCCCGGCGGTGCAGACCGCTTTACTCGGCCGCGCTCGCTTCGACTGCCAAGGCTGCGCGCGCGCTCGCCGGCGCCAGCCATATCGCGTGGCCGTAGGCAGGCAGCTCCACGCGCAGCGTTCCCGCCGCGCCTGAGGTGCCCGTTACGCCCGTTACCGCGTCGCGCCACTCGCCATCCTGCTGCGAGACCGGCACATCGATCGCGACCGGCAGCTCCTGATTGTTCAAGACGATCAGGAAACGTTCATCCGCGTCCCAGCGCTCGTAAGCGAGCACCTGGGGCTGCGTCTCGATCGGCACGAACGCAAGCCCGCTGCCGCGCAGCGCGGGGTGCGCTTTACGAAGGGCGATAAGACTGCGGAAGAAGTCGAAAAGTTCGCGGTCCTGCTTGGCCGCATCCCATTCCATGCACCGGCGGTTAAGCGGATCGTGCGCGCCGTCCATGCCGATCTCGTCGCCGTAGTAGACGCACGGCGTGCCCTGGAAGGTCATCTGGAACAGCGTTGCCAGCTTCAAACGGCGTTTGTCGCCTTCGCACAGCGTCAGCAGGCGATCCGTATCGTGGCTGCCAAGCAGGTTGAACGCAGCTTCCATGATTTGCTGCGGGTAGCTTGCCAGCTGCGCGCCGATCGCCTGCGCGAACCGCGGCGCATCGGTCGTGCGGTGCGCGAAGAAGTTCAGCAATATGTTCGTGAACGGATAGTTCATGACGGCGTCGAACTGGTCGCCTTGCAGCCAAGGCATCGCATCGTGCATGATCTCGCCCAGGATGTAAGCGGACGGGTTAGCCTGCTTGACGACCCGGCGGAATTCCCGCCAGAACTCGTGATCGACTTCGTTGGCTACGTCGAGGCGCCAGCCGTCGAGACCGACCTCTTCGATCCAGTAGCGTCCGACGTTAAGCAGATAGTCCTTGACCTCGGGGTTCGCGGTGTTGAGCTTGGGCATGATCGGCTCGAAGCTGAAGGTCTCGTACGTCGGTACGCCGTCCACCACGCCGAGCGGCCATTGACGCACGCGGAACCAATCCACGTATCTCGAATTCGGGCCGTTCGCTAGCAAGTCCTGGAAGGGGGCAAAGTTGCGTCCGCAGTGATTGAACACGCCGTCCAGCAGCACGCGGATCCCTCTCGCATGGCAGGCGTCGACGAGCTCCTTCAGCTTCTCGTTGGTGCCGAACTGCGGATCGACGCGCATGTAATCGGACGTATCGTATTTGTGGTTGGTCGTCGCGGCGAACAGCGGGTTGAAGTAGACGGCGTTGACGCCGAGCTCGCTCAGGTGGTCCAGATGGTCGATGACGCCTTGCAGATCGCCGCCGAAAAAGTTGGCGGGCGTCGGTACGCCACCCCACGGAAGCGCGTTTTCCGGACTGATCGAAGGATCGCCGTTCGCGAACCGTTCCGGGAAAATCTGATAAAATACGGCTTCCTTGGCCCATGCCGGCGGCGTATGCACATCCAGCGGATTGAGATAGGGGAAGTCGAACAGGCCTTCGTACATCACGGTCGGGGGCTGCTCGAAAAAGCCCTTTTCCAGATAGTACACGGTCTCATCGCCGTCGTGAAGCGCAAAGTAGTAGACCAGCCTGCGGTACTTGGGCCGCACTGCTGCCTGCCAGTAGTCGAACAACGCGTCTGAACACCAACGCTCCATAACGACCGTACCGTTCGCCTTGCTCCAATCGTACTTGTCTCCGCAGACCAGGTCGACGGTGGCGACGTTGCCGCGCTTGGTCCGCAAGCGGATGTGAAGCGTGGCGTCGTCGTAGGCGTAAGACCAGTTCTGTCCCATGCGGTGGTACACGGCTTCGAGTTGAATCATGGATAAGGGCCTCCTTAATCGGCAAGTAAACGCAAAAAGGGCACAACCTCAGATGAAGACGAGGTTGAACCCGAAAGTTTCATTGCCTTTAAATTTCCTACATCATATCATAGCGCTTGCAAGAGTTCAATAACCATTCGTGGATATATCTGGATGTACCTGTCGCCGGTGGATTCTGTCGAAGTGAGTGCGGGAATTCGCCAAGCAAAGCCGTATGAATGCCGCAATAAAAAGGAGGATGGTACCCGAATGGCGCTGCTGCGGGCTGACGATCGCGTTTGGGCTCCGATTGGACGGGGATTTATCCATTCAGGTTCGATGGAACGAGTGGGGCGGAGGAGATCTTACTTTTAAAAAGTTTTTAAAGAGGAGTTGACAAAGAAGGTGCCGCTCTACTAAGATGAATACATAAATGATCGCTTCACTTTTTGGGAACGTTCCCATTAATGAATCATTTGCAAGAGACGACTGCCTTGGAGTCAGCGCTTTCCGATCGGAAGTCGGAGGAACGTTTTTAACGTTTACCGGTAGCATGCAACCAGAGGGATGTCGAATTCGAGCGAGTGATTGTTTTACAGAAATTTTGGGAACGTTCCCAAAATTGCCGATCAAAAAGTAAGCGCTTCAGCGTGCGCGCAAAACTCGATCTCGGTGAGTGCAAAATTGCGTGCTGTCGTGCAGAGATGTCTAACGGCGGTAAAGAGACGTCAAGCCAATCGTCTACAGCCTGTTCATTAAGGGATTCATGGTTGCGTTTACAACTGGTTGATGCGGTTGAAAGTTAGGCGGGTAAAGAAGATAGCCAACGCTTCGCGAATCTGATAATCTCATGTTATCGTTTCTTTTGGGAACGTTCCCGAAATTCGGGAGTCGGTATAATGACGCAGCTGCCGAACCTTGCGGGAATTACTTATAGAAAGCAGGACGAAACATGGGACCGACCATTCACGACGTAGCCAGACTAGCCAACACTTCCAAAAGCACGGTATCTCGTTATCTCAACGGACAAAAGGTCAAACGCGCCACCCAGGAGGCGCTGGACCGGGCGATTAACGAGCTTAATTTTCACCGCAATGCCAATGCCCGAAGGCTTGTCATGGATAAGACGAACACGATCGGCGTCGTCGTCGACAATATCTCGAACGTGTTCTACTCCGGCATTATCGGGGGAATCGAGAGCGTCGCCGGCCGCAGGGGCTTCAATTGCATCTTCTACAGCTGGACGTCCAACTATGGCAGCGAGCGGGAGTTTCTGTCGCTGCTGTACGAAGGACAGGTCGACGGGCTTATTCTCGTCAGCTTCCAGAAGCGGTCCGAGGAAGACTTGGCCGAGTTCAGAGACTCCGCGTATCCGATCGCGCTCGTCGGAGACCATGGCGAGATGGAGGGTCTCATGTCGGTCGACGTCGACAACGCTGCAGGACTTGAAGAGATCGTAAGTTACCTGCACGGGCTCGGCCACCGGGAGATCGCCTACATCGCGGGTCCGCCGCATGCCGGCGCAAGCAAGTACCGGCTCAAGGGCTTCCGTCAGTCGATGGAGTCGCTTGGCCTGGCCGCGAATCCGGCCTGGATCGCGGAGTCGGACTGGAGCAATCAGGGAGGCTACGAGGCGATGCGCCAGCTCCTCAAGGCAGGCGGCTTCACGGCCGTCGTCGCCTCGAACGACGAGACGGCGATCGGCGCGCTGCGGGCCATTCAGGAGCAGGGGCTCAGCGTGCCCTCGCGGCTGTCGCTCGTCGGATTTGACGACATCTCGATCTCGGAGTGGGTGTTCCCGTCGCTTACGACCGTAAGGCAGCCGTTCCAGGAGATCGGCATGCTGGCGGCCGAAGGATTATTCCGTCGCATCGAAGGGGAGTATGAGAAGGTTGACAGCCGTTCCTACAGCCTGCTCAAGCCCCGCTTGATCATCCGCGATTCCTGCGACAGACCGGCTTCTATTTAAATAAAAGAGGGTTGGTGCGCATGAACACGAAAATCAACAAATCCCACTACGGATACATTTTCATTGCGCCGTTTTTTATCGGATTTCTGCTGATCGGCCTGGCGCCGATCCTGTATACCTTCTACCTTAGCTTGACCAAGTGGGACGGCTTCAGCGATCCGGTATACGTCGGCGCCGCCAACTATACCCGCTTGCTTCACGACAGCTTCTTCTTCCAGACGATCGGCAGCACGCTGATCATCTGGATCATGTCGATCGTCCCGCAGATTATCCTGGCGCTTGGACTCGCGCTCATCCTGAACGAGCGCTTCATCCGAGGCAAGCACTTTTTCCGTGCCGTATTCTACTTCCCTCATATCGTCACGCCGGTCACGCTCGGCGTCCTGTTCAGTCTCATGTTCGACTGGCAGACGGGCAGCATCAACAAAGCGCTTATGAACGTCGGGCTGGTCAACGATCCGGTCAACTGGTTCAACAATCCTTGGTGGGCGCGGATCATCGTGGCGGGCGTCATTTGCTGGCAGTATTTCGGGTTCAATCTCATTATCTTTATCGCCGGCCTTCAAGGCATTTCGAAGGAAGTATACGAGGCCGCAGAGGTGGACGGCGCGACAAAGCCCGTCATTATCCGCCAGATCATTTTGCCGCTGCTGCGTCCGGTCATGCTGTTCACCTTTATTACCTCCGTTATCGGCGGCCTGCAGCTGTTCGACGCGCCGCTCATGCTGGGGGACGGTCCCGGCAACTCGACGCGGACGATGATTATGTACCTGTATGAGACCGCATTCAAAAACTTCGATTACAGCTACGGCTCGGCCGTCGCCTACGGCATCTTTATCGTCGTCATGTTCTTCACCGCGATCACGACGCTGGCGACGAGAACAAAGGAATAGGAGGCGCCTCGCTTATGAGATCCGGATATACCCACACCAAAGCCGTGCTGTATCTCTTGCTGGCGGCCGTCGCGTTCGTTTGTCTCATCCCCTTCTACAGCATGCTGATCACGTCAACCCATGCGAACTCCGATATCGCGAGCAAGCTGCTGCTCTGGCCCGGCACCGAGCTGGCCAATAACTACGAGCGACTCGTCGGCTCCGTCAACATATGGCGCGGCTTCGCGAACACGGTGTTCATCTCGGTTACGGCGACGGCGCTTAACGTCTACTTTGCGGCGCTGGCGGGCTTCGGCTTTTCCAAGTACAGCTTCCGCTATCGCGGCTTCCTGTTCCTGTTCGTGCTCGGCACGATGATGATTCCGGGTCAACTGGGTATTATCGGATTTTATAAAGTCATGAGCATGCTTCAGCTCACCGACACTTACTGGCCGCTGCTGCTCCAATCGCTGTACAACGCGTTCGGCATTTTCCTGATGCGCCAGTTCGCGGACGCCTCGATCCCGGACGAAATCATCGAGTCCTCGAGGATCGACGGCTGCGGAGAATTCCGCATCTTCCACCGTATCGTATTCCCCCTTATGGGGCCGGCCATCGCGACGCTCGCCATCTTCTCCTTCATCGGCAAGTGGAACGACTTCCTGACCCCGATGATCATCTTGTTCGACAACGACAAGCAGACGCTCCCCGTTATGATCGCCAGCGTCAAGTCGGCGTTCTCCTCCGACTTCGGCGCCCAGTACGTCGGCATCGCGATCTCCGTCATTCCGCTGCTCGTATTCTTCGCCCTCATGTCCAAGCAGATCATCAGCGGCGTAGCGGCTGGCGCGGTTAAGGGCTAATCCGCAATTGAACCGAATGGACGGCACCGACAGTCACGACACGCCATGAAAGAGGTGATGCGGGTCCCGACGGACTGAAGAGGTTATGAAAGCGCAGTCAACCGCAAGGAACCCGGAATACCACTAGCTTAGATTCTCACTAAACGATCTAAAGGGGCGATTGCTTTGAAAAGAAAATCATGGCTTCCCGTATCGCTGGCGCTCATCCTTATCCTCACGCTGCTGTCCGCTTGCGGCGGCAACAACAACGGAAACAACGCATCCCCGTCATCTTCCGCATCGGCATCCCCGTCGGCTTCCGAACCGGCGGCATCTCCGTCCGCTTCGGCGTCGTCTTCTGAACCGGCTGCGCCTAGCGCGTTGTCCGGCAAGCTCGTCATCTGGACGTTCTTCGACCAGGTGAACGACATGGCGGCGAAGTTCATGGAAAAGAACCCGGGCGTACAAGTCGAAGTCAAGATGTTCCCGGGCGACCAATATCAGACGAAGCTGCTGACGGCGCTGCAAAGCGGCAAGGACCTGCCGGACATCTTCGATCTGGAGCGCGGTTATATCGGCAAGTTCATCGATTCGAAGTTCCTGGCGGACCTGTCCGCGATGGGCGCCGAAGACCTCGTCAAGGACTACGTGCCTTACGTACAGGGCCTTGGACGTTCCTCCGACGGCAAGCTGAAGGCGATCTCCGACCATTCCTCTCCCGGCGGCTTCTGGTACCTGAAGGAAACGGCAAAGCAATACCTGGGCACGGACGATGCTGCAGAGATCGGCGCCATGGTAAGCGACTGGGATAAGCTGGTCGAGACCGGCAAAAAGGTCTATGAGCAAAGCGGCGGCAAGGTTCACCTGATCGAGAGCGCGAACGATCTGTTCGATATCATGGCGTATAACACGGATGCGTGGGTCAAGGACGGCGCGCTGAACATCGATCCGAAGTGGAAGGACACTTATGCGGTCCAACAAAAGATCCGCGAGAACAACGTCGACGCCAAGCTCGACTTTATGTCGGCCGGCTGGGGCACGGCGCTGAACAGCGGCACGGTCGTGCTGACCTCGATGCCCGCATGGGCCGGATTTATGATCGACAACAAGGACGACAAGGCTGTCGGCAAGTTCGGCGTCGCACCGGCGCCGCTCGGCTTCTACACCGGCGGCACGTACCGCGGCATCTACGACAAGTCGCCGAACAAGGAACTGGCTTACGAATTCGTCAAGTATATCGCAAGCTCCGAATGGCAGACGTACAATCTCGGCAAGACGGGCAATATGCCGGGCCTCGCTACGGTATATCAAGACAACATGGATTCGTTCAAGTCGACCTTCTTCGGCGACCAGAACATCCTGAAGCCTTACTACGACACCGTCACGAAGCTGCCGGCGCTGTCCGCCGACAAGTACGGCGAAGAGATCCTGAGCCTGTGGCGCAAGACGGCGGGCCAAGGCATCACGAACAAGACGGATTACGACAAGGTCGTCGCAAGCTTCAAGAAAGAAGTGAAAAACGCCTTCCCGGAGCTGAAAGTCGACTAAGACTGTAAACTGCAACTGTTATTTATAGAAGAAACGGCATGGGCAGGACCGGCAGCGGCCGCAGGCACGGATCTGCGGCTTGGCACCGGACCGGCGATGAACGGGAACGTTACCGCGCGTCGTCGGCTCCGCTGTCGGCCGGCCCTCCACATTCCGCACGGGCTAGCGGAAGGAGAGACATAAGAGATGCAAACCATACACGATCACATCCGGCAGCTCCGCATTATCGACGCGCACGAGCATCTGGCGACGCCCGAGATTCGCCGCAGGGAGAATCACGACCTGTTCTCGCTGCTTCACTACCTGGAATCAGACCTCATTACGGCCGGCATGAAGCGCGGCGCGCTCGACCGGGATCTCGGCTTGTCCGACGAAGAACGGGCATCTATTTTTCTGAAATATTGGCAGCGCACGTCCAACACGACCTACGCCCGCATGTTCAAGCAGGCGATGGAAGAACTGCACGGTCTTCGCGAATGGAACGCGGCGGGCATCCTGCAAGCCAATGCGAGCGTGCTCGCGGCCAGCGCCAATCCGGGCTGGTACGACGACGTGCTCGGCAAGCAGTCGGGCATCGACCTGGCCTTTACGCTCATCCAGACGACGGATCTCGGCTACGACCGGTTCCGGCCGATCATGTTCCTCGATTTTACTTTCCGATTGAATACGACGGAGGACCTCCTCGATGTCTGGCGGATGATGGACAAGGACGCAATCGTGCGTTCGTTCCGCGCCTACCTCGACGCGACGGACGGCCTGCTGCAACGATACAAGCAAGAAGGCATGGTCGCCACCAAGCTGGGCCACGCCTATTGGAGAACGCTGGCCTGCGGCAATCCGACGCTTGGCGACGCGGAGCGGATATACGATCGGCTGCTCGGCGGGACCGAGATGACGGAAAGCGAGCTTCGGCCGCTGCAAGATTACATTATCCGGCACATCATCGAACGATCGACCGCGATCGACTTGCCCGTACAGATTCATACCGGCCACCACGAGACAAGCGTCTCGGGCGACGGCAACATCATCGGACGCTCCAACGCCGAGCATCTCGTGCCGCTGCTGCTGGATTACCCGGATGCGCGCTTCGTGCTGCTGCACGTCGGCTTTCCTTATCACCAAGTCTACCTCAGCATGGTCAAAAATTTCCCGAACGCCTATATGGACTTCACCTGGGTCTACATCATCACGCCGACCGCCGCCAAGCAGACGCTGCATCAGGCGATCGAGATGGTGCCGGCGAACAAGATCCAGGGCTTCGGCGGGGACTACAATCATATCGAAGGCACTTATGCGCATTTGAAATTGGCGAGGCGGATCGTGGCCGAGACGCTCAGCGAGAAGGTGGAAGCCGGCGCGCTGGGCGAGGCGGAGGCAATCGACTTCGCGAATCGCATTTTCCGCGGCAATATCATCGAGCTTTACGGGCTGGAAGGCTTGGATTGAGGAATGAGGAATGCGGTGCCGGTTGGCGTTGGAGTCGCGGGGACGCTTCTGAATGGTGAAGGATGGCGAAAGGCGTTGTACACCATCTGTAGCGCGACCTGGATTTCTGCATGCGATTGGAAAGGAGGACGGTGATGTCTGATTTCATGGAGAATGCCATGCGGGGTGCGAACGGGGCGGACAAAAGGTATGCGATCGGCCTCGATATCGGCACGACCTCGCTCTGCGCGACGGCGGTCGATACGCGTGACGGCAGCGCGGTGCGCACGCTCGTCCGGATGAATGCGGCGACGCTGCCCGCCTTGGCGACGGACGAGCGGCTTCAGGACCCGGACCGGATCGCGGACGAGCTGCTCGCGATGCTCGAGGAATGGCGGGACCTGCTGCCCGAGACGGCGGCGATCGGCATCTCCGCGCAGATGCACGGCATCCTCTATGTCGACGATCGCGGCAGCGCCGTTAGCCCGCTTTATACATGGCAGGACGGACGGGGCGAACGGCAGCTGCCAAGCGGAGAGGCCGCGGCAGTCGAAAAAGGCGCGGCGGATGCCGAGCGGACGTCCTCCGGCGTGCCGACCTACCGGCAGCAGTTCGAGGCGTTGAGCGGGTATCCCGTTCCGTCAGGCTACGGCCTGCTGACGCACGACGTGCTGCGCAGGACCGGCGGCGTGCCTGCGGCGGCCGCTAAGCTATGCACGGTCGGCGACTATGTCGCGATGCGGCTGACGGGCAGGCCGGCACCGCTCATCGACGCCACGCAGGCTGCAGGTCTGGGCCTGTTCGACTTGCGGAGCCGGTCGTTCGATACGGGAGCGGCAGTGCGCGCCGGCATCGACGCGGCCATGCTGCCGGAGTTAGCGCGCGAAGCTGGCGCGCTAGTCGGCGCGACGCCGGCCGGCATCCCTGTCCCCGTCGCCATCGGCGATAACCAGGCGAGCTATCTTGGCACGGTGCCGTCGCTCGCGGGCAGCCTGCTCCTTAATGTAGGGACGGGCGCGCAGTTGTCGCTGTACGCGCCGGAGCCGGCCTTGCCTGCTGCGGGCCTGGAGCTGCGGCCGTTTCCGGGCGGCGGATGGCTGCTTGCCGGCGCCTCGCTCGGCGGCGGCAAGTCCTACGCGCTGCTCGCCGGCTTTTACCGCGAGATCGCAGAGTCGCTCGGCGGCGAAGGCAGTGTGCCAAGCGATCGCTTGTATGACGCGATGAACCGCTGGGCGCTGTCGGCGCTCGACGAGGGGCATCCGCTCCCGAGCGTCGACGCCGCGTTCTTCGGGACGCGGACCGACCCGGAACGCACGGCCCGGATCGCGGCGCTGACGCCGGCGACGCTGACGCCGCAGGCGCTGACAGCGGGCCTGCTGGCGGGCGTCGCGGACGAGCTGGCCGCGTTCGCCGCGCAATTGCCGGCAGAGCTGCTCGCCGGCGTGCGGCGCCGCGTCGGCGCGGGCAACGGCCTTCGCCGCAACCCGGCGCTGCGCCGGCTGTTGGAGGAACGGATCGGCGGACCGCTGGAGCTCGCCGGAGAACGCGAGGAAGCCGCTTTTGGCGCGGCCGTGCATGCGGCGGTATGCGCGGGCATTTTCACAGATTACGACGAGGCGCTGACCTGCATGGGCGGCGCCCGCCTGACGGAAGGGGATATCGTTTAAATGAAGCACAGAAAGCTCTATATGATCGGCAACGCGCATCTCGACCCGGTATGGCTCTGGCAATGGCAGGAGGGCTTCCAGGAAGCCAAGGCGACATTCCGCTCGGCGCTCGACCGTATGAAGGAGTACGAGGACTTCGTGTTCACGTCCAGCTCCGCGGCGATGTACGAATGGGTGGAAGTGAACGCGCCGGACATGTTCGAGGAGATCCGGCAGCGAATCGCCGAGGGGCGCTGGAATATCGTCGGCGGCTGGTGGATTCAACCGGACTGCAACATTCCGAACGGCGAGTCGTTCGTGCGGCAGGGACTTTACGGTCAGCGTTATTTTATGGAGAAGTTCGGCGTGACGGCGAAGATCGGCTACAACGTCGACAGCTTCGGCCACAATGCCATGCTTCCGCAGATTCTGAAGAAGAGCGGCATGGACTATTACGTCATGATGCGGCCGATGCCGAACGAGAAAGGCTTGCCGAGCCGGCTGTTCTGGTGGCAGTCGGACGACGGCTCGAAGGTGCTGACGTTCCGCATCATGTTCGAGTACCTGTCGTGGGGCAAGGAGCTCGGCGGCCATGTGCGCCGCGCGTTGGGCGAGTTCAAGGAACCGCTGAACGACCTGCTGTTCTTCTACGGCGTCGGCAACCACGGCGGCGGTCCGACCAAGGAGAACATCGAGAGCATCCACGCGCTGAACGACGATCCCGACCTGCCGAAGCTCGTATTCGCGACCCCTGACCAATACTTCGCGGATATGGAGGCGTCCGGACTGTCGTTTCCGGTCGTCCACGACGATCTTCAGCACCATGCGAGCGGCTGCTACAGCGCGCACTCGGGCATCAAGCAGTGGAACCGCCAGGCCGAGAACCGTCTCGCCGCGGCGGAGAAGTATTCGGCGTTCGCCTCCTGGATCACGGGGCAGCCGTATCCGCTTGAAGCGTTCGGGCGCGCCTGGAAAAACGTATTGTTTAACCAGTTCCACGACATTCAGGCGGGCACGAGTCTGGAGTCGGCCTACGAGGATGCGCGCTACCTGTTCGGCGAGGCGATGGCGATCGCGGACCGCGCGCTGAACGATGCGGTGCAATCGATCTCCTGGCGCGTGGCTATCCGCCAGGACGAGGGCATGAAGCCGATCGTCGTCTTCAATCCGCATGCCTGGGCGAGCACGGTTAACGTGGAACTGGAGGTCGGCGGCATCGGTCCGAAAACCGTGCTGACGGACGAAAACGACGCGCCGGTGCCGTTTCAAACGGTACAGTCGCATGCGACCTCGGGCGGACGCTATCGCCTGAGCTTCATGGCGGAGCTGCCGCCGCTCGGTTACCGGACCTACAAGCTGGTGGCGGCGTCCGAATCGCTGAGGCCCGTCGGCGCGCCGATCGCGGCTAGCGACCTGGTGCTGGAGAACGAGCGCTTCCGCCTCGAGTTCGATCGCGACAGCGGCACGATCAAGAGTCTGCGCGACAAGAAGGCGGAGCATGACGTGTTTGCCGGTCCTGCGGCCCGTGCGGTCGTGATCGACGACAAGTCGGATACGTGGAGCCACGACGTGCTTCATTTCAATAAAGTGGCAGGCGAATTTAAGGCGGTTAAAGTATCGCGCATCGAGCACGGACCGGTCAAGTCGGTCATCCGCGTCGTTAGCCGGTACGGCGATTCGAAGCTGGTGCAGGACTTTGCGTTGTACCCGGACCGCGAGCTGATCGATGTCAGCGTGACGGTGGACTGGCGAGAAAAGTTTAAGATGCTTAAGCTCGTTTTCCCGATCAACGTCATCTTCAGCAAGCATACGTACGAAACGCCTTACGGCACGATCCAGCGCGAGCACAACGGCGAAGAGGAGCCGGGCCAGAGTTGGGTCGACTATACGGGCTTGACGCGCCAGACGAACAAAATCTACGGCGTGAGCCTGCTGAACGACGCCAAGTACAGCTACAGCATCTCGGGCAAGGAACTGGCGCTGACTGTTTTGCGCAGCCCGATCTATGCGCATCACGATCCGCTCGTACCGGAGCCGGACGGGGAATATTCGTTTATCGATCAGGGCATCCAGCGGTTCAACTACTCGCTGCTGCCGCACGAAGGCGGCTGGGAGCAGGCCGGCACGGCACACCGCGCGGCCGAGCTGAACTGCCGGCCTACGGCGGTCATCGAGACGTACCATGAAGGCGACCTGCCGCTGAGCGATTCGTATGCGGCTTCGTCCGCGGACAATGTCGTCGTGAGCGCGGTGAAGATTGCGGAGGACGGCAGCGGGGACCTGATCGTCCGCGCATATGAGACCGAAGGGCGCCGCACGCTGGCGGAGATCGCGCTGCCGCGCTTCGAGCGGACGATCCGCGCCGAGTTCGGGCAGAGCGAGATCAAGACGTTCCGCGTGCCGCGGGCCGCGGCGCAGCCGGTGGTGGAGACGGATTTGTTGGAGCGGGGCGTTTAAGCGACGATTGTTCCGCTAAGGGCATGCTGGCGCGGCCGGCGGGATGCGATAGCGGCACGGAATGCCGCTAAGGGTGCGCTGGCGTGGCCGACGGGTGCGATAGCGGCACGGAATGCCGCTAAGGTGTGCGCTGGCGTGGCCGACGGGCGCGATAGCGGCACGGAATGCCGCTAAGGTGTGCGCTGGCTTGGCCGGAGGGTGCGATAGCGGCACAGAATGCCGCTAAGGGTGCGCTGGCTTGGCCGGAGGGTGCGATAGCGGCACGGAATGCCGCTAAGGTGTGCGCTGGCGTGGCCGACGGGCGCGATAGCGGCACGGAATGCCGCTAAGGTGTGCGCTGGCGTGGCCGGAGGGTGCGATAGCGGCACGGAATGCCGCTAAGGGTGCGCTGGCTTGGCCGACGGGCGCGATAGCGGCACGGAATGCCGCTAAGGGCATGCTGGCGTGGCCGACGGGCGATAGCGGCACGGAAAGCCGCTAAGGGTGCACTGGTGCGGGCCGATGGGTGAGATAGCGGCATGGAATGCCGCTAAGGGTGGGCTGGCGTGGCCGACGGGTGCGATAGCGGCACGGAAAGCCGCTAAGGTGTGCGTGGGCGAGATTGGCCGGCGCGGTAGCGGCAGGAAGTGCCGCTAAGGTGTGTGCGAGCGCGGTTGGCTGGTGCGATAACGGAAATAAGTTCCGCTAAGGTGTATGCGAGCGCGGTTGGCTGGTGCGATAGCGGAATTAAGTTCCGCTAAGGTGCGTGCGGTCGCGGTTGGCCGGTGCGATAACGGAATTAGGTTCCGCTAAGATGCAGCCCCCCTGCCCGCCGAAACCATTTAACGATATGAAGCAACGGAACGGAGGTGCCGCGCATGAGCCGGACATTGGATGAGCTGATCGCGAAGTACCCGGAGCTGGCGGTCTGCCGCGCGGATATCGAGGCGGCGTTTGAGGCATCGCGCGAATCGTTCGCGCGGGGCGGCAAGATGCTGCTGGCGGGCAACGGCGGCAGCGCCGCGGATTGCGAGCATGTGGTGGGCGAACTGATGAAGGGCTTCATGTCGCCGCGCCGGCTGGGCGAGACTTCGCGGGAGAAGTTCGCCGTTTGGGGCGAAGAAGGCGCGTATATGGCGGATAGGCTGCAAGGTGCGCTGCCGGCGATCTCGCTTGTCAGCCAGTCGGCGCTGGCGACGGCCTATATCAACGACGTGGCGGCCGACATGGTTTTCGCGCAGCAGGTGTACGGATACGGGAAGCCGGAGGACACGCTCGTCGTGTTCAGCACGTCCGGCAACTCGGTTAATGTTGTGCGCGCGGTCCAGGTCGCCAAGTCGCTTGGCCTCGCGACGATCGCTTTTACCGGCAGCGGAGGCGGGAAGCTCGTATCCTTGTGCGACGTCACCATCCGCGTGCCCTGCGAGCGGACGCCGGACATCCAGGAGCGGCATCTGCCGATTTATCACGCGTTGTGCATCATGCTCGAGGAGGCGTTTTTCCCATGAGACGGCTGCTCGGGGGGCTGGATATCGGCGGCACGAAGTGCGCGGCGGTCATCGGGGAGGCATCGGAGGACGGGATCGATATCGTTGGGAAAACGAGTTTTCCGACGCCAGGAACGCCCGAGGAGACGATGGAGGCACTGATGGCCGCCCTCGAAGCGCTGCTCGCGGAGCACGGCGGCAGCGTAAAAGCGACAGTTGGGGATGCGTCGGCTGTAGCGGCGGCAGCTGCGGCGAGCTCGTCGGATCAGACCCGAGGCGGTCTGGCCGCAATCGGCATCAGCTGCGGCGGCCCGCTGGACAGCGAGGCCGGGCTGGTGCTGTCGCCGCCCAATCTGCCGGGCTGGGACCGCATCGACGTGCTCGCGCCGCTTCGCGAGCGGTTTGGCGTGCCGGTCGCCCTGCAAAACGACGCCAACGCCTGCGCGCTGGCGGAATGGCGCTGGGGCGCGGGGAGAGGCACTCGCCATATGGCGTTCCTCACCTTCGGCACCGGCATGGGCGCGGGATTGATTTTAAACGGCAGGCTGTACACCGGAGCGAACGACATGGCGGGCGAAGTCGGCCATATGCGCATGCAAGACGAGGGGCCGGTCGGCTACGGCAAAGCAGGATCCTTCGAAGGCTTCTGCAGCGGCGGGGGCATGGCGAGGCTGGGGATCGGCATGATCGAGGAATGGATGCAAGCGGGCAAAAAAACGCTGCTTCCATCCGGCGCCGACGCCGAGCAATCGCTTACGGCCCGGCTGATCTTCGATGCGGCCCGGCAAGGCGACGAGCTCGCCGCGCTGATCGTGCGCGTCACCGGCATCGAACTGGGGCGCGGTCTCGCGATATTGGTCGACCTGCTTAACCCGGAAGCGATCGTCATCGGCAGCATTTACGCGCGGCAGGAGCCGTTGCTCGCGCCGGTCGTGCTCGAGACGCTGCGCCGGGAGGCGCTGCCGCGCTCGCTCGAGGCTTGCCGGATCTTGCCGTCGCAGCTGCGGGAGAATGTCGGCGACGCGGCGAGCCTGTCGGTCGCGCTTCACGCGCTTGAAGCGTGAGCGATCGGGGCTTAAGGCGTGAGCGATCGGGGCTTAAGGCGTGAGCGATCGGGGCTTAAGGCGTGAGCGATCGGCGCTTAAGGCTTGAGCGGACTGGGTGGAGAATTATGGCGAAGGAGGGACGAACGATGTTCGATTGGCTGCTCGCTTCGGGAGATAAAGAAGGGCATGGCGGTGAAGCGCCCTGGGCGCGCTGTACGGTCCGACTGACCGAGTCCGGCGGCATGTCGGCGGAGCTGCGCTTGCCGTCGGTCCCCGAAGCGTCGACGAATAGCGACCAAAATACATTAAACGAAACCCGATACGAATTCGCGGACGAGACGGGTGGCATACGCGTCACGTTGATCGTCAGGCGGAAGGGCGATTGCGTGACGGGACATGTGCAGGCGGAGCTTGCGAACGAAAATGTGTTCGGGAGCCAGCGAACGTTCGCCCCGGCGAATGCGATCGAGCTTCGGCTGGCTGCGGGTGCTGCGCCGGGACGCTGGATGGCTGTCTACCAGCACAAGGACTGGTGGACGCGTCCTGCGTTCGGCGCAGATTGGAAGACCGTCCCCGAGCGGACCCAGTCTCTTCTTTGCGGGGGCGTCGGCGGACGCTATCTGCAGGTGCTGCCGGTTAGCGGCGGTGCGACACGTGCAGATATATCAGGCGGCGAAGAGGGAATCGTTGCGCGGGTGACGCCGGGAGGAACCGGTCTGGCCCAAATCGACACGCTCGCTTTTGTGATGGGATCCGGCGTGGATCCGTACGCGATGATCGAACGGCATGCGGCCGTTGCCGCGGAGGCGCTCGGCAGAACCGGCCTGCTTCGCTTGAACAAAACGTATCCGCCGCTGCTCGATCGTCTGGGCTGGTGCAGTTGGGACGCCTTTTACCATAAGGTGAGCGAGGATGGTCTGCTGCAAAAAGCAGAGGAGCTGCAGCGCCTTGGCGTGCCTGCCGGGTGGTTCATGATCGACGACGGCTGGTCGGACGTTCGCGATGGCAAACTGGCGCGGTTCGAGGCGGCTCGGGCGAAGTTCCCGCTCGGGCTCGGTCATACGGTCGGCCAGCTTAAAAACCGATTCGACATTCGCCATGTCGGCGTATGGCACACGATCGCGGGCTACTGGGGCGGCATTGATCCGCAGAGCGAGGAAGCACGCGGATACGGCCGGTTTTTGCGCTCCAATGCGCGCGGGCAGCTGCTGCCGTCGCCCGAGCCTGGCGAAGCGTTCGGCTTCTGGCACGGCTGGCATGATTGGCTTTCTCGACAAGGCGTCGACTTCGTCAAGGTCGACAGCCAGAGCGCCGTGTCGAATTTCTGGGCGGGCACTCACGCGGTCGGCGACGCCGTGTCGGCATCGCATGCGTCGCTGGAAGCGTCGGTGGCGCTTCACTTTGACTCGACTGTAATCAACTGCATGGGGATGGCCGCCGAAAATGTCTGGCACCGCCCGAAATCGGCGGTCTCGCGCAGCAGCGACGACTTCGTGCCGCAGGATTTGCGGGGGTTCGCGGAGCATGCGCTGCAGAACGCCTATAATTCGTATTGGCACGGCGCTTTCTACTGGGGCGACTGGGACATGTTCTGGACCCGGCACCAGGATGCGCGGGCCGGGGCGCTGCTCCGCGCGATCAGCGGCGGACCGGTCTACGTGAGCGATCCGCCCGAGCAGACCGATCCGGCGCTGCTGCAGCCGCTAGTTTACCGCGACGGCTCGCTGCTTCGCTGCGACAGGGTCGCCAATCCCGCGCCGGACTGCCTGCTGCGGGATCCGATGCGGGAGGCTCTGCCGCTGAAGCTGTGGAATACGGCGGGCGGCGCGGGAGTTGTCGCGGTCTTTCGGATCGACGGGGAGCGGGGCCGGATTGAGGCCTCCATCGGGCCAAGCGACGTGCCGGGCTTCGGCGGCGAACGCTTCGCCCTGCACGAGCACGGTTCGGACAAAGCGGAGATCGTGGGACGCGGGGAGGCGATTGCGCTGGACCTCGCCCCAAGCGACAGCGCGATCTGGACAATAGCGCCGCTCGCGGACGGCTTCGCGCCTCTAGGCAGGCTCGACAAGTTTGCCGGCTCGCACGCGGTGATCTCCTGCGCGGCGGACAGCCGCGGCGGGATGCGCATTCGCGTCCGGGAAGGCGGCGGACCGTTCGGCTTCGTTTCCGACAGACTGCCGAGATCCGCGCGGGTAAACGGCGAGGATGTCGAAGTCAGAAGCACCTGCGCGCGCTTTTACACCGTCGAATTGCCGGATAGCAGGGGAGAATGCTGCCTCGAGCTAGAGTACGCTAAAGCCGAGAACCCATGAGCCGAGCGGGCTGCCGCTCCATGACCGGATTCGCCAGACCCCGCGAGGGGTAGCGAATCCGGTTGTTCTTTTCCCGGGAAATAACGTCAATTGCCGCGACGCCGCCGACACGCTTTTACTCCGTCCCCGACATCTGCTACGCTATGGGGAGACCTGTAGATTAAAGGAGAGAAGCAAGTGGAAGCAGCGCTTCAAATCGGCTCGCCTGCGCCGGAATTCGAGCTGCAGAGCGCGGATGGGCCGGTCAGTCTCAGCCAATATCGCGGCCGCAAGGTCGTGATTTACTTTTATCCGAAGGACAACACGCCGACGTGCACGCAGGAGACATGCGATTTCCGCGACGCGCATCCGGCGTTCGACGATTCGGGCGCCGTCGTGCTAGGCGTGAGCCCGGACGATCTTAAGGCGCACCGCAAGTTTGCCGACAAGTTCGGCCTGCCATTTCTGCTGCTGTCGGACCCCGATCACCAGGTTGCGGAGCAGTACGGCGTTTGGCAGCTTAAGAAGCTGTATGGCAGAGAATACATGGGCATCGTCCGCTCGACGTTCCTGATCGACGAGGACGGCATATTGCGCCAGGAATGGCGAAACGTGCGGGTAAAAGGCCACGCCGAAGCGGTGCTCGCCGCAGCACGCGGAGAAAGCGTGTAGAAGCGGCTTATTTCCCGCCAGATCGCGCCGCACCGGACAAATAAGACTGCGCCATCGTCTTATTCCCGCCGAATCGTGCCGCGCAGACGAATAACACTCCGTCATCGTCTTATTTCCCGGCCAATTCTCTTCTCGCTCCGGCTTGCCTTCGACCGCTGCCGCAAGGCCGAATCGCCTTGACGCTGTCGAAGCGGCGAAGCTATAATTACAACAATCGATTTGTGTGTATCCGGCACAGGCGCGCCCGGCGATTCGTTCGTCCGAGGCGGCGCTTGAAGACCTATTAGGAGGCTCTGTTCATCCAGTGACTAAACATGAGCATGAAATGATCGTGGTTCTCGACTTCGGCGGCCAGTACAACCAGCTTATCGCCAGGCGGATCCGCGATCTCGGCGTATACAGCGAGCTGCTTCCTCACAACACCCCGGCGGACAAGCTCCGCGCGCTTAATCCCAAAGGCATCGTTTTCTCGGGCGGTCCGGCCAGCGTCTACGCGGAAGGCGCGCCTTCCGTCGACCCGGGCGTTTACGAGCTCGGCGTTCCGATTCTCGGCATCTGCTACGGCATGCAGTTGATCACCCATCAGCAAGGCGGCAAGGTCGAACCGGCCGCCAAGCGCGAATACGGCAAGTCCGACGTCGACTTCGTGGCCGACGCGCATCTGGTCCGCGATCTCGAGACGCGCCAGACCGTCTGGATGAGCCACGGCGACCATGTTACCGAGCTGCCTGCAGGCTTCCGCGTCGACGCAAGCACGCCGCATGCGCCTGTCGCTGCCATGAGCCATGCGGAGCGCCGCCTGTACGCGGTGCAGTTCCACCCGGAGGTGCGCCATTCCGTTTACGGTAACGAGATGATTCGCAACTTCCTTTATAATATCTGCGATTGCAAAGGCGACTGGAGCATGGAGTCGTTCATCGAGGATATGATCGAGGAGATCAAGCGCGAAGTCGGCGATCAAAAAGTGCTCTGCGCGCTGTCCGGCGGCGTAGACTCGTCCGTCGTAGCCGCTTTGATTCACCGCGCGATCGGCGATCAACTGACGTGCATGTTCATCGACCACGGTCTGCTGCGCAAGGGCGAAGCCGAGAGCGTCATGGACACGTTCGTCGGCAAGTTCGAGATGAACGTCGTTAAGATCGACGCGAGCGAGCGCTTCCTGGGCAACCTGAAGGGCGTCAGCGATCCCGAAAAGAAGCGGAAGATCATCGGCGGCGACTTCATTCGCGTATTTGAGGAAGAGTCGGCGAAATTCGACGATTTCGCGTTCCTGGCGCAAGGCACGCTGTACACGGATATCGTCGAGAGCGGCACCGCGACGGCGCAGACGATCAAGTCGCACCACAACGTCGGCGGCCTGCCGGAAGACATGAAGTTCAAGCTCGTCGAGCCGCTGAAGGCGCTGTTCAAGGACGAGGTGCGCAAGGTCGGCGCCGAGCTCGGCTTGCCGGACGCGATCGTCATGCGCCAGCCGTTCCCGGGTCCGGGCCTCGCGATCCGCGTACTGGGCGAAGTGACCGAGGACAAGCTCGAGATCGTCCGCGAGTCCGATGCGATCCTGCGCGACGAGATTGCCAAGGCAGGCCTCGACCGCGAGATCTGGCAGTACTTCACGGCGCTGCCGGGCATGAAGAGCGTCGGCGTCATGGGCGACGGACGCACTTACTCGTACACCGTCGGCATCCGTGCCGTCACCTCGATCGACGGCATGACCGCCGACTGGGCGCGCATTCCGTGGGACGTGCTGGAGAAAATCTCAGTGCGTATCGTTAACGAAGTAAAGGACGTCAACCGCATCGTTTACGACATTACGTCGAAGCCGCCGGCGACGATCGAGTGGGAATAGTGCAACTATAAAGCGTTAAAAAAGTGTTTAAAATGACTCTCTTTTATTTGCGTCGTTCAGCAAATAGAAGGGGGTTTTTTTATTGAATAGTTCCCGGCTTCTGCGGCCCGCCTGCTCTCATGACGATTCTTTCATTATTCTTTCAGAGCTATGGTATATAGTTCGAAGAACTACGCTGGGTTATAGAGAGGGAGATCGTATTGAGAAAGTCATTGGTCGCACTATTAGTACTTCTTTTGTTAGTTGGTCCGCTATTCGTGCCTCCTAAGGCTCACGCTGCAACGGGATTGACGTTCAAGAGCGTGTCTTCGGGAACTTTTGCGACGCTCGCGCTCGACGATACCGGGCATATTTGGGCTTGGGGCAGCAACGCTGGTACGTTTGGCGACGGAACGACCCAAGGCTCCGACACGCCCAAGCGCATCGATGTGATGGACGGTTCAACGCCCGTAACGTTCCGGGATGTTCAGACGCAGCGGTTGACCTCGATGGCGCTCGATACTACCGGTCACTTGTGGATGACAGGGGAAGACGCTAACGGCGCCCAAGGTAACGGGACTGGACGAGTCGATGCGACGGCTTGGACCAAGCTTCCCGTATCGGACGGGGGAGGGGATGTCACATTTACAGTGATCGCCAAGGGGTTCTGGAACGGGTTCGCCATTGACAGTCACGGTTCGATCTGGAGCTGGGGGGCCTATATCAGCGAGACGCCGGTGAAACAGATTATTACGGACGGAGGTAGCTCCGTCTCCTTCAAGGGGCTAGCGGCCGGTAACCAGGCCGCGATCGCGCTTGACACATCCAACCGGATCTGGAATCTCCTAGCTATCTTGATGAATGTGGCGAAGTTCGATCTGGCGGACGGCAGCTCGGTGCCGTATCAGTTCCAGGCTATCTCTACCGGCAACGGTGGAGAAGCCGGCAACACCTCCACCAATTACATTCTACATACCGCACTGGATACGGATGGCCATATCTGGACATGGGGCAATAACAACTCCGGTCAATTGGGAGATGGGGGTGACTCGGGAGCGGCGGGCACGGCCACACCAACGCTTCGCGATCTGAAGGAAGGTGGCGTGTCCGCAAAATTCAAATCGCTGTCCGCCGGCAACCAGCATGTGCTAACTGTGGATATGGCAGGCGATATCTGGAGTTGGGGAGATAATGCCAATGGGCAATTGGGAGACGGCACGACCAATAACGGATCGCCGCAGAAGCTGACCGTAAAGGACGACAACGACAATCCGGTCGACTTCATGTCTGTCTTCGCCGGCTACGGCAGGTCGTTCGCGATCGATACTGACGGCCGAGTCTGGGGATGGGGCAACAACGCATCAAATGTGCCGACCCGATTAAAGTTCGCGCCTGCGGCAACGCTTAGCGTATCGCCGGCGTCTTCTACGACCAAGCTGCAGTCGGTCACGCTGACGGCGACGGTAACCGGCGATTTAGAGACGCCGACCGGTACGGTTCAATTCATGAACGGCACTACCGTGCTGGGGAGCGCTTCGCTTACCGGAGGGACCGCGACTTACACGACAGCTTCCTTGGCTTTAGGAGCCCATACATTGTCGGTTAGCTACCCGGGAGATAGTCACTATGCGGCGGCAAATTCCTCCGGCGTCTCCCACCAAGTCAACATGCCGGCAGCGCCCGGGCTGACATTAACCCCTTCGCCGACGAGCGATACGTTCGAGCCGGTGACCGTTACCGTGACACCTTCAATCAATGGCAGCGGCAACTCGCTCAGTCTCTTGAAGTGGCTGGCCGGTAGCAATACCGTGTTCAACTTCGCAAGCGCGGGGACTGATATTACGGCAACCAAGAAGTTTGATGCGGCAAGCAACGGAACTTATACGGTCTATGCGAAGGATGCGGCAGGCAGCGAGGTTGTTAAGACGATTAATATAACCAACATTCTGATAGCCGGCAACCCGGCGACGCTCGCTGCTGCGATCTTGACGGCAGGGCAGGCGTTGACGGTTCATTCGGAGGGAACGAATGTCGGACAAGCGTCTGCGAGCGCGCGGAACGCGCTGCAATCGGCGATCGACGCGGCGCAACTGGATAAAGATGATGCGGGGCATCGAACGCAGGCGCAACTGAACGCGGCAACGTCAACGCTGAACGGAGCGATCGCGACGTTTAACGAAGCGGTGATCGTAGCGGGCGATCCGGCGGCGTTGGACACTGCGATCGCGGCAGCGGAGCAGGCGCTGACGAATCATCCGGAGGGGACGAGCGTCGGACAAGCTTCCGAGAGCGCGCGGGACGCGCTGCAGACGGCGATTGACGCTGCGCAGGACGTCTCGGATGACGCAACGAATCAAACGCAGGCGCAGTTGTACGCGGCAACGACAACGCTGAACGGAGCGATTGCGACGTTTAACGAAGCGGTGATCGCAGCGGGCGATGCCGCGGGGCTGGGCGCTGCGATCGTGACGGCAGGGCAGGCGCTGACGGATCATCCGGAAGGGACGGGATTCGGGCAAGCTTCCGAGAGCGCGCGGGACGCGCTGCAAGTTGCGATCGATGCGGCGCAGGGCGTCTTCGGTGACGCCGCAAATCAAACGCAGGCGCAATTGAATGAAGCAGCGGCGACGCTGAACGACGCGATCTCAGCGTTCGGGCTAACGGTCGTCGGCGTCGTCCTGAACGTGCCGGACGCAGCCTTGTATGGCATAGGAGACACGCTCGCCTTCACGCTGACGTATCGCGACGAGGTGATCGTCACCGGCCTACCGCGGCTGGCGCTTGCGCTCGGAGCCGATTCCGTCGCTGACACCGTATATGCCGAGTATACGGGGGCACCGGGCGTAACGACGACAAGCTTGACGTTCGAGTACACAGTGCCTGAAGGCATGGTGGATGAAGACGGCATCGCGATCGAAGGCCGGCTTGATCTTCCGGCTGGTGCGGCCGTTACACTCGTCTCGGGCGGCGTGGATGCCCTGGCGAGCTTCGCCGTCCCCGAGACGAGCGGCATTCGGATGATCGGGCAGGCGCCGGCGCTTGAGCTGAGCGCGACTGACACGCCGCGCACGTCGGCCGATGTGACGGTGACGGCGGCGGTATACGGCGAAGCGACAGCGGGGAATTCGCTCGTGCGGCTGAACTGGCTGACGGGTGCGCATGACGTCTCCGACTTCGAGGGAGGAGCAGCCGGCGCGTCGATTGTCGTGCCGAAGGCGTTCACGGTGCAGACGAACGGAGACTATACCGTATATGCTCAGGATGCCGGGGGCAACGAGTCCGTAGCGGTCATTACGATCTCTTCCATCACGTATCCAGTCAGCGCGCCGTCAAAAGGCACGACGGTTGAATTGTCGCCGGACGGCGGTGTAGTGGTCCGTGTCGCCGATTCTGATATCGTAAAGGAGACCCAGCCGGACGGAACCGTGATGGAGAGGGTCGAGATGACAGACGCGTTGATGGACCAGATCTTTGGGCAGTTGAAAAACGCCGGCATACCGACCGTGACGTTGGTGATCGACGACTCGGAACGGGCGGTGAATGTACGCTTCCCGGCCGAACGACTCGGGGCGCAGCTTGCCGCTTATCCGAACTTGCAGTACGAGGTGCGGCTGAACGACTCCAGCTTCCTGCTGCAGGTTAACGTACTGGATCTGGCCGACCTGGCATCCCGGCTAGGCGTCGATTTGAAGGATTTAAAGGTGAGCATGCAGACATCGCAAGTTGTCGGATCCGCCAAGGCCGAACTGGAGCGGCTGGCCGGCACGAAGGGAATGAAGCTTGTCGGCCAAGCGGTCGATTTTCGCATCGTGGTGACGGGTGGCGGCCGCTCGATCGAAGTGACGGATTTTGGCGGCACATACATGGCCCGGGCTATCGTCATGGAATCGATCGGGCCTGGCAAGAGCTATACCGCCGTCGTATATGACCCAAGCGTTCAGTCGTTTTCCTTCGTTCCTGCCGTATTGGGGACGAGAAGCGACGATAAGCGGCAAATGTCCATGAGGACCCCGCATAACAGCATCTATGTCATCATGGAAACGACAAAGCGTTCGTTTGACGACCTGAACGGTCACTGGGCGAAGGAAGATGTGGAGCTGCTGGCGTCGAAGCTGATTGTGCAGGGCGTATCCGATACGAGGTTCTCGCCTGGGGGCACCGTCACGCGCGCAGAATTCCTCACGCTGCTCGTGCGGGCGCTGGGCATCAGAACGGATGCGGATGCGACAGCTTTGAGCTTCGCAGATGTGCCGTCGTCCGCCTGGTACGCGTCGGAGGTAGCTGCTGGCGTGAAGGCCGGATTGGTGAAGGGGCTGGATTCAGACCGCTTCGACCCGAACGGCACGGTGACACGGGAACAGATGGCCGTCATGTTGGATAATGCGCTGACACTGGCAGGGGAGCAGAATAGCGAGTCTGCCGCCGTGTCCGGGATTGTCGGCTTCGCTGATGAGAACCGCATCTCGCCATGGGCGCGCGCAGCGACCCGGCGGGTCGCAGAAGCCGGCATCGTGCAAGGTACGGCGGACGGACGCTTCGAGCCGCAAGCGAACGCGACCCGGGCCGAAGCGGCTGCGATGCTTAAGCGCTTCTTATTGACGGTACAGTTTATCGATGGGTGATCATGAATTTACAAATCCTTTTTATTTGCGCATTGCGCGGATAAAGAGGATTTTTTTATGCCTCGGTTAGTTGATATGATATAGACAACCGATTTAAACGCGCAGACTTGGGCAAAGGGGGCATTAAGCTGATTTATCTCATTAAATTCGTCTACAGCTTCGTGCTGCCGCCGGGGATCTTCGTCCTGCTGCTGCTGGCCGCCTCCGTCTGGCTGTGGAGGAAATCTCGCAAACAAGCATGGCTGATCGCCGGCATCGCGCTGCTTTTCTATATCTCCGTCATACCGCTCACGAGCCAGACGCTGATCCGGTCGCTCGAGAGGCAATACGATCAGCCTGGCACTATCCAAGGAGACGTCATCGTCGTGCTTGGAGGCGGGGCGACACGCGCGACGCCCGATCTCGGCGGCGAGGGCAATCTGGGCGGCGGCGCGGCCAACAGGCTTTTAACGGCGGTGCGGCTTCACCGGACGACCGGACTGCCGATTTTGTTTTCGGGCGGACAAGTGTTCTCCGACAGCGGCAACGAAGCGGATATCGCGAAGCGGCAGCTGATCGGTCTGGGCGTGCCGGAGAGCGACATCCTTGTGGAAAACCGTTCGCTGAATACGGAACAGAATGCGGTGTATACGGCGGCGCTGCTTAAGTCGTCCGGATTGACGCATCCCATTCTCGTAACGTCCGCTTTCCATCTGCCGCGGGCGGTACGGGAGTTTCGTCTGGCCGGCGTCGATTCCGAGCCTTTCCCGACGGACTATCTCTCGAGCGGCGGACGCTTTTCCTTTTATCCCGGCCTGCTCGCGCCCAATAGCTCGTCTGCCGGCACGACGGGAACGGCCCTCAAGGAGTATCTCGGCTTGCTGGCGCTTAAGCTCCGATAAGGCGAAGACAGCGAAGATATCGTTCAACCGTCCAATGTTCACTTTGATTCCGCTTTCAACATACATTTACAGACGATTCTTTGATAATATTGCTAATTCATTAACGTAGACAATCGTTTCGTGCATTAATATTCATGTTTTTGTTGACATCCGACAAATTTCGGCCCTAGAATATGCATGGGACCATAATTAAAACAATTGCATATCGATTCGTATATTTCCGGGGATTGGCCCGGATGTCTCTACAAGGTCACCGCAAAGGACCTGGCTACGAAAAACGCGCTAGGCGGAGTCTCGATCTACGGATCGGCTCCGCGCATGAGAACGCGTTTTTATGCGGAACCTAGGAGAAGCATCTTCTGGGTTTTTTGGTTGTGGCGCCAACTTTTAAGGGGCGAAAGGGGAGCTTTGGAGACGATGGAACGTTTCTTTAAGCTGAAGGAATTCGGTTCAAACGTACGCACGGAGATCATGGCGGGCATTACGACGTTCATGACGATGGCGTACATCCTGGCGGTCAATCCGCTGGTGCTCGGAGGATCGGGGCTCGACACGTACGGCATCTTCCTCGCAACGGCGCTCGGCGCCGGTATTTTCACGCTTGCGATGGGCTTGTTCGTCAACTTCCCGGTCGCGCTGGCGCCTGGCATGGGGCTCAACGCCTACTTCGCGACGACAGTCGTAGCGTCCAAAGCGACAGGCCACGCAATAACGCCTTCGATGGCGCTGGCCGCGGTATTCATTTCGGGGATTATCTTTATTATCCTGACCGTCACCAAGATCCGTCAGATGCTGATCGTTGCGATCCCGGACAGCATCAAGTACGCGATCACGGTCGGCATCGGCCTGTTCATCACGATCATCGGCCTCAAAGGCAGCGGCCTGCTGACGATCTCGCTGAGCCCGTTCGCGGACTATGCGGCCGGCTCCTACAGCAACCTGAACAGCAACGAGACGATTTTTCACCTCGGCGACATCACGGAGCCGTCCGTATGGCTGACCGTGCTCGGACTGCTGATCATCAGCGCGCTGATGGTGCTCCGCGTTCGCGGCGCCATTCTGTACGGGATCCTGCTCACGACGCTCATCGGCGCCATCCCGGGCGTGGACGTCGTCAGCTTCGACTCGCTGAAGTCCGCGGACTGGGTGCCGAATTTCAGCAAACTGAACTTCTGGGACTTCAACTTCGGCGACCTCCTGACCACCGGTCTTCTCTCGGCGATCGCGACGTTCACGTTCGTCGAGCTGTTCGATACGTTCGGCACCATGGTCGGTACGGCCAACCGGGCCGGTTTCTTCAAGGATAAGGAGAAGGGGCGCAAGCTCGTCGGCAAAGCGATGCTGGTCGATGCCGTAGCCGTAAGCGGCGGCGCCATGCTCGGCACGAGCACGATGACCGCGTTCGTCGAGAGCTCCGCCGGCATCGCCGAAGGCGGCCGTACGGGTCTGACCTCGTCGACGACGGGCGTACTGTTCCTCCTGTCGCTGTTCCTCGCGCCGATCGCGCTGCTCGTGCCGTCTCCGGCGACGAGCGCGGCGCTGATCATCGTAGGCGTGCTCATGATGCAGTCCGTCAAGGAGATCGACTTCGAGGATCTCGTCGTCGGCATTCCGGCGTTCCTGACGATCGCAATGATGCCGTTTACCTACAACATCGCCAACGGCATTTCATTCGGCATCATCTCGTATGTGGTGCTGGCCGTCATCGCCAACCTGGCAGGCAAGAAGAAATACCAGGTTCACTGGCTGATGTGGGTGCTGTTCGTGCTCGTCATCGCGCGTTACGTGTTCATCGGCGCGGAAGGCTGATCTGTATACTCCCGCACGCGATCTCCGCTTCCTTCTATAAAGAAGGAGCGGAGATTTTTTTGTGGAAGATCAGACTTACATGCCGCGTAAGCAGGTAAGCGCACAATCGGCATATCGGAGCTGGTTTTATGGCTTGCGACCCCCTAAACCTGCATTTGTACAGGTATTTTTCGCCGACGTACGATACTTGATGAAATACCTGCGAATGTGCAGGTAAATTCAAAGCGCGAGCCGGAAATTCGGCTGATGGCGTAAAATAACTGCACTTTTGCAGCTATCCTCTTTAAACAGACCGACATCGGCGGAAATACATGTATTTTTGCAGGCGATTAAGCCGTTAACAGATTCTCCGCGCGACGCCAGTTTTGGATATCCGTCAAATTTTAAATGATCGTTAGGGCGAGCATCCCTGAGGGGATTCTTGTTTTACCGTCGCATTGTCCGACAAGGATTGACACTTTTTGAAAAGGTAAGCTATGGTTGATCTATCAAGCTGCCAATCGCTCGCGTCGGCAAGGGAGACCATATGCTGAAATATTTCACCGTCTACAGAGGGCTGCTCGTCCTGCTCTTGCTCTGCCTGCTGATCGAAGCCGCGTACGCGGTCGCCGCGCCGCTCAGCCTAAAGTATTTGGTCGACGAAGCATTCGTCCCCAAGGACGGCGGCATGTTCGCGCTCATTCTGGGACTGTTGATCGGGGCGGGCGTGCTGTCGATCGCGGCCTCTTTATCAGGCGACTACGCGCTGGGAAAATTAGTCGGCCAAGGCATCGCGAAGCTTCGTCTCGACCTGTTCGAGCGCCTTCAGCGTCAATCGATCTCCTTTTATGGGGAGTATGGCACGGGCGATCTGGTCGCGCGCTTCACGACGGACACCGCTTCGGTCGAGCGCTCCATCGGGGCGACGGCGCCTTTGCTGTTCGCGCAGACGCTCAGCGCATGCCTAGGGATCGTCATGCTGTTCGCGCTCGACTGGAGACTGACGCTGATCATGCTCGCGGGCTCGGCGCTCATGATCGCGGGACCCAAGCTGCTGCAGCGCAGAGCCGAAGCCGGCCAGCAGCAGCTCAAGTCGTCGCAGGAACGCTTTATGAACGCGATCGACGAGACGGTGAAGGGACACAAGACGATCCGCAGCCTACACCAGCAGGAGCGAGTGCGCCAGCTGTCCGCTCGTCTTATCGGAGAGATGCTGAAAAATGGGTTGCGGCTCCGCCTCGTCACTTCTTGGATGGAGCGTCTGCCGCTGGTGTCGCTCATGGTCCTGAACGGCGCGATGATCGGCTTCGGCGGCTACCTAATATTCCATGACCAGCTGACGATCGGCGGTTTCATGGCATTCTTTACGCTGTTCATGACCGTCGGGCAGTCCGCTACCAATCTGACCTACCTCATTCCCGGCATCATCGAGGCGCGGGTCAGCTTCGCCAGAATCGGCGAGCTGATGGGGCGCGAGCCGGAAGTGCCGGAGCCTGCGGAACCTCGTTCGCCCGCTGCCCCGATCAAGGAGATCGCAATGGCCGGCGTTACCTTCGGCTACGAAAAGGGAACGGATCAGCTTCGCGGCGTATCGCTCGGCATCGCGGGCGGCAGCTACACGGCGTTCGTCGGCGCCAGCGGTTCGGGCAAGAGCACGGCATTGCAGCTGCTCGCGCGGCTTTACGATCCGAGGCAGGGGAATATCGCGATGGACGGCATCGACCTGCGCGAGATCGGAGAGCGGCGGCTTCGCGAACTGGCGCTGCTTGTGGGGCAGGACACGTTTTTGTTCAATGCGTCGGTCCGGGACAATCTGCTGCTGGACAAGCAAGGCTTGAGCGAGGCCGATATAAATGAATCGGTGCGCAAAAGCGGGCTGCAAGAGGCGGTCGCGCGCTGGTCGAATGGACTCGATACGCTCGTCCGGCAGGAGGGCGGCAGCTTCTCCGGCGGGGAGCGTCAGCGCATCGCTTTGGCCCGGGCGCTGCTTCGCGATCCCGACGTGCTGCTGCTCGACGAAGTGACTTCGGCGCTCGATCCGGCGTCGGAGACTGCGGTGAACGAGCTGGTGCTGTCGCTGCGCGGCCGCAAGACGGTCGTATCGGTGACGCACCGGCTGTCCGCGGTCGTGGAAGCCGATCGTATCTATGTGTTCGACAAGGGCGAAGTCGTCGAAAGCGGCACGCATGAGCAGCTCCTGGTCAGAGGCGGCGCTTACGCGCGATTGTGGGAAAAGCAGCAAGGCTTCCGGCTGTCCGAGGACGGCCTGCATGCGGACGTGAACACGGATTGGCTGGCGCGGCTGCCGTTTCTGGCTGGAATCGACGCCGCTCTGCTGGGCAGTCTGTCCGCCGCATTCTCGACGCAGACTTGCCGGGAAGGCGAGGTTATTGTCCGGGAAGGCGAGGAAGGACATACCTTCTATATTATCGTGCGCGGTAAATTTGAAGTGACCAAGCAGACGGAGGATGCGGGCGAATGCCGCGTCGCGACGCTCCAGGACGGCGATTATTTCGGAGAGATCGCGCTTATGAAGGAGGTGCCGCGGACCGCCACCGTTCGCGCGCTGGGTCCTTCCGTGCTGCTGTCGATGCGCAGAGAGACGTTTCAACGGCTGCTCAGCGGTTCGATGCAGATCCGCGACGAATTAAACCGCGCGCTGGAACGGAGAGCCTGAGCGGCAAGCTGCGGAGAGGAGAGGTTAAAATGACGGCGCTTCAATGCGCGGTATGCGAGACGGACGACGATTTTGCGCAAGCGAGCTTGTTTCTGCTCGAACATATGCGCGACGTGCATCCTTCGTTTTCCGTGCTCGATACGGTTACGCTCATTTACCATTACCTTACGGAAGGGTCCGTCGTACTGGTAAGAGAAGGCGGAGAAGCGGTGGGACTGGGCGCTTACTACCAGGGGACGAGGGAAGAGGCGTTTGCCGACAAAGAAATCGCATTGATCGACCTGGCGCTCGCCGCCCGCCCGCATCGGGGGACCCGCGTATTTCTGGACGGCTTCGGCTTCATGGTTCGAACGATCTCTGAGCGGCATCCCGAGGTGCGGGAGGTGCGGCTGACCGCGCAGTCCGACAACAAATACCTGAACAGGCTGTACGCAAAGTTCGTGCGGCCCTACGGCGTAAGGGACGGCGCTTTGGGCGAAGAGACGCTTTACGCAGGCCCGATCGAACACATTCTGTCTATGCTCGGCAAATGGAATCGTGTATAGTTGAAATGGATGCTTATCCAATTTTTGTCGAAGGAGGTCGAGAACATGTTCCCGGTTCCCCCAACGGTCGACAAGGGTTCGAATAAGGGCAGCGGTTTCGGAAAAATTGTCATTGCGAATGACAATCTTCGCGTAAAGCCGCAGCAGTAAGATGCTCGGCCGCTCTGCGCAGGCGATGCCGGAGCGGCTCCGCTGCACGATACAAAGGAATCCGGGAGGTAGAGACCGTGACTGGCGGAACGTTCATCCATGCGAACTGCATATTCAGGCACTGCGAGCTTGAAATGGACCACGCCTCCTACCTCCGTTATTTAATATCGCGTCATGGCAGTCTTGAGCTCCCTTATTCATTCGCAACCAAGCTCAGCTTCCTCGCGAGCCCGCTCGTGCTCGGCAAGGCGATGCTGATTCATTGCGAGGATACGTACGAAAACGTTGGCGCCTTCGGCTTCGCATACGGTACCGGACCGGGCGGATACGAGGACAGGGAGAATTGTCAGCTTGAAGTGTTTTATATTGAAGAGAAGCGACGGACGCCGGATCTGATGCTGGCCGCGGCAAGCGAGCTTATGGACGACATTCGCGAAGGTCATGCTGATGTCCGGTACGTCCAGTTTTGGGTGCCGTCGTCGCCCGAAGCGGACAGAGGGCGGCTGCTTCGAAGGATCTCGTCTCTCCCCGGGGCATCGATTACCGACAACGGGGCGCTTGCGTTGTACAAGCTGCCGCTCGACGAGCTTGAGCGATGGATCCGAGGACTGGCGTCGAAACGTGCGGAAAGACGGAAGGTTCGATAATCGCGAGATTCGGGATGCCGAAGGCCCTATGGCCGGAGGTATCCTTTTTTCATGATGGCCCATGTGAGCGGTTTCCGTTTTTGTTTAACCTCCATAATATTAAATTTACTGAAAATTTCTTAATCTAACCTCCGACCTCGGAATTGTATGACCCAAATCCGAACATTCGTTTTTTCTGCAATCGCTAGCGTTCGCCTTTTCGTTTGACAGAGATGTAAGGTTTGGGTTAAACTAAAAACCGGCAAACAGAATCGGAATCGCTCGTATATTATCGGGAATAAGGCCCGATCGTCTCTACCCGGAGACCTTAAATTTCCGGACTACGAGCTCTCGGACGGACGATAGGCGGAATGCGGGACGATCCCTCGCGGGAAGGAACGCGTTGCGCCTTTGCGGCGCCTGGGAGCGAAGCCGGGAATATAGGGAGAGAGACGGGGTTAGACGGAGGGCCGACAACGGCCGGAAGTCGCCCTTTTTTGCGCTTTTAACCGGACCCGTGCCTGGGGATCGCCGCAGCGCGCGGACGGATTCGCGGGCCGGACAAGTTCCGACGGAATTTGTGCAATAATGACAATGAGGAAAAGCTAACGGGGGAAAGGGTGGAACCATGTCGGCAATCGTCGGGGTCATCATGGGCAGCACGTCCGATTGGGAGACGATGAAGAAGGCGTGCGAGGTGCTGGACGAACTGAACGTCCCCTATGAGAAAAAAGTCGTATCGGCGCATCGTACGCCGGATCTGATGTTCGAATATGCGGAATCCGCGGCGCAGCGCGGGCTCAAGGTCATCGTGGCCGGAGCCGGCGGCGCGGCGCATCTGCCCGGCATGGTCGCCGCGAAGACCGTCCTGCCCGTCATCGGCGTGCCCGTGAAGTCCGCCGCCCTGAACGGGCTGGACTCGTTGCTGTCGATCGTCCAGATGCCGGGGGGCATCCCGGTGGCGACGGTCGCGATCGGCGCGGCCGGCGCCACGAACGCGGGCCTGCTGGCGGCGCAGATCGTCGGCGCGTTCGACGCGGACGTGCAGGCGCGCGTCGCCGCGCGGCGCGAGCGGATCACGCAGGACGTGCTGGACAATGCGGTGCTGCCATGAGCGGCCTGAATCGCGAGCTTGAGGGACTGCTGAGCGGCGAAGGCGAGGCTTGCGGCGCAGACGGCTGCGGGCCGGTCGGCGGCGATCAGGGCGCGGCGGCAGACGCTGCGGGCGCAGAGGCGGCGAAGCCGGCGCGTCCGATCCTGCCCGGCGCCACGATCGGCGTTCTGGGTGGCGGGCAACTGGGCCGGATGCTGGCGCACGCGGGCAGCCGGATGGGCTACCGCTTCGTGGCGCTCGATCCGACGCCCGACGCGCCTTGCGGCCAGACGGCCGAGCAGATCGTGGCCGGCTACGCCGACCGCGACGCGGCGCGCGAGCTGGCGCGCCGCAGCGACGTCATCACGTACGAGTTCGAGAACGTGGACGCGGACGTCGCGGCGATGCTGGAAGCGGAATCGTACGTGCCGCAGGGCAGCGCCCTGCTGCATACGACGCAGCATCGGCTGCGCGAGAAGCGCGCCATCGAGGCGGCGGGCGCGCGGGTCGCACCTTATGCCGAGATCGCGAGCCTCGCCGACCTGCAGGAGGCGGCCGAGCGTCTCGGGCTTCCCGCCGTGCTGAAGACGGCGACCGGCGGCTACGACGGCAAGGGCCAATGGGTGCTTCGCGGCACGGACGAGCTGGCTCCCGCCTGGGACGAGGCGAGCCGCGCCGGCACCGAGCTCGTGCTCGAGAAGTTTATCGACTTCGAGAGGGAGATCTCGGTTATCGCCGCACGCAGGCCGTCGGGAGAGATCCGAACGTTCCCCCCTGCCGAGAATATACACGTTCGCAATATATTGCATTTATCCATCGTGCCAGCGCGGGTGCCGGACACCGTGATCGCCGAGGCGGAGCGCCTCGCGGTATCGATCGCGGAGACGCTCGGCGCCGTCGGCCTGATCGCGGTCGAGATGTTCGTCGCGAAGGACGGCACGCTGTTCGTCAACGAGCTGGCGCCGCGGCCGCACAATTCCGGGCACTATACGATGGAGGCATGCCGCACGTCCCAGTTCGAGCAGCATATCCGGGCGATCTGCGACCTGCCGCTCGGCGACACCTCGCTATTGTCGCCCGTCGTGATGGGCAATATCCTTGGCGAGCACGTCGAGCCGCTGCTGGATTGGATGCAGGCGCGCGACCCGGAGGCCGACAGGCTTGGCGTCGCGCCGAAGATTCACCTGTACGGCAAGGCCGAGGCCAAGACCGGACGCAAGATGGGCCACGTCAACGTGCTGGCCGCGGATACCGCAGCCGCGCTCGCTTGGATCAACGAATCAACCATTTGGAGGGTCTAATCCATCATGATCGAACGCTACAGCCGCCCCGAGATGCGGGCTATCTGGACTGAAGAAAACAAATTCAAAGCATGGCTCGAGGTCGAGCTGTGCGCATGCGAGGCTTGGGCGGAGCTCGGCCATATCCCGAAGGCGGACACCGTGCTGCTGCGCCAGAACGCCAAGTTCGACATCGACCGCATCAACGAGATCGAGCTGGAGACCCGCCACGACGTCATCGCGTTCACGCGCGCCGTCTCCGAGAGCCTTGGCGAGGAGCGCAAGTGGGTGCATTACGGCATGACGTCGACGGACGTCGTCGACACCGCCCTTGGCTACGTGCTGAAGCAAGCCAACGAGATTCTCGAGCGCGACCTCGTGAACTTCATCGCCATCCTTCGCGACCAGGCGATCCAATACAAGTCGACCCCGATGATGGGCCGCACGCACGGCGTGCACGCCGAGCCGACGACGTTCGGCCTGAAGCTCGCCCTATGGCACGAAGAGATGAAGCGCAACCTGGAGCGTTTCCGCAGAGCGGCGGACGAAGTCCAGTACGGCAAAATGTCCGGCGCGGTCGGCACCTACGCCAACCTCGACCCGTTCGTCGAGCAGTACGTGTGCGACAAGCTGGGCATCAGCGCGGCGCCGATCTCCACCCAGACGCTGCAGCGCGACCGTCACGCCGAATATATGGCGACGCTGGCGCTTATCGGCTCGTCGCTAGACAAGTTCGCGACCGAGATCCGCGCGCTGCAGAAGAGCGAGTTCCGCGAAGTCGAGGAGCCGTTCGCCAAAGGCCAGAAGGGCTCGTCGGCGATGCCGCACAAGCGCAATCCGATCGGCTGCGAGAACATCAGCGGTCTCTCCCGCGTCATCCGCGGCCACATGATCACCGCCTACGAGAACGTGGCGCTGTGGCACGAACGCGATATTTCCCACTCCTCCGCCGAGCGCATCATCCTGCCGGACGCGACGATGCTGCTGAATTACATGCTGAACCGCTTCGGCAACATCGTGAAAAACCTGCAGGTTTTCCCCGAGAACATGAAGCGCAACATGCGCAGCACCTACAACGTGCCGTTCTCCGGCCGCATCATGACGAAGCTGATCGACAAAGGCTTCTCCCGCGAGCAGGCGTACGATACCGTGCAGCCGCGCGCGATGCAGGCCTGGGAGGAACAGCGCGACTTCAAGTCCATCGTCTCCGAGACGAAGGAGATCACCGACGCGCTGAGCGCCGATGAGATCGAGGACGCGTTCAACCCTTCGTGGCACCTGAAGCACGTCGATACGATTTTCAAACGGCTCGGTCTGGAATAATCTCTTCCATATAAAGAATGCAGGAGGCTGACATGTCTACAGAAGCGTTATCTACCGCGGAGGGGCTCGTCAAGGCGCCGCTCATCCACAAGGGCAAGGTCAGGGAGCTGTACGACCTCGGCGAGCATCTGCTCATCGTCGTCACCGACCGGATCTCGGCGTTCGACTACGTGCTCGACCCCGCCGTTCCCGAGAAGGGCAAGGTGCTGAATGGCCTTAGCGCCTTCTGGTTCGAGAAGACCAAGGATCTGGTCCCGAACCACGTCGTCCATACGGACGTTCGCAAGCTGGGCGATCTCGTCTCCGAACCGGACAAGCTGGCCGGGCGGATCATGGTTACGAAAAAAGCGCAGCGGATCGACATCGAATGCGTCGTGCGCGGCTACATCACGGGCGGCGGTTGGCGGCAGTATCAGAAGAACGGCGAAGTCAACGGCATTCCGCTTCCTGCCGGCCTGCGCAAGAACGCCAAGCTGGAGGAGCCGATCTTCACCCCCGCTGGCAAAAACGACGTCGGCCACGACGAGGACATCTCCTTCGAGGAGATGGAGCGCCGCATCGGCGCGGAGCTGGCCGCCGGCCTTCGCAAGCGCAGCCTCCTGCTGTACGATTACGCGCTCGCGGTGTGCGAGCACAAGAGTATCATTCTGGCGGACTGCAAGTTCGAATTCGGTCTGCTGGGCGACGAGATCATCCTGATCGACGAGCTGTTCACGCCGGATTCCTCGCGCTTCTGGGCCGAAGAGAAGTACGAGCTCGACATCGAGATCGACAGCATGGACAAGGAGCCGGTTCGCACGTACCTGCTCAGCACCGACTGGGATCGCGACAGCACGCCGCCGCGCCTGCCGGACGATGTAGTGGACGCTACTACGGCGCGCTACCAGGAGATCTACCGCCGGCTGACGGAGCCGACGAGCTACGGCTTCACCGCTTTCCAGCCGATCAAGTATTAGCGGATCGCAATTGCGGCGGGCGCCATCGCAGCAACATTGCGGCGGCCGCCATCGTCAGCAAAACGTCGGAGCTTTAACGCCGCCATCGCCATTAACTGCAAAAATACATCTATTTTCCGATAAATGAGATGGCGCCGCCGGAATAGCTGCAAAAATACATTAATTTTCGAGTGATTGCGGCATTACGCGGCGCCAAAGCTGAGATAACTGTATATATGCAGTTATATCGCCCGGAGGTAGTGAGCGGGAGGTAAATAGCTGCACTTTTGCAGCTATTCCGCTCCGCGAAGCCGGTTGAGAGGAAGGTTGGCGCTATCGTCGCCCTTTCATCCGCAGTCCCTTCCGCAGCTCGCCGTAACTATGCCGCCGTCGCTCTACTTTCGACCATACAGCCCCTAACCCATGTCCCTATCCAGGAGGAGACCCGTCCCATGAAAGCAACGGTATACGTGACGATCAAGGAAAACGTGCTCGACCCGCAAGGCAATGCCGTTCAAGGCTCGCTGCAAACGCTCGGCTTCGACGAAGTCGCGAAGGTCCGCATCGGCAAGTATCTGGAGCTCACGCTCGACACGACCGACCGCGCCGTTGCCGAAGAGCGCGTGAAGGCCATGTGCGAAAAGCTGCTCGCCAACACCGTCATCGAAGACTATCGATTCGAACTGGAGGGCTGAGACCTCATGAAATTCGCGGTCATCGTATTCCCGGGCTCCAACTGCGACCTGGACATGTACAACGCGGTCGTCGACGTCCTGGGCGAGGATGTCGATTACGTCTGGCACACGGCCACCGACCTGTCCGCCTATGACGGCATTCTCGTGCCGGGCGGCTTCTCCTATGGCGATTACCTGCGCTGCGGCGCGATCGCCCAGCTCGCTCCGGTCATGAACGAAGTGCGCAAGGCCGCTGCCGAAGGCAAGTTCGTGCTCGGCGTATGCAACGGCTTCCAGGTGCTTACCGAGGCGGGTCTCCTGCCCGGCGCGCTCATCCGCAACAACAGCCTCAAGTTCCGCTGCCACCCTGTCGGTCTTCGCGTCGAGAACGCGAACACGGCGTTCACCCGCGACTACGCGCAGGGCGAGGTCGTCACGATTCCGATCGCGCACGGCGAAGGCAATTACTACTGCGACGAAGAGATGCTGGCGAGCCTCAAGGCGAACGGCCAGATCGTCTTTACCTACGATGGACTTAATCCGAACGGCTCTGTCGGCAACATCGCCGGCATCTCGAACGAAGCGGGCAACGTCGTCGGCATGATGCCGCACCCGGAGCGCGCGGTCAGCGAGCTGCTCGGCTCGGCGGACGGCGCGAAGATGTTTACGTCAGTACTGAACGCTTGGAGGGAACGCAATGGCGCAGCAAGCACCCGCTAAAGAACCGACGGTCCAGCAGATCGCCGAACAGAAAATCTACAAGCAATTCGGCGTCTCCGATTCCGAATTCGAACTCATCTGCGGTTTCCTCGGACGCCAGCCGAACTACACCGAGATCGGCGTATTCAGCGTCATGTGGTCCGAGCACTGCGCATACAAGAACTCCAAGCCGCTGCTCCGCCGCTTCCCGACGACCGGCCCGCGCGTCCTGATGGGACCGGGCGAAGGCGCCGGCATCGTCGACATCGGCGACAAGCAAGCCGTCGTCTTCAAGATCGAGTCGCACAACCATCCGTCCGCGGTCGAGCCGTATCAAGGCGCCGCGACCGGCGTCGGCGGCATCATCCGCGACATCTTCTCCATGGGCTCCCGCCCGATCGCGCTGCTCAACTCGCTGCGCTTCGGCAAGCTCGAGAGCGACCGCGTCAAGTACCTGTTCGAGCACGTCGTCAGCGGCATCGCCGGCTACGGCAACTGCATCGGCATCCCGACGGTCGCGGGCGAGGTCATGTTCGACGAAGCCTATGAGGGCAACCCGCTCGTCAACGCGATGTGTGTCGGCCTCATCGATCACGACAAGATCCAACGCGGCGTCGCCAAGGGCGTCGGCAACCCGGTATTTTACGTCGGTCCGGCCACCGGCCGCGACGGTATCCACGGCGCGACGTTCGCATCCGAGGATCTGACCGCCGAGTCCGAAGCCAAGCGCTCGGCCGTCCAGGTCGGCGACCCGTTTATGGAGAAGCTCGTCATGGAAGCGACGCTCGAGCTGATCGACTCCGGCATCGTGCTCGGCATCCAGGACATGGGCGCAGCAGGCCTTACCTGCTCGAGCGCCGAGATGGCGTCCAAGGCCGGCAACGGCATGGAGCTGTACCTCGACGAGGTGCCGCAGCGCGAAGAAGGCATGACCGCGTATGAAATGATGCTGTCCGAGTCGCAGGAGCGCATGCTCTTCGTCACCGAGCCGCATCACGAAGCGCAGGCCAAGGCGATCTTTGAGCGTTGGGGATTGCACTGCGCCAAGGTCGGCAAGGTGACGGACGACGGCCGCCTGCGTTTGTTCCACAAGGGCGAAGAGGTTGCCGACATGCCCGTTAAGGCGCTCGTCGACGACTGCCCGGTGTATAACAAGCCTTCCAAGGTGCCGGACTATTATTTGAAAAACGGCTCCATCGATACGAACCGCTACGAGCAGATGCTCGATCTGACGGACTCGCTCAAAAAGGTGCTCGGCTCTCCTTCGCTCGCGAGCAAGGAATGGGTTTACAGCCAGTACGACTACCAGGTCCGCACATCGACCGCGGTCGTTCCCGGCTCGGATGCCGCGGTCGTCGCGATTCGCGGCACGCGCAAGGCGCTCGCCATGACGACGGATTGCAACGGCCGCTACGTATACCTCGATCCCGAGGTTGGCGGACGCATCGCCGTCGCCGAAGCGGCGCGCAACATCGTCTGCTCGGGCGGCGAGCCGCTCGCGATCACGGACAACCTCAACTTTGGCTCGCCGGAGAAGCCGGAAGTATTCTGGCAGATGGAAAAGTCGGTCGACGGCATGGCCGAAGCCTGCCGCTTCCTCGAGACGCCGGTCATCGGCGGCAACGTGTCGCTGTACAACGAGAACGCGAAGGGCGCGATCTACCCGACGCCGGTGGTGGGCATGGTCGGATTGATCACGGACATCGACCATATCACGACGCAAGAGTTCAAGGCCGAAGGCGACGTCATCTACCTGCTCGGCGACACGAAGGCGGAGATCGGCGGCAGCGAGTTCCAATACGCGGTGCACGGCCTGACCGAAGGCCGCCCGCCGGTCATCGACCTGGCTGTGGAAAAAGCGCTGCACGGCGCCGTGCTCGGCGCGATCCGCCAAGGCCTCGTCGCTTCGGCGCATGACCTGTCCGAAGGCGGAATGGCTGCGGCGGTAGCGGAGGCGACGTTCGGACGCGGTCTCGGCGCGAAGGTAGACTTCACGACCAACCTGCGTCCGGATCTGGCGCTGTTCAGCGAATCGCAGTCGCGCATCCTGTTGTCGGCCAAGCCGGAATCCGCTGCGGCGCTCGAAGCTTGGCTCGCCGAGCAAGGCGTGCCGGCGCAGAAGCTCGGCGTCGTAGGCGGAGAAGAGCTGGTCATCGCGGTTAACGGACATACGGCAATTCAGGCACCTGTGAACGAATTCCGCACAGAATGGAAGGAAGCGATCCCATGCCGGATGAAATAATCGCCGGAGCGGGCCGTGCGCTGCCTGTCGTCGAGGGAGCAAGAGCCTCGGCCGACATGCAGCCGCACGGTCCGACCGCGAGCATCCTGCCTTACGACATGAGCGGACGGACCGGCGATCTGCCGTCTTCGCAGACGGAAGGGCTGCCGGCCGCCGAGGCGCGTTTCTGGACCGGGGATTATTATAATCAGGGCAACGACCAGGCTTCGGGCATGATGGACAAGCTGAAGGAAGAATGCGGCGTGTTCGGCGTGTTCGGCCACAAGGACGCGGCGGAGCTGTCTTACTACGGACTGCACGCGCTGCAGCACCGCGGCGAGGAGAGCTGCGGCATCTGCACGTCGGATCTCGGCGGGGACTTCCACTATCACCGCGGTATGGGCCTGGTGAAGGAAGTATTCGACCGCGACCGGCTGGATTCGCTCGTCGGCGCCAACGCGATCGGCCACGTCCGCTACTCGACGGCCGGCGCGAGCCGGCTGGCGAATGCGCAGCCGCTCGTCTTCAAGTATCGAGGCGGCGACCTGGCCGTCTGTACCAACGGCAACCTCGTCAACGAGCCGATCATCCGGCGCGAGCTTGAGGATTCGGGCTCGATCTTCCAGACGACGAGCGACACCGAAGTTATCGCGCATATGATCGCGCGCTCGTCCAAGGATCTGGTCGAGGCGGTCAAGGACGCGTTCTCGCGTCTGATCGGGGGCTTCGCGTTCCTGATCATGACCAAGGACGTGCTGATCGCGGCCTGCGATCCGAACGGCTTGCGTCCGATGGTCATGGGCCGGCTCGGCGACGCCTACATTTTCGCGTCCGAGTCCTGCTCGTTCGAGGTGATCGGCGCCGAGTACGTTCGCGACGTCGAGCCGGGCGAGATCATCGTATTGGACCGGAACGGCATCCGCGAGGAACGTTATGCGGTACTGCAGCGGCGCTCTGTGTGCGCAATGGAGTACATTTACTTTGCGCGCCCCGACAGCGACATCGGCACGATTAACCTGCACAGCGCCCGCAAGCGCATGGGCCAGCAGCTCGCGCTGGAGTCGTTCGTCGACGCCGACATCGTGACGGGCGTGCCGGATTCGAGCATCTCTGCCGCGATCGGCTACGCCGAGCAGACGGGCATTCCTTACGAGCTCGGACTCATCAAAAACAAATATACCGGACGCACCTTCATCCAGCCCTCCCAAGAGCTGCGCGAGAAGGGCGTCAAGATGAAGCTGTCCGCCGTCCGCAAGGTCGTGCAAGGCAAGCGCGTCGTCATGATCGACGATTCGATCGTGCGGGGCACCACCTCGCTGCGCATCGTCAACCTGCTTCGCGAGGCGGGCGCACTTGAAGTGCATGTGCGCATCACATCGCCGCCTTTCGCGAATCCTTGCTACTATGGCATCGACACGCCGGACCGCCGCGATCTCATCGCGTCGAGCAAGACGGTCGAAGAGATCCGCAAGGCGATTAACGCGGACTCGCTGTATTTCCTCAGCAAGCCGGGTCTGCTCGAGGCAGTCGGCGGGGCGGAGGACGAGTACGACCGGGGCCTATGCCTCGGCTGCTTCACCAACGACTACCCGACGCCGGTGGAGTTCGAGGACGCCAAGGCGACGAGCTGCAGCTGCGACTGAGGTATGAGGCGCGTGCTGCTGGCGAGGCATAGCGGCAGATGATGCCGCTAGGCGCCTGTGGCCGAGGTGGTTGTGGGGCGGATATCGGAACTTTATGCCGTTATGTGCCCTTGCCGAGGTGATAGTGGTGTATATAGCGGAACTTATTTCCGCTAAATGCCCGTGCCGAGGTGGTAGTGGAGCGAATAACGGAACATATTTCCTCTATATGCCCGTGCCGAGGTGGTAGCGGAGCGAATAGCGGAACTTAATTCCGCTAAGTGTCCGCGCCGAGGTGGCTATGCGATAATGGCAGAACGATTTGGTTTTACAATCATACCCAAGGGGGCTTAACCCAAGTGTCCGAAGCTTACAAACAAGCTGGCGTCGATATTGCTGCCGGCAACGAAGCGGTCGAACGAATGAAAAAGCACGTGAAGCGCACGATGCGTCCGGAGGTGCTGACGGGACTCGGCGGGTTCGGCGGTCTGTTCGGTCTGAACAAGGACAAGTACGAGGAGCCGGTGCTCGTCTCCGGCACGGACGGCGTCGGCACGAAGCTGAAGCTGGCGTTCGAGATGGACAAACACGACACGATCGGTATCGACGCGGTGGCGATGTGCGTGAACGACGTGGTCGTGACCGGGGCGGAGCCTCTGTTTTTCCTTGACTACCTGGCTTGCGGAAAGCTGGTGCCCGAGAAAATCGAAGCGATCGTCAAAGGCGTCGCGGACGGCTGCGAGCAAGCGGGCTGCGCGTTGATCGGCGGCGAGACTGCGGAGATGCCGGGCATGTACCAGGACGGCGAGTACGATATCGCAGGCTTCACCGTCGGCATCGTGGACAAGCCCAAGGCGATCGACGGCAGCGGCATCGCAGCAGGCGACGCGGTAATCGGTCTCGGCTCGAGCGGCGTTCACTCGAACGGCTTTTCGCTGGTACGCCGGTTGCTGCTGGAAACCAAGGGCTACAAGTTCGAGGAAAAGCTGCCCGAGCTCGAAGGCAAGACGTTGGGAGAAGTACTCATCGAACCGACGCGTATCTACGTCAAGTCGGTGCTGAAGCTGATCGAAAACGTGCAGGTAAAAGGGATGGCTCATATTACCGGCGGCGGTTTTATCGAGAATATCCCGCGCGTGCTGCCTGAGGGCGTCAACGTCGATATCGATCTCGGCGCATGGCCGGTGCAGCCGGTGTTCGGACTTATGCAGCGCGACGGCGCGATCAGCGACCGCGATATGTATACGACGTTTAACATGGGTATCGGCATGGTGCTGGTCGTGCCGGCGGACCAGGCGGAGCAAGCTGTCGCGCTGGCGAGCGAGCTCGGCGAGCAAGCTTATGTCGTCGGTCGCGTGACCGAAGGCTCGCGCGTCGTGACGTTCGGGGGCGCCGAATTCGAATGAGCCGCGACAAGCTCCGCATCGCCGTATTCGCGTCCGGCAGCGGGAGCAACTTCCAGGCGTTGGCCGAAGCGGCGAAAGCCGGCGATCTCGGTCCCGCCGAGATCACGCTGCTCGTCTGCGACAAACCGGAAGCCAAGGTTACGTCTCGTGCACGCGAACTTGGCATCGAGACGTATGCCTTTCGGCCAAAGGAATATGCGTCTCGCGAAGCTTATGAGACCGTGATCGCGGCCGAGCTGGCCGCTCGCGGGATCGGCTTGATCGTGCTGGCCGGTTATATGCGTATATTGACGGACGTGCTGGTCGGCGCATACGAGGGCCGCATGATTAATGTGCATCCGTCGCTGCTGCCGGCGTTTCCAGGCATACGGGCGATCGAGCAGGCGCTTGACTACGGCGTCAAAGTCACCGGCGTTACCGTGCACTTCGTGGACGGCGGTCTCGACAGCGGCCCGATTATCGCGCAGCGAGTCATCGCGCTCGAGACGGGCGACACGGCGGAGACGCTCGCATCGCGTATCCACGCGATCGAGCACGAGATCCTGCCGCGCACGGTGCGACTTATCGCAGAGGGACGCGTCTCGCTGGAGGGGCGCATCGTCACGGTGGAAGCTTAGGTGGGAGCCGGGAACAATTTGCCCTGGATGCACGACATCGCTATTTGCCCGGAAACGTGCCGCCACCGACGAGTAACGATGTCCGACATCGTTATTTGCCCGAAAACGTGCCCGCCACTGACGAATAACGATGTACCACATCGTTATTTGTCCGGAAACGCGCCACACTCGACGAATAACGCTCTGACATACCGCTAGCCGCACCGGAAACGCGCCTCATTCTCCATATAACGCTGCGCGGTATTGCTATTTTTTATCCGACAAACGAACTAACCGATTGCCGGCCTCAAGCGTCACCCCGAATTTATCGCAACATCGCCCCGGGGTGGGCTTATCCCGTTCGCTCAGGAACCAGCGCGCAGCCGCGGCTGAGTGAAGGGGATAACCCCACCCCGGCGGCAATAATCAACCCTATTAGGAGTGGATGAACAGTCATGGCTATCAAAAGAGCGCTGGTCAGCGTATCCGACAAGACGGGCATCACCGAATTTTGCCGCGCGCTCGCCGCGCAAGGCGTGGAGATCATCTCGACGGGCGGAACGCATGCGCTGCTCGAGCGCGAAGGCGTGCCGGTCATCGGCATCTCCGACGTGACGGGCTTCCCGGAAATTCTCGACGGCCGCGTCAAGACGCTGCACCCCGCCGTGCACAGCGGACTGCTCGCGATCCGCGACAGCGCCGAGCATGTTGAGGCGATGGAGAAGCTGGGCCTCGACTACATCGACCTCGTCGTCGTGAACCTGTATCCGTTCAAGGAAACGGTGTCCAAGCCCGACGTCAGCTATGAGGACGCCATCGAGAACATCGATATCGGCGGTCCGACGATGCTGCGCTCCGCGGCAAAGAACCATGCCTTCGTCTCGGTCGTCGTCGACGCAGGCGACTACGCAGATGTCCTCGCGCAAATCCAAGCCGGCGGCGACACGACGCTCGAGACGCGCAAGCGCCTCGCGGCCAAAGTGTTCCGTCATACGGCAGCTTACGATGCGCTGATCTCCGAGTACTTCGCCGAACAACTCGGCGATCCGCTGCCCGAGAGCCTGACGTTCACCTACGAAAAAGTGCAGGAGCTCCGCTACGGCGAGAACCCGCACCAGCAAGCCGCCTTCTACCGCAAGCCGCTTTCCAAGAAAGGCCCGAGTATCACGACGGCGAAGCAGCTGCACGGCAAAGAGCTGTCCTACAACAATATTAACGACGCTAACGCGGCGCTCGCGATCGTCTCCGAGTTCGACGAGCCGGCCGTCGTGGCGATCAAGCATATGAACCCTTGCGGCGTCGGCATCGGCGCGGATATCGACGAAGCGTACGTCAAAGCGTACGAGTCCGACCCGACTTCGATCTTCGGCGGCATCGTCGCGGCGAACCGCACGATCGACGTCCAGACGGCCGACCGCCTCGCGCAAATTTTCCTCGAGATCATCATCGCGCCGGACTTCACGCCGGAAGCGCTTGAGATTTTGAGCCGCAAAAAGAACATCCGCCTGCTCGCTACAGGCACCGACAGCCAGGTACAGAGCGCGGCCGAGCGCAAGCCGGAATGGCTCGTGACGAGCGTCGACGGCGGCATGCTCGTCCAACAAAGCGACGTTCATTCGCTGGACGAAGCCGATATCCAGGTTGTCACGGAGCGTGCGCCGACGGCCGAAGAGCTCAAGCAGCTGCTTTTCGCCTGGAAGGTCGTCAAGCACGTGAAGTCCAACGCCATCCTGCTCGCTTCCGACAGCATGACGGTCGGCGTGGGCGCCGGTCAGATGAACCGCGTCGGCGCGGCCCGCATCGCCATCGAGCAAGCCGGCGACAAGTCCAAGGGCGCGGTGCTCGCATCGGATGCGTTTTTCCCGATGGGAGACACGGTTGAACTGGCGGCGCAAGCAGGCATCACGGCGATCATCCAGCCGGGCGGCTCGGTGAAGGACGCGGAGTCCGTCGCTGCAGCTAACGCTGCCGGCATCGCGATGGTTGTCACGGGCGTTCGTCACTTCAAGCATTGATCGGCAGGGGGAGAACGAGAATATGCGTATACTAGTCATAGGCCGCGGCGGCCGGGAGCATACGATTATCTGGGCGCTGCGCAAAAATCCGAAGGCCGAGCACATCTTCTGCGCGCCGGGCAACGCGGGGATCGCGCAGCTCGCCGAGTTGGTGCCGATCGGTGAGCTGGAGTTCGACAAGCTGGTGCAGTTCGCCAAAGACCAGGCGATCGATCTTGTCGTCGTCGGACCGGACGATCCGCTGGCGGCGGGCATCGTCGACGCGTTCGAAGCGGCATCCATCCCGGTGTACGGGCCGAACAAGGCTGCGGCGGAGATCGAAGGCAGCAAGATTTTTATGAAAAACCTGCTCAAAAAGTATGATATTCCGACCGCGAAGTACGAAACGTTCACCGACTACGCAGCCGCGCGCGACTACCTGGCCGCTCAGCCGGTGCCGATCGTCATCAAGGCGGACGGTCTTGCTGCGGGCAAGGGCGTGACCGTCTGCTTCACCCGCGAGGAAGCGGAGCAGGCGCTCAAAGACACGATGGTCGACAAGTCGTTCGGCGCGGCCGGCGACAAGATCGTCATCGAGGAATTCATGACTGGGCAGGAGATGTCGATCCTGGCGTTCGTTGACGGCGAGACTGTTCGGGCGATGCCGGCGGCGCAGGACCACAAGCCTGCGTACGACGGCGACAAAGGCCCGAACACGGGCGGCATGGGCACCTATTCGCCGCTGCCGCACATCCCGCAGTCGATCATCGACGACGCGATCGAGAACATCGTGAAGCCGACCGCGCGCGCAATGGTATCCGAAGGACGCCCGTTCCGCGGCGTGCTGTTCGGCGGTCTCATGCTTACGCCGGAAGGGCCCAAGACGGTCGAGTTCAATGCGCGCTTCGGCGATCCGGAGACGCAGGTCGTGCTGCCGCGCCTTAAGAGCGACTTGCTTGAGATTATTCTGGCGTCTCTCGAAGGACGTCTCGGCGACGTGGAGATCGAATGGAGCGACGAGGCGGCGGTATGCGTCGTGCTCGCTTCCGGCGGTTACCCAGGCTCTTATCCGAAAGGTCTGCCGATCGACGGGCTCGAAGCGGCCGGCGAAGGACTCGTTTTCCATGCTGGTACGGCGGAGCAGGATGGCCGGATCGTAACGGCCGGCGGCCGGGTGCTGGGCATCGTAGGACTGGGCGCCGGCATCGCCCAAGCGCGTAATGCGGCTTACCGGACTGCGTCCGGCATCACGTTCGAAGGCAAGCAGAACCGCACGGACATCGCCGCGAAGGCACTGGTTTAATCGTCTGAAATACAGGAGCCGCTTCCGCGCTATAGCAGCGCCTAAGCGGCTCTTTTCTTTACTGTTTATAAAACAGCGCTTTGCGGTTGGCGACGACAAAAACGACGGCGATAATCGATCCGACGATCAACATCGACGTGAGCACGTGCGCAGATACCCAGTCGGTGAAGGCTTCCATCCGATAACCTCCTCATTCTCGCTACAATTTGCGATTCGGGATGGTTAGTGTTCCCCAGTAACGCCTTTATTTCTCTCCGCTCTGTATTGACAGAAGGTGTGCCTGGCGTTATATTTAATACATAGTAATTTAATCGGAATTAATGGAAAAAGGGAGGACGTTCTCATGGAGCGCTCTTTAACGATACGATACGGCGATTTGTCGCTGGCGGCTACGATTCATTATCCTTCTCAGGAAGGGAAGACCGAATGCAATAAGCTGCCGCTTGTCATTATTAATCATGGCTTCGTGGGCAGCCGCATCGGCGTGGATCGGCTCTTCGTGCTCGCGGCACGCGAGTTTGCCGGACGGGGCAACCTGGTGATCCGATTCGACTTCGCCGGATGCGGAGAGAGCGAGGGCGCTTATGGGGAGCATGGGCTCGATTCGATGATCGAGCAGACGCGGGCGGTGCTCGACTACGGGCTCGGCCTCGATATCGTCGACCCGACGCGCGTGACGCTCCTCGGCCACAGCCTGGGCGGATCGGTCGCCCTGCTGACGGGCGTGCGCGATCGCCGCGTCAAGTCGCTTGCGCTCTGGTCGCCGGTCGCTTATCCGTTTAACGACATTCTCCGGATCGTAGGACGCAAGGCTTACGACGAAGCCGTAACCAAAGGCCAGGCGGATTATCTGGGCTATTCGATCAAGCCGGCGTTCTTCGATTCGCTGATGAAGCATCAGCCGTTCCAGGAGACGCAGAAGTTCCCCGGCGACGTATTCCTCGTGCACGGGACGGGAGACGAGACGATCCCGGTAGACTACACGTTCCTGCTGGAGAAGACGTTCTGGCTTCGCGGCGAAGGCCGCTGCGAGAAGTCGATTATTTTCCAGGCCGATCATACCTATTCGAAGGGCGAACATAAAGAGCAGCTGTTCAAGGCAACGGGCGATTGGCTCGGCGGCTACGAGCAGCGGCAGCGGGATTGGCAGCACTGGAGTATTTAATCCCTATTGCGCGCAGCCTAAACTTCTACCTCTTTTTTAAGAGGGCCGACATTGGCAAAGGAGCGGGACGACGACAATAAGCCGACCTCTTCCAACGGCTGTCGGATGAGCCTCCGCAAGCTGTTTCGCGCCACTCTGCTTTCGGATATCCGTCAAACCTAAGGACCGTCAGGGCGTTCTGCCCCCGACGGTTTTTTTAATTTGGCGACGATTCTTGGGCAGGGGAAGCGCGTATTCAGCATGCCGGAGCTATTCTGTCGTTTTGCGGGATGAAAAACCTGCATTTATACAGGTATTTTCTCCGGACCGACGACACGCCACGCAAAGGATGCAAATATGCAGGTAAATTTAAAGCACAAGCCGGAAATCGGTTTGGTGGAGGAAAATAACTGCAGATTTGCAGGTATCCAGTCCAAAAGTGCCGACCTCGGCAAAAAAAGCTGCATATTTGCAGGCATTCTCTCGAGAGAACGTCGCGGAGGACATTGGCTGAGCCGCCGGCACGGCTGTCGATCGAGTCATCGGCACGGCTGTCGACCGAGTCATCGGCACGGCTGTCGACCGAGTCATCGGCACGGCTGTCGACCGAGTCATCGGCACGGCTGTCGATCGAGTCATCGGCACGGCTGTCGATCGAGTCATCGGCACGACTGTCGACCAAGCCGCCGGCACGGCTGTCGACCGAGTCATCGGCACGGCTGTCGACCGAGTCATCGGCACGGCTGTCGATCGAGTCATCGGCACGACTGTCGACCAAGCCGCCGGCACGGCTGTCGACCGAGTCATCGGCACGGCTGTCGATCGAGTCATCGGCACGACTGTCGATCGAGTCATCGGCACGACTGTCGACCAAGCCGCCGGCACGGCTGTCGACCGAGTCATCGGCACGGCTGTCGATCGAGTCAACGCTTTGTACAAAATCAAAATGACAAAATTCGATTTTCTCCATTGCGGGGCGGGAGGAGAATGCTTAGTCTTGTAAGAGAATGAGAATCATTCTCTATAAAAAAGCTTGGGGGACAGCAAATCATGAAAAAGTCAAAAAAGCTCTGGATCGCGCCGGTTATCGTCGGCTTGCTGGGAGGCATGCTGCTCGGCTGCTCAGCGAACGGAGGCAATAACGCCGCGCCCGCGAACACGGCAAGCGCGAGCGTCGCCGCAACGCAAACGGCATCTTCGACGGCAGCGGCAACAGCGTCCGCATCCGATAACACTGCCACAGAACGTTCCTATACCGATTATAAAGGCCACACCGTACAGATCCCCGTCAATCCCCAGCGTGTCGTATTCGCCGGCGAGACGACCGGCGACCTGATCGAACTCGATTTGCCGCTCGTCGGCATTTTCGGCCAAGAGCTTGAAGGCCGCGTATACAAGGAAAAAGCGGAGAAAATCGAAGATGTCGGGTTCCCGATCAATCTAGAGAAGGTCACCTCGCTCACGCCCGACCTGATCATGGTTGCCGATACGGACGAGGAAGCTTACGAGCAATTGTCCAAGATCGCGCCGACGATTATGTTCGACACCTTCGCCACCCTTGAAGTGCGGATGAACGAGCTGGGCGTCATTTTCGGAATTCAAGATCGTACGACTGCATGGCTCGCGGATTACGAGACCAAAGCCGCAGCGATGTGGGACAAGCTGTACGCGACGGTGTTGAAGCCTGGAGAGACCGCTTCCGTCCTCACCTACTATCCCGGCGATCGACTGTTCGCCATGGCCAGAGCGGGATTGCCGCAGCTGCTATACGGCAAAGGCGGGCTGAAGCCGACGGCTCCGATCCAAGAGATTCTGGATGCAGGCGAAGGCTTCCGGCAGTTCTCGGCCGAAGCGATCGGCCAATACGCAGGCGATCTTATCTTTATTCTCGATCCGGTCGCCGACGAAGCCAAGCAATCGACCGAGGCGCTGCTGAATAGCGCGGTCTGGAAGGCGCTCCCTGCCGTGAAAAACGGACGCGTGTACCGGCTTTATATCCAAAGCTCGGATTCGGATGCGGCGACGCGCCTATGGCTGTTGGAGGAATTGCCTCGCATGCTTCAAAAATAAGAATCGTGCAGCGGGGTTGAGAGATAGCTGATTTTTCGATATCATAATAATGATAATCATTATCATCGGAAAAGAGGCATCTCATGAAGACCCCACCGCAAGATCAAGTCCGTCCCGCTGCCTCGGTCGCGGACGGACGACTTCATTTTCACTTATTGTCTACGGACAGGCGGGAACTGGCACCCGGCGGAAAAGCGATAACTGCCGTCGGGCCCGCGCACCGTTTAATCGTTGTCGAAGAGGGCGTAGTATCGCTCATATACGGCGACAGTCGTCGATTACTCGCGAGAGGCGCCGCAGCGCTGATAACGCCGGGCAGCGGGTTTGAGCTGCTGGCCGATCCGGAAGCTGCGGCTGCTTGGGCGTGTCTGACTTTCGCCGCAATAGGGACGGACGGCTCAAATGCGTCTTATTCCCATTCTGCCGATCTGCTGATCCAGCCAAAGGCGGAGACGGCCGCTTCGGCCGACAGAACGCTCAGGCTGCTCAAGCGCCTCGCCCGGGAGACCGATCCTGCATGGCGGCAGCTCAGATTCCATGAGCTGATGCTGACGCTATTTGCGGCCGACGGCCGATCGGATACGGAGGCGTCCGCGCGCGTCGAAGCAGTTATCGCCGCGATGCAAGAAAGCTATGCCGAGCCGACCGCCGTGCGCGATCTGGCTTCCGCCGCGGACTTGCCGCCTCACCGGTTCACCGCGATTTTTCGTCAGTTGACGGGCAGCCGCCCGTTGGATTATTTGAACGAGCTTCGCATCGAGCGTGCCAAGGACAGGCTTATCTGCTCCGCGGAGCCGCTGCGCGAGATTGCCAGGCTGACGGGGTTTAAGGACGAGTACTATTTCAGCAGGCGTTTCCGGCAGCAGACCGGCTTGACGCCGCGGCAATACGCCAGATCCGGTCTCATCCGAGTGACCGACGCGCTCGGCAGACTCGTTGACATCCCTGTGCGTCCCCGGCGGATCGTTTACCACGGGGAAACCTTCGGCGATCTGATCGCGCTCGGCGCAGAAGCCGTCGGAGGCGCGGTATTCTGGGAACAGCGCACCGTGTTGGGCGAGCATATCGACCGCGTAGCGGACGTCGGCTGGCCGATCGATCCGGTAGCCGTGGCGCGGCTCGGTCCGGATCTCGTTATCCTGGCCTGCGATCAGGAAAACACTTGCGAGAAAACGGCCCATGTCGCTCCGACGGTAGCGTTCAATTCATTTGCGCCGCTAGATAGCCGGCTGCTGAAGCTGGGCGAGCTGCTCGGCAAGCGGACCGAGGCCGAGAGCTGGCTCAAGTCCCACCGCGTGCGTACGGATGCGATGTGGCGTGGGCTATCCGGCGAGCTGCAGGCGGGCGAGACCGCCACGGTATTCACGATTGTCCGCGGCGGACGCCTGTTCGTGATGGGGACGATCGGACTGCCTGTCACGTTGTACCACAAGTCGGGCTTCACGCCGCCTGCAGCTGTTGGAAGGCTTCTATCGGGACGCCGGGAGTTCGCGGAGATTGCGTGGAGCGAATTGTCCGTCTACGCAGGGGACCGGATCTTCCTCGCCGTCGACGAAAAAGAACAAGAGTCGCTCGATGCCGCCCGGGAGCTGGCTCGTTCCGAAGCTTGGCGCAGTCTCGCTGCCGTTCAGGCAGGACGAGCATACCGCGTGGGCGTTGTAGGCTGGAACTATGGAGATGCGCTGACGAGCAGTATGCTGCTGGACAAGCTGCCTGCGCTGCTGCGCCAATCGTCATGAGCGAGAGGACGATGGCGGACAATGAGCGCGAGGAGCTTGCCGCGATCTGGAGTCTGGCGGCAGCCAAGCTTCTGGACGTTCGGCGAAATGAGATGAAGGCAGGAGACCAGCTCTACGGTTACCGCCTGCCTGCAGCGGGATTTCTGTTCGGAAGCCGCGGCAAGGCCAAGCTGCTGCTGGACGGCCGCTTGCATGCCGATGGCAGCGGATGGCTTCTTCATGGAGCCAAAGGAATGACGCTGGATGTCGAAGCGGAGGAAGACTTTCAATACTTTTTTGTGTTTTACCGGGCGATGCTCGCCTTTCCAGGTTGGCGCCGTCTGCGGCAGCGCCTGGAGAGCGGCAGTCCCTTCAACGAGGCTTACGGCTTCAAGTCGGCCGATCCCCTGCCGCTGCTGCGGCGGTTCTCCGAAATGACGGCTGCTTGGGAGCGTGCGGGAGGACTCGGACGGCTCGAAGCAAAGGGGCTGTTTTACCAGCTTGTTCACGAAGTTCTGCGCCAGTCGGATACGCTGCAGGAGACGCCGTCGCACGGAGATCCGATCGGGCGGGCGATTTTGTTCCTCCAGGAGCGCTATGCGGACAGTCTGAGTCTCGAGGATGTCGCCGCGCGTTTTGGCTACAGCCCGCGCCACTTGACGCTGCGGTTCAGGGAAAGAACGGGAACCAGCCCGATCGATTATCTCATTCGCATCCGGCTGGAGCGGGCGCGGGAACTTCTGACGCAGACGTCCGCTTCGCTGCCTGATATCGCTGCGGCGGTCGGCTATGCGGACGTCTATTATTTCGGGCGGCTGTTCCGCAAGCACGCGGGTCTGTCGCCGATCCGTTACCGCACGCTGCATGCCCGGGGCGTACAGCCGGATCGTCCATCGACGATAACCGGATTGTCCATTGGCGGGCGGACGCCTTCAAGCTATAGTGTTAATGATAGTGAGAATCATTATCATAAAAAGCGCGAAGGCGGAGGGTTTATACAGATGAGAAAAAGTACGGGTACAGGTTGGGCGATGGTGCTGCTATTAGGATTGACCTTGCTGTTAAGCGCATGCGGACAGGGCAATTCGAACGGAGGCGCAGCCCGGGAGAGCGCGGACGCCAGGCCGACGCAGACGGCGGTCGCATCTACGGCTGCGGCAAGCAAGGACGCCGCCAGCGAGGCGAAGACGCGTACGGTACATACGAGCAAAGGCGACATCGAAGTGCCGGCCCAACCGGAACGCGTCGTCGTGCTATACATGCAAGGCGACCTGCTGGCGCTCGGCGTCAAGCCGGTCGGCACGTCCGACGTGGAAGGCGGCGCGGCATTCGCGAGCGAGATCGGCGATGCCAAGACGCTGGGCAACTGGTTCGAGCCCAATATGGAGGCCGTGCTGGCGCTGGATCCCGATCTGATCGTCGTACCGTCCGAGGAGACGTACGAACTGCTGCACAAGGTGGCGCCGACCGTGCTCGTACCGGCGTTCGAGATGACGACCCCGGAACGCTTGAAGTTCATAGGCGGAATTTTCGGCAAGGAAAAGGATGCGGAAGCTTTGCTCGCCGATTTTGACAGCAAAGTCGCGGCTGGCAAAGAGAAGCTGAAGGCCGCAGGGCTGGCGGACAAGACGGTCACGATCGTGGAAGGCGGACTTAAGCAAATGTCTGTCGTGGAGAGTAAGCAATTCGGTCGCGGCTCGCAAATTATTTATGATTATCTGGGGCTGAAGGCGCCGGAAGTCGTGCAAAAGAAGATCGACGTCGCTGTGGAAGCCGCCGGCGAATCGGTCTCCATGGAGGCGCTGCCCGCGTATGTCGGCGATTTTCTGTTCCGTTCGGTATGGGACGGCGCGGACGATATGTCCGGCTCGAAGGTCTGGACCAGCCTGCCGGCCGTCCAGGAAGGCAGATTGATCGAGATCGGCTTCGGCTTCTCCTATTACGGCGACATTTATTCGCTCGACAAGCAGCTGGACTTCGTGGTCGAGAAGATGCTGGAAGCGGGGGCGGACAAGTAAGCTTGTCCGCCGAGAGCCCGCGTCCGCGCGAACCGAGACTGCGCTCCGGCACCTATCAAGTAAACGCAGGGAGCTGCCATGACTAGCACAATGGAAACGAACGGCCCGCCGCCGGAGGGCGCATCCGCGGTTCGCATGCGGACGCGCCCGCGGCTGGCGACTTTCATACTGACTGCGGGCATGGCCGCGCTCGTCTTGAGCATCGGCCTGTCCGTCTCGTTCGGCGCGGCCGATATTCGGATCGCGACCGTATGGCAAGCGATCTTCAACTTTAACCCGGATATCACCGAGCATCAGATCATATGGGATCTCCGACTGCCCCGTATCTTAGGCGCCGCTATGGTCGGCGCCTGCTTTGCGGTGGCCGGCGCTCTGATGCAGGGAATGACGCGCAATCCGCTGGCCGACTCGGGCTTGCTCGGCTTAAATGCCGGCTCGGGGTTCGCGCTCGCGCTTTGCTTCGCCTTTTTTCCGGGACTTCCGTTTATGTATCTGATTTTATTTTCGTTTTTGGGCGCGGGCTTCGGCGCCGGACTTGTCTACGGTCTCGGCTCGTTGTCGCGCGGCGGACTCACGCCGGCCAGAATGGTGCTCGCCGGCGCGGGTCTCAGCGCGCTGCTGGCTGCGCTTAGCGAAGGCGTCGCCCTGTACTACCGTATCGGGCAGCATCTCGCTTTTTGGTACGCCGGAGGCGTAGCAGGCATGACTTGGCTGCAGCTGAAAATTATGCTGCCCTGGCTGGCGGTTGCCATCGCCGTAGCGATCGCGCTCTCGCGTCAGATCACGATGCTGAGCTTGGGCGAGGACATCGCGCGCGGTCTCGGCCAGCAATCGCAGCGCGTGAAGCTCTTTGCGACGCTTGCCGTGCTCGTGCTGGCCGGCACGGCCGTCTCGGTCGCCGGCGCGGTCGGCTTCGTCGGCTTGCTCGTGCCCCACGTCACGCGCAAGCTCGTCGGCGTCGACTACAAATGGATCATTCCCTGCTCGGCGGTGCTGGGCAGCTTGCTCGTCGTGTTGGCCGACCTCGCCGGAAGGATGATCAATCAGCCGCAGGAAGTACCGATCGGCGCGCTGATCGCGCTCATCGGGGTTCCTTTCTTTCTCTACTTGGCCAACCGAGAGAGGAGGGAGCTGTAGCTCATGCCAAATACGGCGCGTTCAACGGAATCCCGCTTCAAGAGCGGACGCAACGCAATCGCTATGTTTGTTTTAGGTACGCTGATCGTGCTTGTTTTTCTGGTGAGCATGAACGCCGGTTATATCCGCCTCCCGCCGTCGGACGTTTTCCGGACGCTGTTCGGCTTCGGTACGGCCAAGCAAAATCTCATTCTATTCGATTTTCGTCTGCCGCGTATCGTGATCTCCGTACTCATCGGCGCCGGTCTTGCCGTATCCGGCTGCGTCATGCAAGGCATCTCGCGCAACGCGCTGGCCGATCCCGGCATCCTTGGCATTAACGCCGGCGCGGGGCTGATGGTGATGCTGTTCGTGTCCTTCTTCCCGGCCACCGCCGCCGCGCCGATCTACTTGCTGCCTTTGCTTGCCTTTGCAGGCGCCTCGCTGACGGCCGCGCTAATCTATGCGCTCGCGCGCAGGCGGCATTCGGCGTTGTCCCAGACGCGACTCTTGATGACCGGCATCGCCGTGGCTGCCGGCATCAGCGCGGCTTCGATCGTGCTGACGCTGAAGCTGAGTCCGGAGCAATATCAATTTCTGGCGACGTGGCTGGCCGGAAGCATCTGGGGGACGACCTGGAAGTTCGTGCTGTCGCTGCTGCCCTGGATCGTAGTGCTGCTGCCTTATGTGTTCTACAAGGCGCGCGTGATGAACGTGCTTAATCTGGGAGAAACGACGGCTACCGGCCTTGGCGCGCATGTCGGCCGCGAACAGCTCAAGCTGCTGGCCGCCTCGATTGGGCTCGCGGCATCCTGCGTCGCCGTCAGCGGCGGCATCGGCTTCGTCGGCCTGATCGGGCCGCATCTCGCCCGCCGCCTGGTCGGCCCGCGTCATCAGGCGCTGCTGCCGGCATCGGCGCTCGTGGGGGCGCTGCTAGTGATTGTGGCCGACACGATCGGCCGCACCATCCTTCAGCCTTCGGAGGTGCCGACCGGCATCGTCGTGGCGGTCGTGGGGGCGCCGTACTTTTTATACTTGCTCGCAAAGTCCAAATCCTGACGAGGCAAGTGGCGGGACGAAGCTTTCATTCGGCCCGCAAGACGAGGAGGAAGACGATGCTGAGAGCGTTTTTGGCTTATTACCGCCCCTATCGGCGGCTGTTCATACTGGACTTTTCCTGCGCGGTGCTGGCTGCGTTGCTCGAGCTCATTTTTCCGCTGGCCGTCAACAAGGTCGTCGACGTCCTGCTGCCGGACGGAAATTGGTCCGTTATCGCATGGGCCTGCGTCGGATTGCTGGGCATTTACGTCGTCAGCGCGTTCCTTCATTTCGTCGTGACCTATTGGGGGCACAAGCTGGGCATCAGCATTGAATCCGATATGCGCAAAAAGCTGTTCGACCGCGTGCAGAAGCTCTCGTTCCGTTTTTTCGACGACAACAAGACCGGCCATCTCGTCTCGCGCATGACGAGCGATCTGATGGATATCGGCGAGATCGCGCATCACGGACCGGAGGACCTGTTCATCGCCGTCATGACGCTGGCCGGCGCGTTCGGCATCATGCTGTCCATTAACTGGCAGCTGGCCGTACTGACCTTCATTATCGTGCCGCTTATGGTGTGCCTGTCCATGTACTTCGGCAGGAAGATGTCCCGCGCGTTCAGCACGATGTTCGCCGACATCGCGGACTACAACGCCCGCGTGGAGAACAACGTCAGCGGCATCCGCGTCGTGCAGGCGTTCGGCGGCGAGGATCAGGAGATTCAAAAATTCGCGGAAAACAACGAACGGTTCAAGCGGACGAAGCTGATTACGTACCGGATCATGGCCTGGAATTCCTCGATCAGCTTCATTTTAAAAAAGGTCGTGTCGCTGTTCGTGCTCGCCTGCGGGGCCTGGTTCGTGCTGCGCCAGCATATGACGTACGGCGAATTCATCGCCTTCGTGCTGCTGTCGAACGTATTCCTCGGACCGATCGAGCAGATCAACGGGGTCATCGAGACATATCCCAAGGGCATGGCGGGCTTCAAGCGTTATCAGGAGCTGCTGGATACCGAGCCGGACGTGAAGGACGCGCCGGACGCACGGCCTCTCGCCGGTGCGCGCTGGAACATTTCGTTTAAAGACGTGACGTTCGGCTACGGCGACAAGGAGAAGGTGCTGCGAAACGTAAATCTAGACATCGCCGCGGGAGAAACGGTAGCGCTCGTGGGACCTTCGGGCGGCGGCAAGTCGACGCTGTGCAGCCTGCTGCCCCGCTTCTACGACGCGGACGGGGGTGCCGTGCTCATCGGGGGACAGGACATCCGGGAGACGACGCTCGCATCTCTTCGTGCGAACATCGGCATCGTCCAGCAGGAGGTGTTCCTGTTCGACGGCACGATCCGGGAAAACATCGCTTACGGAAGGCTCGGAGCGTCCGAGGCTGAGATCATGGAAGCGGCGCGGCGCGCGCAGCTGGAGTCGCTCATCCGGGAGCTGCCGAAGGGGCTGGATACGCCGATCGGCGAGCGGGGCATCAAGCTGTCCGGCGGCCAGAAGCAGCGGCTGTCGATCGCGCGGATGTTCCTCAAAAATCCGCCTATTCTGATTCTGGACGAAGCGACGTCCGCGCTGGACACGGAGACGGAGGCGGCGATTCAAAGCGCGCTCGCGGAGCTGGCCAAGGGCCGGACGACGCTGATCGTCGCCCACCGTCTCGCCACGATCCGGGATGCGGACCGCATCGTCGTCGTGGCGGGGCAGGGCATCGCCGAGCAGGGGCGTCACGAGGCGCTGCTGGGCGCGGGCGGCATGTACAGCAGGTTGCACCGCGCCCAGTTCGGCGAGGCTGCGATTTAGGAAGTCGCGTCATCCGTCATCTGATCGGTACGCCCTATGGCGACGTGCGGGCTTTCCGCGAGCGTCATATCCCAGGTGAACCGATCCTGTGGTATCTGGAGAATTGCGAGCTGGTCACGGTGGATATGCGGCGTTCGCTCGTGCAGATGAAGCTGGCGGGATGGTTCGAAAATTGCGCGGGCATCCTGTTCGGGCGCAGCGGCGCGCATATTCCGAGGGAAGGCTATACCGAGCTCGACATGTTCGAGGAGATCGCCGACGAGCTAGTCGTGCCGGTCGCGTACGACATCGACTGCGGACACAAGCCGCCGCAGCTGACGCTCATTAACGGAGCGTATGCCGAGGTCACCGTCGAAGCGGGACGCGGGACGTTGCTGCAGACGTTCCGGCCTTAAGGACGGCAGCGCAGCGAGTTAGCCGGAAAAACCGGGTAACTCAGGCGGTTGAAGCGGCGGGGCAGCGAGTTAGCCGGAAAAACCGTGTAACTCGGATGGTTGAAGCGGCGGGGCTGCGAGTTAGCCGGAAAAACCGTGTAACTCGGGTGGTTGAAGCGGCATCGCAGCGAGTTAGCCGGAAAAACCGGGTAACTCGGGCGGTTGAAGCGGCGGGGCAGCGAGTTAGCCGGAAAAACCGTGTAACTTGCCGCACGCCGGCATACGCACACAAAATAAAAGGAAGAAGAACCGCCTCGCAGCGGTTCTTCTTCCTTTTCAGTTTTCATCCCAATAACCGGCCTCCGCGAGCATCGACACCGTAAGCACGAACATCGCGTGCGACCAGGTGAGCGGCACGATCCAGGCCGGCTCGCCGGTGCTGCGGTCGACCTGCTCGGGGAGCAGGCCGGTCTCCGTGCGGTGCTCGCATGCCCATCGCAGCAGCTCGGCAGCTTCGGCCAGCTGGCCGTTTTGCACGCGGTACTGCGCGAGCCACAACGTCGTCAGAATCCACGGATTGCCGCCGATGTAGCCGTCGTTCTCGTAGCGCTTGATGCCGCCGACGCCTTCGACGTACAGCTTGCTCGCGATCGTATCGGCCGTGCGCCGCATGTACGGATGATCCGCCGCAAGCACGCCGAACGGCACGGATACGCCGAGCAGGCTGATATCGACGACCGGGTCGTGCCGCAGCTCGTAATGCTCGTAGCCCTTGGCCGTCTGGCTAGCGCTGCCCTCCAAGCCCTGGGCGGCCGCGTGCGCGTATATGCCGCCGTCTACTTTAAGCTTGAGCCCGCGGTAGAAGCTGCCGCCGGACTCGTTCCAGCAGAGCGACTCGATAGACGAGGCGATCCGATCCGCCACCACACGCCAACTGCCGGCCAGCTCGGACTCGTTCATCAGCCCGGCGAACGCTGCTGCGGCTCGCAGCCCGCTGCAGACGGCGGCTGCCGAGTAGGTATGCTCGGCCTTGCGCTCCTCCCACAGATCCATGCTGGGCAGCGGCAGTCCCGTTTCCTCGTCGATGTAGCCCGCGAGGAATGCCGCGCCCTTGGCGACGGCCGGCCACATCCGCTCGGCGAACGCAGCATCGCGATTCTGCTCGTACAGCTGCCACATGCCCCAGATGAGCGAGGCGCCTTCGTCGATCTGCAGCCCCCAGGAAGGCGCCAGGCTGCCGTCGTGATAATGCCGCTGCTGCCAGGAACCGTCCGGCTCCTGGGCGCTTAATGCCCATTCGTAAAATTTCTCAGAGACGCCGGTCAGGCCCGACTTATTGAGCGCGGTCGTGATAAATGCGGCGTCCCGTCCCCAGCAATAGGCATAGCCGCCGCAGCGGGAGAATTGCTCGTCGGGCTCCGGCGCCGCGAGCAGGCTGCCGGTCCGCTCGTCCGCCATGAGCCTGAAGGTCAGCAGCGAGCGCTCATAGGCCTCGGCGATCTCCGGATCGACGCCTGCCGGAGCGGGATTGGCGTTCTGAAGATACGCATGCCAATAGTGTGTCGTCCGTTCGCGCCATTCGGAGACGGAGCGGCTCTTGGCATGCGCCAGCGCGCCGAGCGCTTCCGGCCGGTTGTGGCCGGCTGCGACGTAGACAGGGAGAGTGAACGATTCGCCGGGCTGAAGATCCTCGATGCGCCAGACGAGCGCGCCGTCGGGCTGCATGTCGATGTCATTGCCGTCCAGCCAGGCATGCTCGGCCTGCGCTCTGGACGATCCGCACTGGAAGCCCGCGCACTCGCGATCGCTGCTCACGGCGAAATAGTAGCGATGGCGGTAGTGGACCAGCGCATCGCCGGTCTCGTCGAACAAGGTCGTATTATACAGCGCGCTCTCGGCGATGCGAAACGATGAATACCAGACGAAAGTAAAGGAAAGCGGCTCTGCGGAGCGGTTGGAAATCTTGTACTCCCGAACTAGAAAATCCGCTTCCGGTACCGCGTAATCCAGCTGTTCGACGGCAAGCGGAAAGTCCGGGCGCTCTGCCTGTACCCGGACGATGTTCGTGCGCGGCGCGTATTCGATACGGTGCTGCCAGCCGCCTTCTTCGTCGTCGAACCATGCGGTCCCCGACGAGGCATGATCGAGCTTAAGGCCGGTGCGGATCTCGTCGACATGCTGGGGGAAGTCCACGTGCGGCCACCAGAGCCGATAGAGGCGGCCGGTACGTCCCAGCGAGCCGAGCATGCGGCCGTTGCCGACGACGGCGTCGATCAAGTGTGGTTTGTTAAGCGTAAAATCGTTCATTCGGTTCAACTCCAATTGCGTCTGAGATTAACGGAAGATTCGCGGACAATCAGCTTGTGCGGCACGATCGTGCGCAGCTGCTGGGGCTTGTCTTCGTCGATATGGCGGATGAGCAGCTGCGAGGCCATATAGCCGAGCTGATAAATGCCGATGTCGACGCTGGAGAGCGGAGGCGACGACAGCTCGGAAAGCGCGATATTGTTGAAACTGACCAGGCTCAGGTCGTCCGGAACCTTGTAGCCGAGCTCGGTAAGTCCCCGCAGGACGCCAAAGGTGACGATATCGTCGATGACGACCAAGGCTGTGGGCCGTTCAGGGAGATTCATGAAGAAGGCCATCGCCCGGTAGCCGCTCTCCTGGAGGAATTCGCCTTCCACGATCCAATCGGGCTCCATCCGCAGGCCATGCTCGGACAGCGCCTTTTTGTAGCCCTTGAGACGGTCCTCGGATACGGTCAGATTGGTCGGTCCGCTGACGAAGCCGATCCGCTCATGACCTTGCGAGATGAGATGGAGAGTAGCGTCGTAGGAAGCCTGCTCATTGTCGTTGTCCACGCACAGGATATCCTCATTCCCGTAGTGACCGATCAGAATGAAAGGGAACGCTTCCTTTTGCAAAAAAGAAATAATAGGGTCGTTCTTGCGGGATTGCAGCAAAATGATGCCGTCGACGCGCCGCCCCTTGACCAGACGCGTGACGGCTTCCACCTCGTCTTGCTCCGAGCTGCCTGCGGTCATCAGCACGTCGTAGCCTTGGCGGGAAGCCTGCGTCGTGATGCCGCGGATGCTCTCCGAAAAAAAGTGATTCTGGAACAGCTCCTCTGCCGGACGCGGCAGCACCATGCCTAGCGTGTACGTCTTATTGCTGATGAGCCCGCGGGCCATAATATTCGAATGATAGCCGAGCTCCTCGACGATCTCCTTCACCTTCTGCGATGTTTCCTTGCTGATGCGCGGATGATTGGAGAGCACGCGGGAGACGGTTGACGGGGATACGCCCGCCTTTCTGGCGACGTCCTTAATCGTGACTGTCATGGCGACCTCCACTTATGCAAGCGTTTGAACTAATGAATAATTCTATGTTACATGAACGCTCCGCTGTTGTAAACGGTACCTTGGACTGGAAAAAAGACAAATAGGGAAACCGGTACTATTTCTGCGCTTCTGCTTTTATAAATGTAATTAAAAAGAAATAAGATTTTAGAATAAGTGAGAAATAAAGAGATTTAATGAGAAAACGGAAGTATGCATTGAACCGCAATCTATTTTTGGCATGCGCAATCGTTTTTACATACAGGGAAAATGTTGTATATTATTTGTGCGGCACATAAAGCGCTTCCAAACGAACGACAAGGAAATGCGGGACAACTTAAACGGTTAGAGAATCGTTGAAAGTGAATGTTCCGCCATTTTTTTGCCCAGATGTACAAACGTTTGCGCAATTTGTCCGGGCTTGCACTCGATCTGAAGAGAGGGGAAAAAGCAGTGAAATTAAACAAAGTATTGGTTACGGTCTCCGCCCTGTCCCTGATGGCCATGTCGCTTGCGGCATGCAGCGGCAACAAAAATAACGGGGAGAACGCCTCGCCGACGGCATCTTCCGCATCTCCGTCCGCATCTGCCTCGGCGCCGGCCTCCGAGTCCGCATCGCCCGAAGCGACGGACATCGAGCCTGAAGCCGGCGCCAAGCTCATCGTATGGGCCGCGCAGGAGCAGAAGGATTTCCTGGAGACGATGGGCAAAGAATTCGAAGCGAAATACGGCATTAAAGTCGAGTTTCAAAAAGTGGGTTCCGGCGACGCGCTCAACAAGATTGTAAAAGACGGTCCCGCGGGCGTCGGCGCCGACGTGTTCATGCTCGCGCACGATCAATTGAACCGCGCGGTTCAGGCAGGCGTCATTCTCCCGAACGATTTTTACGGCGAAGATACCGTGGCCAATTTTGCCAAGACCGCGGTCGACGCGGTTACGACGACCGACGGCATCCTCTACGGATACCCGCGCAATATTGAAACCTATCTGCTCTTCTACAATAAAAGCCTGGCCAAACCGGAAGATCTCGCCTCTTGGGATGCGATCAAGGCGTTCTCCAAGTCCTACAACGTCCCGGCCGAGAAAAAATTCGGGATCATGTGGAAGCTGGACGACACGTACTTCAACTATGGGTTCATTGGCGGAAACGGCGGATACGTATTCGGCAGCAACGGTACGGATCCGAGCGATATCGGGCTCAATAACGAGGGTGCCGTCGAAGGCATGACGTTCATGAAAAGCATGAAGGAAGTCATGCCGTTCAAGGTAGCCGACGCGACGCCGGACGTCAAGACGGATCTGTTCCAAAAAGGCAAGCTCGCCATCGACATGGACGGCATCTGGCAGCTCGGATCGTTCACGAAGGAGAAGCTCGGCTTTGACGTAGGCGCGGTGCCGCTGCCTCCGATGCCGAACGGCAAATCGCCCAAGCCGTTTGCCGGCGTGCAGGCGTACTTCGTCAGCCAATTCTCGCAATACCCGAACGCGGCCAAGCTGTTCGCGCACTACGTCTCCTCGCAGGAGGCCGCCATCAAGATGTACCAGATGTCCGGCGTCGTATCCGCCCGCAACGGATTGGATCAAGATCCGGCGCTTGCGGACAATGAGCTGATCGCCGCTTTCGTCGAGCAGTTCAAGAACGTGGAGGCGATGCCTTCGATCGCGGAGACCGCTTCGTTCTGGACCGCGATGGGCACCGTTTATCCGCAAATCTGGGATAATAACGCCGATGTAAAGACGACGCTCGACAAAGCCGTCGCCGACATGAAAACGCTCATCGAGCAGTCGAAATAATCCGTAGATTCGCGTGCAAGAGGATCGATTAACCGACAATCACCCGTATACGTTGCGGGTGATTGTCTAATGAGAGGAGAGTCCGACTTTGCGCCAGCATCGGATTACGGCAGCAGCGCTCTCGGCTGTTTTCATGGGCTTGGGCCAATTTTACAACCGACAATTCGTAAAAGGATCGGCTTTTGCCGTTTTTTACGCGTTCGCGATCTACTTTACGGTAACCAATTGGAGTCATGCGATTTGGGGAATCACCACGCTCGGAGAGAAGCAGCAGAAGCTTGTGCTGGTAGGCAAAATCTACACCCCCGTCAAGGGCGACCATTCGATCTTTTTGATGATTGAAGGGCTGATCATGCTCTTCATTTTCGCGCTGTTCGCCTATTTGCTGGTGTTCAACGTAATCGACGCTTTTCGCGGAGGCAAACTGCGCGAAGAAGGCAAGACGCTGAATACCTTCAAGCAGACGCTCCGCTTTATTCCCGACAAAAAGTTCGCGCATTTGATCATTACGATCCCGCTGATCTTCGTGTTTTTTTTCAGTGTGCTGCCGATTATTTTTTCTGTCATGATCGCATTCACGAACTATAACAACACCCATGAGCCGCCGGGCAAGCTCGTCGATTGGCAGGGCTTCCGCGCCTTCAAGGAACTGTTCAGCCTAAGCCAGTGGGCGCACACGTTTTTCGGCGTGTTCACCTGGACGATGACCTGGGCGGTGCTGTCTACGTTCACGACTTTTTTCGGCGGTTTCGCCGTCGCGCTGCTCGTGCAGCAGAAGGGCATCCGCTTCAAATCCCTTTTCCGAGCCATCTACATGATTCCGTTTGCGATTCCCGCCTTTCTGTCGCTGCTGATCATGCGCAACTTGTTCAACGCCCAATTCGGGCCGATCAACTCGACGCTGCTCAAGTTCGGCATCGTCGGTCCGGAGTGGCTGTCCGATCCGTTCTGGGCGAAGGCAACGATCGTGATCGTCAACCTGTGGCTGGGCTTCCCGCTGTCCATGCTCCTTATTATCGGCATCCTGACGACGATTCCCCGCGATCTGTACGAAGCCTCCGAAGTCGATGGAGCCTCCGCGTTTTATAAATTTCGGAAAATAACGTTCCCGAGCGTCATGTTCTCGCTGTCGCCGATCCTTATCGGACAATTCGCGGGCAATATCAACAACTTCAACGTGATCTTCCTCTTGTCCGGAGGCGGCCCGACGAACAGCGAGTACCAGTTCGCGGGACATACCGATATATTGATCACTTGGCTGTACAGCCTTTCGATTACGAACGGAAGATACAACTTCGCGGCGGTCGTCAGCATTTTCTTGTTTATCATCATCGCGATTTTCGCGCTGTTCAGCTTCAGGCGCACACGGTCGTTCAGAGAGGATGATTTGTTGCGATGAGCGGATATCGTCTCAGAAAAAATGCTTGGCTGGCGGTCAGCTACGTGTTGTTGATTCTAATCGCCGTCTTTACGATCTACCCGGCGCTATGGATCGTTCTGTCCTCGTTCCGGGCGGGCACTTCGCTGTTCAGCGAGACGCTCATTCCCGAGAAATGGACGGTCTTGCATTACAAAGAGCTGTTCGAGCAATTTCAGTTCGGCCGATGGTATATGAACTCGCTCAAGATTTCGATCATTACGATGGTGCTGAGCGTGTTCTTCCAGCTTTTGACCGGCTACGCTTTCTCGCGGTTCCGGTTCAAGTCGCGCAAGTCGATCATGAGCGGCTTGTTCATCATCGGCCTGTTCCCGTCGTTTCTCAGCTTAACGGCGGTATACGTGCTGCTCCTGAACATGAAGCTGCTCAATACGCACACGGCGCTTATCATGGTGTCTTCGGCCGGCGCGGCCGTCGGCTACCTGCTGGTGAAGGGCTACTTCGATACGATTCCGAAAAGTCTCGAAGAGGCCGCCATTATCGACGGCGCAAGCAACTGGGGCGTATTCGTCCGTATTCTGCTGCCGTTGTCCCGTCCGCTTGTCGTGTATATGGCGGTCACGTCGTTCGCGGGCACGTTCAGCGAGTTCATCTTCGCGCAAACGGTGCTTCGGACGGAGGCCAAGCAGACGCTCGCCGTAGGTCTGTTCAACATGGTCAACACGCAGACGTCGACGCAGTTCACCGTGTTCGCGGCCGGTTCCGTGCTCGTATCCATCCCGGTCGTCGTCATCTTCATTATATTCCAGCGGCTGCTGGTCGAGGGGCTGACGGCCGGCGCGGACAAGGGATGAGGCATTCGCGGAATCGGGCGCGTCGTCCGCTGGCATTGGCCGTGTCGCTGTGCGTGGCGGGAACGCTATGGCTCGCGGGCTGCGAAGGGGCTGATGCGCCGGGCCGCGCTGCTAGCGACGCGGGTTCTTCGGCTTCCGCTTCGGAGACCGCGTCTGCCGCGTTGCCCGGCTCGTCCGATTCCTCGGCTCCGGGCGCGGGGGCACTCCGGCTCGGAGCCGAGGCGAATATGCCGGCGATGGGCCGGAGCAGCGGCGTATTCTACGAGATCTTCGTGCGCTCATTCAGCGATTCCGACGGCGACGGCATCGGTGACCTGCAAGGCGTCACGGACAAGCTGGATTACCTGCAGCAGCTCGGTATCAAAGGAATCTGGCTCATGCCGATCAATCCGTCCCCCTCGTACCACGGTTATGATGTCACCGATTATTATGCCATCAACCCCGACTATGGGACGCTTGACGATCTGAGGACGCTGCTCGCAGAGGCGCACAATCGAGGCATTCAGGTCATCATGGATCTGGTCTTGAACCATACGAGCAGCCTGCATCCCTGGTTCGCCGATTCCGCCGGTGGCGAGCGGGGCGCCAAGCGAGATTGGTACAAGTGGGCCTCGGACGGGGCGGACGTATCCGCGCTCGGTCCGTGGGGACAGGCCGTGTGGCACCGCGGGCCGTCCGGCGGCTCTTATCTCGGCATATTCTCGGACGGGATGCCGGACCTGAACCTGGACAACCCGGACGTGCGCGCCGGGCTGATCCGCGTCGGACAATACTGGCTTGGGCTGGGCCTCGACGGCTACCGTCTGGATGCCGCCAAGCATGTATATGAAGACTTCCAATCGTCGTCCGCCGATCCCGCGACCTCGCGGAACAATGTTGCCTGGTGGCAGCAATTCCGTCAAGGCGTCTCGGAGAGCGGGCGCGAACCGTATCTCGTCGGTGAGGTATGGGACACGACCGCGGTCGTCGGCCCCTTCCTCGACAAGGCATTGGATTCGGCGCTGAACTTCGAGGCGGCGAAGCTTGTGCTGGACGCGGTCAAGACGGGAGACGCCTCCTCGTTGGTCTCCGTGCTGGCGCGTCAGCTTGCCTACTATAGTAAAGTGTCCGGAGGCCGGTTCGTGGACGCGCCGTTTCTCGGCAATCACGACCAAAACCGAGTCATGAGCGAGCTGGGCGGCGATGTCGAGCGTGCCAAGCTGGCTGCGGCTCTCTTGTTGACGCTGCCGGGCAACCCTTTCCTTTATTACGGCGAAGAAATCGGGATGAAGGGCGCCAAGCCGGACGAACGCATACGGGAGCCGATGATCTGGGCGAAAGACCGCAGCTCCGGCGGCCAGACGTCGTGGGAGCTCGCGACTCAAAATGATGATACGCCGTCCGCGGAGGAGCAGTTCGCCGACCCGGACTCGCTGCTAAGCCGCTACAAGCTGCTGATCGGCTGGCGCAACGAGGAGCCGGCGCTCGGAGACGGAGGCTTCGCGCCGTTCGAGGCCGAGGAGGAGGGCATACTCGCCTTCGCAAGGGCGAGCGCGTCATCGGCGCTGCTCGTTGTGCACAATCTGTCGGGCGAGGCGCGGACCGTCGATCTGAATGCCGGCGGCGCGAACGCTATCAGCGGCATACGCTTCGCCACGGACAGCGACTCGACCGCGCTCGCTGGCGGCAAGCTGCGGCTGCCGCCGTACGGCACCGCGATTTTGCAGTGAACGCCAAAGGCCGCATTCCGCAAGGAAGCGGCTCTTTTTTTATCCCTATTCCATTAAAAAAGGAGACCTGGGCATGTCTGCCGTCACCCGTTCGCTCGGACAAGCATGGAGAGTTAAGCGAAAGTCGCTGGGCGTCCAGATGCTTGGCATCGTGTTTGCGAGCATCGTCGTCATCGTAACGGCGCTGGGGCTCAGCTCCTATCAGCTGGCCAAAAGCATCATCCGGGACAAGATGTCGCTCTCGTCGCAGCAGACGCTGCAGCAGGCGAGGGACAAGCTGGACTTCCTGCTGTCGATGTACGGGGGACTCAGCCGGCAATTCATGGTCGACACCTCGCTGCGTCAGGATCTTGTCGCCTTTTCGAGGACGGATGCGCCTCTGGGAGAGAAGCAGGCGGCGCAGGATCGCATCGTCGATCGCTTCAACAGCATGCTGTCCGCCGAGCCTAATATGATGTCGATCCGCATCGTGCCTAAGACGCTGGACAATACGGGGGCGCTGTCTTCGACAGGCGCGAGCGCGCTCCAGATCTCCGACGCCAGCAAGGCATGGCTGCACAAAATGGCGGAAGCCAAGGGAGAGATCGTGTACGTGCCGACGATGGGCAGAGGCTTGTTCGACTATTCTCCCGAACCCTCGGTTACGTTGGGCCGTCTGATGAAAAACCTGCAGCATCCGGATGCCGAATTCATTCTCCTGATCGAGCTGAAAAGCAAGCTGTTGGACGATGCCTTCGCCAACTTCAAGATTGGCGAGACCGGCGAGATGCGGGTCATGGCGGACGATGGCAAGGTCGTCTATGCCGCCGACGCCTCGCTGATCGAGCAAGCGCCTCCCGCGTGGGACGGAGACCGCCTGGTACTCCAAGAGCCGTCCAGGCTGGCATCCTGGGAGCTGGTTGGCTCGGTGCCGCTTGGCGAGCTGGAGCGCGATTCCAAGACGATCCTCAGCCTGACCGTATGGATGATCGCCGTCGCCGCTGTCGCCGCAATCGCTATCGGCTACCTCCTTATACGGCTGGTGGGCAACCCGCTGGAGCGGTTGTGCGCGCTGATGGAGCGCGGAGAAAAAGGCGATCTGTCGGTCCGCATGGACTATAGGCGCGGCAACGAAATCGGACGGCTGTCGGGCAACTTTAACCGGATGATGGAGCAGATCGGCGCGCTCGTCGGCCGGACGAACGAGTCGGCGCTGCGTCTCGTGAGATCCGCCAGGGAGCTGAAGGCGGTCTCGCAGGAGACGGCATCGACGGCCGGAGATATCGCCTCGGTGACCGAGCAGATCGCGCATGGCGCGTCCAGTCTGGCGACGGAGGCCGAGCGCGGCATCCGTCAGACCGAGACGATCGGCGCCAAGCTTCGGAACGCGACCGATACGAACGCGCGCCTGGAATCGTCGGCCGGGCGCGTGCAACGGATCAGCGGACGCGGCACCGCGTATATGGCGGAGCTCATCGGCAGGACCGAGGAGACCGAGCGGCTGTCCGGCTCGCTGGCTGCGCGCGTCGGCAAGCTCAAGGAGCGCGCGGGTTCGATTCAGACCGTGCTTAAGGTCATTAACGAGATGTCGCAGCAGACGAATATCCTGTCGTTGAACGCCTCGATCGAAGCTTCGCGCGCAGGCGCTTACGGCAGAAGCTTCGCCGTCGTCGCTGACGAGATCCGCCGCCTGGCGGCCGAATCCAAGGATTCGATCGCGGTCGTCTCCCGCATTATCGGCGATATCCGGCAGGAGATCGACGCGACGGTCGCCGAGCTTGGCGCGGTGTCCCCGGTGCTGCAGGAGCAGGGAACGGCCGTCAAGGAAGCGGCCGATATTTTCGGCGGCGTCAAACGCGAGATGGGCGAATTTGCGGAGGAGCTGGCCCGATCCTCGGCGTCCATTGTCGAGCTGGACGGCTCGCAGAGGGCGCTCGTTGAGGCGATCGGCACGGTGAGCGCCGTCTCGGAGCAATCCGCGGCCTCGTCGGAGGCGGTCGCAAGGATGACCTCCGGCCAGCTGGGCGTCAGCGCCAGCCTCGTATCGCTCTCGGACGAGCTGGAGTCGTTGTCCGAACAGCTGATTGCGCAGTTGGAGGTGTTCGGTCAAAAAAAGGCTTAATCGATTAAGTTTTTTATATACATAATAATACTAATATGGTAATTTATTAATGAGACCGCTACCAAAGCTGCTTGCGGGCAGCATGGACCCGCGGTCCGCCATATTCCGGAAGGAGGAGTCGTAATGTCTTATTTGTACAGCTGGTGCGATTACACGAAGAAGTGCAGCAACGGAACTAAGGTGCTCTGGTACCATTATTCCGACGGAAGCGACGTATACGCCGGCTGCTGCTCGTCCTAGCAACGCGAAGGGGCTGTCCCAAAAGCCCTTTGAAGTTGAAGCAACAAGCTGGAATGAAGCCGAAATAGCCAAACGGGACGAAGCAGGGGAGTTTCCTGCTTCGTCCCGTTTGCGTTTTTGGTCGATGGCGACTTTTTTGAGCAGATTATGGGCAAGGCAAAGCCATCCGACTTCGAGGC
>NZ_JBHRYU010000038.1:0-88790 GCF_042649185.1 Cohnella sp. GCM10012308
TGGTTTACCTTGGCCATGTTGCAACAAAATGGACCACCACTTTCAGCATAATATTATCTATTATACCAAATTAACGCGGTGACGTATTAATTGAATAATGCAGGGGACTTTCTCAACAGCCTGAAATATGCAGGCATTTCAACAGAATTGTCTTCAAAAGCCGGCTCACCGCCGGAAAGCCTGTATATATGCAGGTATTGGCGCAGCCACGGATGCTGGCCGATAAAAAGATGCATATCTGCAGGAATATCGCTTGAGTCGCGTCAAGGTAAAAGGCCTTTGCGGCACGCAACTTCCGGAAGATCCGGCATGCGGGCTGCAAAGGCCTTATGTTTTGTGCCACGGCACCGTGGAATGTCGGGACCGGGGAGGGCACGGCCGCCGTTCGGGCGCATAGCCACACAGGCTTAGCGATGCGAAGCGCCGCAGCCACTCGCTGCTTTACGCAGCTCCACGCGCGCCGCAGATAGCCGCACCGCCCGCAGTCGCCCTCCGGCCGCCGCACCACGCCCGCTCGTGCGCTGCTTCGCGCTACGCGCGCCGCACCACGCCCGCTCGTGCGCTGCTTCGCGCTACGCGCGCCGCAGCGCTCGGCCCGCAGTCGCCCTTCGGCCGCCGCACCGCCCTTCGGCCGCCGCACCGCCCGTAGCCTTCCTCAGGCTGCCGCACCGCGCACGTTCGCGCGCTGCTTCGCGATGCGCAGCGCCATCAAGGCCGCGATCAGGCAGACGAAGCCTGCCGCGAAAAACGGCACCTCATAGCTGCCGAGCCACTCCCGGACGGTGCCTGCCGCATAGGCGGCGACGGAGGCGCCGAGCTGATGGGTGACGACGACCCAGCCGAAGATCATGCCCGCCCGCTCCTTGCCGAAGGCATCCTGCGACAGCTTGACGGTCGGAGGGACGGTCGCGATCCAGTCGAGCCCGTAGAAGACGGTGAACAGCGTAAGCTGCGGTTGGCCCGCGCCCAAGGCGTAGGGCAGGAAGAGCAAGGACAAGCCGCGCAGGCCGTAGTACCAGAACAGCAGCTTGCGGCTGTCGAAGCGGTCGGACAGCCAGCCGGAGAGCGTCGTGCCGACGAGGTCGAACAGGCCCATCAGTGCGAGCATGCTCGCGGCGGTCACTTCCGGGATGCCGAAGTCGCCGCAGGCGGGAATCAGGTGTGCGCCGATCAGGCCGTTCGTCGAGAAGCCGCAAAAGAAAAACGTGCCGCTAAGCAGCCAGAACGTCTTCGTGCGCGCGCCCTCTCTCAGGGCCGCGAGCGGCGCGAGGAACAGGTTGCCGCGAAACGGCGCCGGCTTCGCGATCAGCGTCTCGCCGTACGGCGCGGCGCCCACGTCGTAAGGGTGGTTGCGCATCCAGATCGCGACGGCGGCCAGCACGACAAGCGTCGCGCCGACGGACGCGTAAACGGCGTACCGCCAGCCCGCCTCCTCCGTGATGCGCGCGAGCAGCGGCAGGAACAGCAGCTGTCCGGTCGCGGCGCTGGCCGTCAGAATGCCGACGACAAGCCCGCGGCGATGCGCGAACCACTGGCCCGCGACCGTGACGCCGAGCACGTTGGCCATCATGCCGGTCGCGAGGCCCGACACGACGCCCCACAGCAGCTCGAACTGCCACAGCGCCGTCATGTGCGGCGTGACCAGCAGACCGGCTGCGAGCACGGCCAGCGAGAGCACGGTCATGCGGCGGATGCCGAAGCGCAGGAGCAGCGCCGCGGAGAAAGGGCCCATCAGGCCGTACAGCAGGATGCCGACGGAGATCACGCTCGAGATGCCGCCGCGGCTCCAGCCGTATTCCTGCTCGAAGGGCAGCATGAAGATGCTGGGCATCGAACGGACCCCGGCCGACAAGATCAGCGTGGCAAAGGTTAAGGCAAGCACGACCCAGCCGTAGTGGAATCTCCGGCCGCTCGTTTCACCCCCGCCTGCTTCCTGCTTGTCAGGCTTCGCGCTCATCGGCGGCTACCCCCTTCTCCAGCCGCGTGCCGGCCGTCAAGATGCCGTCGGACAGCGCATCGGCTGCCGCATCGCCCAGAATCTCCTTGTACCTTGCCTTCAAGCGCTTCGAGGCAAGCCGGATCTCGCCCTCCAGCGCCTCCCCCTTGGGCGTCGGATAGAGCAGCACCGTCTTGCCCTGCACGCTGCGGCGGACGAGCTGCTTGGTCTCGAGCTTGTCGATGAACCGCGTCAGCGTGGAGGGCGCAATGCTCAGCTTTTCCGCCAGCTCCTTCTGGGTGACGCCGGGTCTTCCGTTGACGAGCCTGATCGCATAGCCGTACATCGGCGTCAAGCCGGTGGGCGCGAACTCCTCCTCGGCAATCCGCGTGATCGCCCGGCCGAGCCGGTTCGCGGTGAAAAACAAGCAGCTCTGCAAAAAGCCTTCGTCGGGCAAGACGTCCGTCATCGCGTACCCCTCACTTCATTTGTATGTACAACGAAGATAAAGCAACTCGGTCCGTTTGTCAACGGTCGGATGCGGCGGCTTCGGCTTGCACGCGGAAACGAGGATTAGGCTATGCTATAATGAGTTGTTCGAACGACTCATGGACTCCCTCTAAGCGAGGAGGAAGACACCTGCCGCTCGGGAGGGCCGTTCCAGAAGGCTTCGTTCACGAGGTGCCAGGCGACGGCTAGCGCAAGCGCGCCGCAGAGGCCGATGAGCAGCAATTTTTTGAAGGTTCGGTACATAAGGGGTTCTCCTTTGAACGGCTTCGCACTCCATTATCGCCGATGCGGGCAGGTCAATTCTGTAACCATGCTTACAAAAACCGAACTTTTTTTGCCGATCATGGCGGCGTTACGCAATTAAAATCAAAATTAATGGGGGCAGACCAATGGTATCCGATGAAGTTATCTTGACCGCGGAAGGCTTAGCGCAGCTGGAGCAGGAGCTGGAAGAACTGAAGACGGTGAAGCGCAGGGAGCTGGCGGCGCGGATCAAGACGGCGATCAGCTACGGGGACTTGAAGGAAAACAGCGAGTACCATTCCGCAAAGGAAGAGCAAGCCTTCATGGAGACGCGCATACTGACGATCGATCGCATGCTGAAAAAGGCGCGCGTCGTCAAGAGCGCAGGAGCGGACGCCGTATCCATCGGCTCGACCGTCGTGCTCAAGGACAAGGAATTCGACGAGATTATCGAATACCGCATCGTAGGGCCCGCCGAAGCCGACGTCTTGGCTTCCAAAATCTCGTATGAGAGTCCGCTCGGCAAGGCATTGATGGGCAAGGCCGTAGGCGACGCGGTCAGCGTCGAAGCGCCGGTAGGCACGATTCAGTACGAGCTGCTGGAGATTAAAGCTTAAGGACGGACATCGCACGCGGATACAGTCGTTTTTACGCAGCTTACGCGGATCTTCGGCCGGCAGGTGGTATGCGAGACGGATTTCTGGATAAATAATGAGCAGTACCGGAAATCCGATTAGCGAGGAGTGACGGCGATGAGCTGGTCATTGGAGCAAGCGTACGCCTACGTGAACCAAATCAAAAAGCGCGCGGCGGAGGACGAGGCTTTCCGGCTGCTCGCGCTGAACGATCCGGAGATGGCCTGCCGGCTGCTGACCGGCGAGCCGCTGCCGGACGGCATCCGAATGTCCGCTCAGGAGCACGGCTCGGAAGGTCTGGAGATCGTCGTGCATGGCCTTCAAGAGACTTGGCCGACCGGCGAGCTTGGGCCGGACGAAGCGACGTTGGATTAAAGCGACGGGCGGAATGCCCGCACGGCTTCGCCTTTCTTCGGAGAGGCGAAGCTTTTATTTTCGCTTTTCCGGGACATGAGAACGGATGAAAGACGGAGAGAAGGTGGGAATAGCGATGTCAAACGTATACATACGCAGGCTGAAAGCGGGGGATGCGACTGCGCTGCTTGAGCTGCGGGGCCGGAATCGCGCGTTCTTCGAGCCGTTCGAGCCGATCCGCGCCGAGCGGGATTTCACGTCGGCGGGAATCCGCGACATGCTCGACCAGGACGAGCTGCATTGGGAACGCGGGAGCGGATACGGCTTCGGGATCTTCCTCCGGGATCGGGAAAAGCTGGTCGGTCGCGTAAATCTGAGCAATGTCGTGCGAGGCGCATGGGAGAGCTGCACGGTGGGCTACTATCTGGACGAGGCGGAGGGCGGCCGCGGTCTCATGACGGAAGCGCTCGGGCAAGCAGTAGGCTTCGCGTTCGGCGAGGCGGGGCTGCATCGCGTCCAGGCGGCGGTCATGCCACGCAACCTGGCATCGATCCGCGTCATCGAAAAAAACGGATTCAAATACGAGGGACTTGCCGAATACTACTTAAAAATCAATGGCGTTTGGGAACATCATCGCATCTACAGCCTGACGCGGGAGCACCTGGTCCGATCGACGTAATCCCGCTGGGCGCGAGGACATAACACCTTCCGAACGAGCCGTCAAAATAGGAAATGAATCGCCAAGTACCGATTCGCTAGAATCGGTATTTTCTATTGACAGTCTCATAGAGCGGTGCTAATCTGAATTTGCCCATGATGATACAATTTGTATCTGAATAGGAAGACCTACAATCTAGCTTGAAGGGAGTTGTTTCTATGAAAAAGGATTGGGCGAGTCCGGTGCTTGAGGTGCTGGAAGTCAGGATGACGATGAAGTTCTTCCCGCCGGTACATCCTCCGGGCGGCGGCGGCCCTGGCGGCGGAGGCGGCGAAGATTGCCCGCCGGATCTGGACAGCTAGACGACCGACAGCGATCTGCGCCACGGCTGTCAGGGCTTATGCTCTAGCAGCCGCGGCGCGGACTCGTTAAGAACGCCGGAAAAGAATTACAGGATCGGACCAGATCGAAGCGGACCCGGATGGGCTCCGTACTCGGCGTTGCCTGACCTAAGGGGGAGTCGCGATGTACGCGCTTGTCGGAAGCAGGCGTCAGGACCGGTCGTTCCGCCGGACCTGGGCGTTTTTCTGCAGCAAATACGGATGGGGCAACGATCCTTGCGCCATCGAAGGGATACGATACGTACTGTTGCGCGGAGGGCGCATGCCCTTTGTCCGCCGGCGTACGATCGGGACGATCGAATTCATTCCCTATCGACCCGGCAACCCGCGCAGCACGGTCGAAGGGCCGTACAAGCATCCCTTCTCGTCTGAGCCGGAGATTCGGGCGTCCCCGTACCGCATCTGGGAGATCGACAAGCTGTGCATCGCCGAAGCCTATCAGCGTCAGGGACGCTTCGGCACATTCCTCGAGATTTTCTACGATCACGCGGAGCGCTTTGCTCCCCGTTATTATATCGCGCTTATCGAGCGCAGGCTGTACCGCATGCTTCGGATCGTCTTCGGACTGGGCATCGAGCAGCGGGGACCGGTCATGCAGGGGCCGACGTCCGCGCTGATCCCCGTCTTGTTCGACATTGAACGGATCATGCAGGACAAGGCCAGGGTCGCGCGCCTGCTCGACGAAGCGCAGCGCCGGCAGGCAGGGACGGTCGAACATGCGTCGCCGTCCAGCCGCTATCCGGTCAACAAGAGAGTCTGACGGTCGCCCGTCAGACTCTCTTGCCGCGTCATGCCCTTCGTCCCGGCCGCAGCCGGGCAATCGCTTCATCGTAGCGCGCATAGCTGACGCCGCTTCCGAAGCCGCTGTCGAACGCCCAGTTCGCCAGACTCTCGGCCTGCGTCGCCTGCAGGTCCGTGAAGCCGAACCGCGTCTTCATATCGGCAATATAATTGCGTTTTACTTCCTCGAAAAACCGCTCGTTCTCCTGCCGCTGATCGTTGGCATCTCCCATGGCGCCGCTCAGCCTCCCTCTGACGGTCAGTATTGACGGATCCCGCCGGTAATAGACGCCGTCGCGGCCGGTTGTATTCGCGTCCCGGCATTGTATACTGTTAACACGGTCAATTCAAGGGAGGACATCGCATGAACATTACGGCATATTCGGTCGAGCTGGTCAAAGACCCGTTCGGCATCCTGAGCGGGCGGAGATACGAGTTCAAGCTGGAGGTCGAGGTAGACGAGGAGGACGAGCTCTATTCGGAGCACGGCGTATACGCGCGTATCGTCTACAAGGTCGAGGGCGAGACGTCGGGCATCATGACGTGCGACTGGACGGAAAAGACGACGAACCGCTACCTGCCGCTGGACGCGGAGCCCGAAGAGCTCGCCGAGCTGGCCGCTTTTTGCGCGTCGCACCTGCCGGAAGACGAGTAATGCCCGAGGTACGGCAAGCAGGCAAGGCCAAGCGTCCCTGACAGTTAAGGGGCGTTCGGCCTTGCCTGCTTTTTTACGGCGCCAATCATCGATCCTAACTCAGAACTTCGGAATGATATAGCGGGCCAGGAAGTACAGAACGCCAAAGAAAATGAGGACGTACGCGGCATACTTGATGAAGGTCGAGGCGACGAGGCTCGAATCGTACTTTTTTTCTACGTTATGTTGCTCGTATTCAATGTTGCGCTGTTCGATGGACATAGTCGAACCCTCCTAGTCTAATATTGAAAACTCGGAAGCACGTATTGGGCAAGGAAGTAAAGCAAACCAAGCAGTATCGCGAAGTAAGCGGAATACTCGATGAACGAGACGGCGACGGGTTCGCTGCCGCGCGAACGCTCGTAGTCCTCCTCCAGCAGCTCCGATTGACCCAGATAACGCTCAGGCATGGACATCGATACACCCTCCTTCCGGCTCATGCATCGCTTTGATATCCTCCATTACCCGCGGTCCGTGCCGGCCAATCAACCCCCGGGCATCCGTCGTTAACTGGTATCATTTTGTTCTCTTTAAGTAAGAGGCCGAATTGTTTAAACTGGAAGAGGCGTCCAAAAAATCAAATGGGCGACAGGAGGAAAGCCCGATGAGACATGCGGAGCTCCTAGGCAAAATGGTCAAGCACGACATCGTCCACAATGGCTTGGTGCTCGTGCCGGCAGGAGTTGCACTTGAGAAGGCACATATCGATTTACTGGAAAACTACCGGGTGGATCCCGATGAGGTTCGCCTGGCCGAGCGGACGGACAGACCGTCGCAGGACGCGGATTCGGCCGCGATGATGTCGCAGGCCGTGCAGTTCACGAAGGAAATGTTCGAGCGGGTACGGGAGGCCGGCCATCTCGATCCGGAGGAGATCGAGCACACGCTGACGCCGATGGTCATGCAGATCTCGGAGAACAAGGACATGTTCAGCCTGTTCCATACGGTCAAAGCGAAGGATGAATATACGCATCAGCACAACATCGGCGTCAGCGTGCTCTCCACGCTGATCGGACGCTGGCTGGGGTGGGGGGATGAAGAAGTCTCGCTGCTGTCGCTCGCCGCGTCGCTGCACGACGTGGGGAAGGTGCGGATTCCCGACGAGATTCTGCTCAAGCCGGGCAGGCTGACGGCGGACGAGTACGCGGAGATGAAGCTGCATACCGTTTACGGCTACGAGATTTTGAAGGCGAACCGGAAAATCAACCCGCGCGTGGCGCTGGTCGCCCTGCAGCATCACGAACGCGACGACGGACGCGGCTATCCCTATGGCATCCGGAACAAGGAGATGGATCCGATGAGCCGGGTCGTTGCGGTCGCCGACATTTTCCACGCGATGTCCTCCAGACGTCCCTATCACGAGCCGATGCCCTTCTACAGGGTTGTCAGCGAGATGCGCAACGGCTCGTTCGGGGAGCTCGATCCATACATCGTGGGCGTGTTCCTCGAGCAGATTATCCGGCATTTGCTAGGCCGCCAGGTCAAGCTCAGCGACGGACGCTGGGGAGAGGTCGTCTACCTTGACCCGCAGGAGGATATGCACCCGCTCGTGAAGGTCGGCAGCAGCTTCATCGATCTGAAGCGGGAGCGGCATCTGAACATCGAGGAGATCATCATTTAAAAAGCGGGGCTGCATCCTGCGTTTACCAAGGGATCGGACCCTCGTCTCCGAAAAAACCGCCGCTCGGACCGTCGTCCGGCAGCAGTGCCAGGCGGACAGGCGCCCGCGCGCCTTCGGAAGCGAACCTGGGGGAGGCATACCCTGTCATGGCGGTGGCGCAATAGCCGGGATCCGCCGCGTTGACCTTGATGCCGGCCTCGGCGAGCTCCTTGGCCCACATGACGGTAAGCGCGTTGACCGCCGTCTTGGACGAATTGTATCCCAGCATCAGGAAGGTCCCCAGCTCGAACGACGGATCGCCGTGCAGCTGCAGCGAAGCGAGCGAGCTCGACATGTTGACGATCCGGCCGCTTTGCGACTTGCGGAGCAAAGGGAGCATGGCCTGCGTAACGCGGACCACGCCAAGTACGTTGGTCTCGTATACTTGCCGGACGAGCTCCGCGCCGGACGCGCTCGGGCGCGACTCGGGCAGGAGCACGCCGGCGTTGTTGACGAGGATGTCCAGCTTCCCGTAACGCTGCTCGACGGCTTCCGCAGCGGCCAGCGCGTGGCCCTCATCGGTGACGTCCAGCCGGATGCTCGCTGCGTCAGAGCCTTCTGCGGCCAGCATGCGGACGGCTTCAGCCCCTCGGCCAAGATCACGCGCGCCAACAAGAACGCGGACGCCCGCTTGGCCGAGCTGGCGGCAGATCTCGAATCCGATGCCTTGATTGCCGCCCGTAACCAGCGCGACTTTTTTATTATTATCATTCATGAAAACGCTCTCCTTTTCAGCTTGCGGCTCTCTCCCCCATTCTAATTGTCATCGTTATCCGCCCGTAAGTGAGACAAGTCACCGAATCTGTCATGGTACAGCCTGACAGGTTCGATGACTTGTGATTGGCGCTTATATCAGATAAAAACCGACAGCAGCTTGCCGACCGCCGTCTTGGCGTCGACGTCTACGCTGACCTGAATCGGCGTGCCGACGCTCGGGCTCGGCCGCAGATCCGCGACCGTCATGCCGGCGCACAGCGCGCTCTCGCACTCGACGGTGACGCGCATCGTGCGGTTGGTCACTAGGCCGGGTTCTTCGGCGGCGAGCACGGTGAGCGGGTCGTGCATCGGCGCCGCGTCGACGAAGTGATTGGCTTGTCGGTAGAACTCGAAGTAATAGGCCATCGAGGTCCGCAGGAACTCGACGATCTCGCGATTCTCCGGCCGGCAGCGCCGTTGCAGGAAATCCAGGTGTTCCTGGGCGAGGTTCGTCTTCATCGTGACGTCGAGTCCGATCATCACGATGTCGAGGCCGGAAGCGAAGACGATGTCGGCGGCCTCGGGGTCGCCCCAGATGTTCGCCTCGGCGACCGGCGTCACGTTGCCGGCGACCTGGACGGCGCCGCCCATCACGTAGACCTGCTTGATCTTGCGCGCCAGACCGGGATCCTTGGCCAGGGCGAGCGCGACGTTCGTCAGCCGTCCGAGCGTGATCAGGACGAGCTCGCCGTCCAGCTCGCCGGCCTTGCGGACGATGAAGTCCTCGGCGCGCTCTGCGAGCGCCCGCTGTCCGGACGGCGGCAGCTCGGCGTCGCCGATGCCGTTATGCCCGTGCACGTGCGCGGAGAAGCCGGTCGGCGGCCGCTTCAGCGGGCGGTCGGCGCCGATCGCGACGGGCACCTCGTAAGCGGGCGAAGCCAGCTTGATGATGCGCAGCGTATTCTCCGTCGCTTGCTGCACGTCTACGTTGCCGAAGACGGTGGTGATGCCCTCGACGCGGAGCGCGGGGGACTTGAGCGCGTATAAAATGGCGAGCGCATCGTCGATGCCGGTGTCGGCGTCGATGATGACTTTGCGGACTTGAGTCAAGGGGATAGGCTCCTTTATTCTTGGATGTTCCGCGGGAAGGGCCGCGCGTCTCCGAATTATAACACGACGATTGTCCCGGAAGCATGCGAGAGGCGCGCGGATCGGTCCGCGCGCCTTCGAGTTACCAAGTATTAGCTGAGCGAGCCGAGCGCTTCCCGCGCGAACGCCTTAAGCTCGTCGGTGCGGCCCTCGCGAATCTTCCTCGCCCATGTCGGATCGTTCAGCAGCGCCCGTCCCACGGCGACGAGATCGAACTCGCCGCGCTCCAGACGCTCGACGAGCGCATCCAGGCCCACGTTGTCGGCGCCTTTGCCTTCGGCAAAGAGGCTCGTGAACTCGGAGTCGAGACCGACGGATCCGACGGTGATGGTCGGCTTGCCGGTCAGCTTCTTGGTCCAGCCTGCCAGGTTCAGGTCCGAACCCTCGAACTCAGGCTCCCAGAAGCGGCGCGTGGAGCAGTGGAAGATATCGACGCCCGCCGCGGACAGCGGGGCGAGGAACCGCTCCAGCTCTTCCGCAGTCGGCGCGAGCTTGGCTGCATAATCCACCGGCTTCCACTGCGAGAAGCGGAAGACGATCGGGAATTCCGGGCCGACGGCGGCGCGAACCGCTTCGATGACTTCGACCGCGAACCGCGTGCGGCCGACCAGATCGCCGCCGTATTCGTCGTCCCGCTTATTCGTATTTTCCCAGAAAAATTGATCGATCAAATAGCCGTGCGCGCCGTGAATCTCCACGCCGTCGAAGCCGATCCGCTTCGCATCGGCCGCTGCCTGCGCGTAGCCTGCGACGAGACCGCGGATTTCCTCCTTCGTCAGCGGCTCCGACACCGGCTGGCCGGTCAGGCTCAGACCGGAAGGTCCGATCGGCGCGGCGTCCGAATCGGGGAACGTCTCGCGCTGACGCGCCGTGCCCACGTGCCAGATCTGCGGGATGATCTTGCCGCCGGCTTCGTGGACCTCGCGAACGACGTTCGCCCAGCCCTCGAGCGCCGCCTCGCCGTAGAAGTGAGGAACGTTGCGATCGGCCGCGGCGGCGGGATGGTTGATCACCGTGCCTTCCGTGATGATCAGGCCGACGTTATTTTCCGCTCTGCGACGGTAGTAACCGGCCACATCGGAACCGGGAACGCCGTTCGGCGAGAAGCCGCGGGTCATCGGCGCCATGACGATCCGGCTGTCGAGCGCCAATTTTCCTTGGGCGAACGGTTCGAACAGAGCTGCTGCGGTGCGGGATGATGCGCTCATGCGTTTCTCTCCTTAGGGGGCCATCATGGTCCTTGTTTTTATATATCTATAAAAATGAATATATAGATAAGGATTGGCGAACGCAAGCGGGAGCTTTATCGCAAGTCCGGCTTCGCCTGCATCTGCTCCGCCAATTCGTTCAGGAATGAGGCGATGCCCTGCTCGTTGCGTCTATAGTATGTCCATTGTCCGTACCGGCGCGACTCAAGCAGACCGGCTTTTTGCATGGAGGCCAGATAGGAGGAGATGACGGACTGCGTCAGCCCTGCCTTTTCCTGGATGCTGCCTACGCAGACGCCGCCTGGAAACGCCGCTTGCACGTCGGCGGGCTGAAGGTTGAACTGACGCTCGGGCTCCCGCAGCCAGCACAGGATATTGAGCCGCGTCTCGTTGGACAGCGCCTTCAGCACCGCGAGCTGATCGTCCTGGGCCATGTGGGTCACCTCCTTGAATGGATGATCTCAGTATAGCAAAATCGGTGTTCCGCGAAAACGAAGCGCCGCTAGCCTTGGATTTGAATTTTTCGGCGAGCTGCTTAATTCGTTATGAACGCGGGTAAAGAGTTCCGGTTAACTGTCGCTACATAGGAAACGCTGGTGAATACGACCATTACCGAGGAGGATGCGAGTTCATGGCGAAGAAGAAAGACGGCAAACCGGGAAAGACAGTTAAGGACGAGCAGCTGGAACAGTTCACGGCAGACGCGACCGGACAGAAGCTGACGACGAATCAGGGCCTGCGCATGGCGGAGGACGAGTTTTCCCTCAAGGCGGGCGAGCGGGGACCGACGCTGCTGGAGGACTTTCATTTTCGCGAGAAAATGACGCACTTCGACCATGAACGAATTCCTGAGCGGGTCGTGCATGCAAGAGGCTTCGGCGCGCACGGCTTCTTCCAGGTGTACGAGCCGCAGGCGGACATTACGAAGGCCGGCTTCCTGCAGGACCCTTCCGTCAAGACGCCCGTCTTCGTCCGCTTCTCCACTGTCGCCGGCTCTCGCGGCTCGGCCGACACGGTGCGCGACGTGCGGGGATTCGCCGTTAAGTTTTATACAGAGGAAGGCAACTACGACCTGGTCGGCAACAACATCCCGGTGTTCTTCATCCAGGATGCGATCAAGTTCCCCGACTTCGTCCACGCGGTGAAGCCGGAGCCGCACAACGAAGTGCCGCAGGCGCAGTCGGCGCACGACACGTTCTGGGACTTCGTCACGATAAACACGGAGGCCGCGCACATGGTCATGTGGGCGATGAGCGACCGCGCGCTGCCGCGCAGCTACCGCATGATGGAGGGCTTCGGCGTCAATACGTACCGCCTGGTCAACGCGGAGGGCGTGGCGCGGTTCGTGAAGTTCCATTGGAAGCCGGTGCTCGGCGTGCACTCGACCGTCTGGGACGAGACGCAGAAGATCGCGGGCAAGGACCCGGATTTCCACCGCCGCGACCTGTGGGACGCGATCGAGCAGGGCAATTTCCCCGAGTGGGAGCTGGGCTTTCAGCTGATCGAGGAGGACGAGGAGTTCAACTTCGACTTCGATATCCTCGATCCGACCAAGCTGTGGCCGGAGGAGCTCGTGCCGGTGCGAATCGTCGGCAAGATGACGCTGAACCGCAATACCGACAACTTTTTCGCGGAAACGGAGCAGGTCGCCTTCCACCCGGGGCATGTCGTGCCGGGCATCGACTTCTCCAACGATCCGCTGCTGCAGGGTCGCTTGTTCTCTTACACCGATACGCAGCTCAAGCGCGTCGGCGGCCCGAACTTCCACGAGCTGCCGATCAACCGTCCGGTCGCGCCGGTCCACAACAACCAGCGCGACGGCATGGCGCGCATGACGATCAATCCGGGGCAGGTTGCGTATCACAAGAACGGCATCGCGGGAAATTCGCCTGCGCCGGCGCCGGAGTCGGAGGGCGGGTACAAGCATTACGCGGAAAAGGTGGAGGGCCGCAAGGTCCGCGCGCGCAGCGACAGCTTCAAGGATCATTTTAGCCAGGCGGCCATGTTCTATCAGAGCCTGTCCGAGGTCGAACAGCTTCATATTATCAAGGCGTTCCAGTTCGAGCTGAGCAAGGTGATGAACAAGGACGTGCGCCAGCGGACGGTCGACGTATTCTCGCAGGTCGATCCGGGGCTCGCCACGCAGCTTGCCGATGCGATCGGGGCGCTGCCGCCCGCCGATACGACGCAGCCGGCAGTAACGATGAAGTCGCCTGCGCTCAGCATTATGAACAAGGCCAAGTCGGCGAAGACTCGCAAGGTCGCCGTGTTGACGGCCAAAACGTTCGCTGACGCCGAACTGCGGGAGGTGCTCGCGCCGCTCGCCGTGGCGGGCGTCACGGCGGAGCTCGTGGGCACGAAGCTCGGTTTTCTGCCGACGGACGCCGACGGGCAGGTCGAGGTCATGCACCACCTGGAGTCGGCGGACTCCGTCCTGTTCGACGCAGTCTATGTCGCGGGCGGCCGCGAGAGCGTCGACGCGCTGCTGGCGCAGCCGCTGGCGGTGGACTTCGTCCGCCAGGCTTACCGTCACTACAAGCCGATCGCCGCGATCGGCGAAGGCGCGGACCTGCTCACCGCGGCCGGCGTCGGCACGCCGACGCCCGTGGGCGCCAAGGCGACGGGCTCGGTGAACCAACCGGCTTGGAATGAGCCTGGCATCGTCGTGGCGGCTGCGCCGGATGCGTCCTTCGCCAAGTCGTTTGTCGAAGCGATCGAAGCGCACCGGCATTGGACGCGGAAGGTGCAGTAACGCGGGGACGGGAAGAGGTATCCCTTGCGGGACAGAATATAGCGGAGACTAGCCGCGTCTGTAAGCGAGGAAGGCGCGAGTGCAGAAGCAGGAGCGCGCTGCGATATGCAAAACGAAAGGACCGTCAGGGCAATCTCCCCCTGACGGTTTTCTTCGTGATTAGACAATCCGCATTTCCTGTGTCTTCTCCGATTAATCGCCCTCGCGCTGTAGCCCAGGAAGTCCCGGCTAGGAACAAACTCGTACTCCCCCATGCCGGGTAGCGGCGGGAGGTCCCGGCTAGAAACAAACTCGTACTCCCGCACGCCGGGTTGTGGCAGGAAGTCCCGGCTAGAAACAAACTCGCACTCCCCCATGCTGGGTAGCGGCAGGAAGTCCCGGCTAGAAACAAATTCGCACTCCCCCATGCCGGGTAGCGGCAGGAAGTCCCGGCTAGGAACAGACTCGCATTCTCGATTGCCTGGTTACGACAGGAAGTCCCGGCTAGAAACAAACTTGCAAACTCGAGCGGGGCGTAGCGGTTAAGTGCCGGCCTGGCGGCTTTTTGGCATGCGCTCTAATCGTCAAAGGCTTGGAATGTCCGCTTAAGTTCAATATCGCCTCCTTACCAACAATCTCTTGGGGTTGTAAGCTTTTTACAGATCGGCGCCCACAAACTTGAAAGCCCTTCGAACAGCCGAACTGCCGATCGCGAGGGAGGTGGGACGAAGCGGATTGTTGCAAGCGGAATGGCCGACGCAAGAGGTTCTGCATGCCAAGGCGGTAAATCGCCAAGTCACCAAGGAGGCAACAGGCAATGAGACAAGGCTTCCCGGCGGCAAAAGAGAGCTTCACGATACGTATACGATGCGCACAGGGCCGGCCAAGTCCGGCAATTTTCTACGAACGAGGAGGTATGCATTAATGAACGTCAACAAACGTTACCGGATGACATGGCCGCGGTTTTGCGCGGCCCTGCTGGCCGCTTCATTGCTGCTCGGCCAATGGGGCTGGTCTCCGTCGATCGCATCCGCCGCATCCGCTTTTGTTCAGACTTCGGCGTCCGGCTATAGCAGTCAGTCCGGCATTCAACTGGAGACATCGAGCGAAGGCGGACAGAACGTCGCCTTTATCGACAACGGCGACTATATCGCTTTTTCGAATGTCGATTTCGGCAGCGGCGCGAGCACGTTTCAGGTCCGCGTCGCCAGCAACGCGAGCGGCGGCGCGGTCGAAGCGAGGCTCGACAGCGTGAACGGGACGCTCATCGCCACGGCGCAAATCCCGGGCACAGGAGGATGGCAAAACTGGACGACGGTGACCTCGAACGCGTCGGGCGCGAGCGGCGTACACACGCTGTATTTGAAGTTTACCGGGGGCAGCGGCAATTTGTTCAACCTGCTATGGTTCAAGTTTGCGTCGGGACTGTCGGCGTTTAATCAGATCGAGGCGGAAGCCTACGGCAGCCAATCAGGCATTCAAACGGAGCCGACGTCCGATGCCGGCGGCGGAACCAACGTGGGCTTCATCGACAACGGCGACTATTTGGTGTTTAACGGCGTCGACTTCGGCAGCGGAGCCGCAAGCGTTCAGGCGCGCGTGGCAAGCGCAGCCGGAGGCGGCGCGATCGAATTCCGGCTGGACAGCTTGACGGGAACGCTGATCGGAACCGTTGCGGTGAGCGGCACGGGCGGCTGGCAGAATTGGACGACCGCAAACGGGCAAATATCGGGCGCGGCGGGCGTCCGCAATCTGTACGTTAAATTCACGGGCGGCGCGGGCAACCTTTTTAACCTCAACTGGTTCAAATTCGGCACGGGAGCGCCGACTTCCGGCGGCGACGTCGTCGGCAAGCTGTTCGCCGGCTACCAAGGCTGGTTCAACGCGCAGGGCGACAACTCGCCCAACGGCGGATGGGTCCACTGGTCCAAGAACAGCAGCGCGCCGACCGCCGGCTCCAACGTTAACTTCGAGCTGTACCCGGACACTCGGGAATATTCGAAGCTGTATCAGACGAACCTGGCGAACCTCGGCAACGGCACGCAGGCGAAGCTCTTCTCCTCCTACGACCAGGAGACGGTCAACAAGCACTTCGAATGGATGCAGACGTACAACATCGACGGCGCCGCGCTTCAGCGCTTCGGGGCCGACGAGAGCGATACGCCGAGCAATTGGAAGACGAACCGCGACAGCGTGGCCGTGAAGGTGAAGAACGCCGCCGAGACGTACGGCCGCAAATTTTACGTCATGTACGACATTACCGGCATGAACGCGAGCAACTGGCTGAATGCGGTCAAGCACGATTGGACGACGAACGTCGTGAACAATATGCATCTGACTTCATCGAGCGCCTACGCGAAGCAGAACGGCAAAGTTGTCGTCTGCATCTGGGGGATCGGATTCACCGACCGTCCGGGCACGGCTGCCGAGCACCAGAATCTGATCAACTGGTTCAAGGCGCAGAACGTCTATGTGATCGGGGGCGTGCCGACGTACTGGCGGTCGGGCAACAACGATTCGAAGACCGACTTCATGAGCGTATACGAGTCGCTAGACATGCTCTCACCGTGGTTCGTCGGGCGCTTCGGCGCTGCAGATGTCGACAACTACGCTACGAACCAATACGGGCCGGACTTCACGTATACGCAGCAGCGCAACATTGCCTATCAGCCCGTTATCTGGCCCGGCTTTGCCTGGTCCAACATGACCGGGGGGCCGACTAATCAAATTCCCCGGCTGCATGGCGACTTCATGTGGCAGCAAGCCTATCGCTTAAAGCAGCTCGGCATTAGCACCGGCTATATCGCCATGTTCGACGAGTACGACGAAGGAACGGCAATTGCCAAGGCTGCGGAGAACAGCGCGATGATACCGACGAACCAGTACTTCTTGACACTCAATGCGGACGGCGTAGCGGTATCGTCCGACTTCTACCTTCGTCTGGCGGGTGACATCAACCGGATGTTCAAGGGGCAGATTCCGGTCACGGCTTCGCATCCGACCACCCATCAATAAGGCTTGCGGCGGCTTTCGGGAGACGCGTCTTCCGAAAGCCGCTTTTTTGCGGCCAATTCGGGCGGCAAAAAGAAGACAAGATCGGCAGATTTCGTTTTCGATCGCCTCATGGGAGCGCCCGGACGCGTGTTTTACAATGAGGGAGAAAACGCGCCGCGCGCGAAGGAGAGTGTGCCATGAACGCTAAAAATCCGATTATCGCCTCGATCTTCACGGCCGACCCGTCGGCCCATGTATGGGAAGACGGCAGAGTCTATATTTACGCCTCGCACGACATGGATCCGCCCCGGGGCTGCGATCTGATGGACCGCTACCACGTTTTCTCGTCGGACGATCTGGTGAATTGGGTGGACGAGGGGGAGATTCTGCGCTCCGACGATGTGTCTTGGGGAAGACCCGAAGGCGGCTTCATGTGGGCGCCCGACTGCGCTCACCGGAACGGCACTTACTATTTCTATTATCCGCATCCAAGCGGCTCGGACTGGAACGGCACGTGGAAGATCGGCGTCGCCACGAGCGACAAGCCCGCAAGCGGGTTCGTCGACCGCGGCTATATCGAAGGGCTCGGCGGCTTCGCGATGATCGATCCGTGCGTCTTTCAGGACGACGACGGGCGAGCGTACATGTACTACGGCGGAGGCGGCGTCTGCCATGGCGGCGAGCTGAACGACGACATGATGTCCATCAAGGGCGAGATGGCCGACATGACCGGCTTGGCAGATTTTCACGAGGCGGCGTGGACGTTCAAGCGCGACGGCGTTTATTATCTAACCTACGCGGACAACCTGCACGACAACAACCGGATGCGCTACGCGACGAGCGAGCATCCGCTCGGCCCTTGGACGTACCGCGGCATTTTCCTCGAGCCGACGGGCTGCTCGACGACGCACGGATCGGTTGCCCGGTACAAGGGGCAATGGTATCTTTTTTACCACAACCAGGCGGTCTCCGGGCAAGGCAACTTGCGCAGCGTATGCATCGACGAGCTGCACTTTGACGAGGACGGCGCCATTCGCATGGTGCAGCAGACGGAAGAAGGGGTTCGTGCCGTCCAAGCCGATTCCGCGGAGGCGTATGCGCGGACTTTTTACGCAGTTAACGACTGCAAAATGAACGGGGATGCGTCGATCGTGGCCACGGAGCGGGGAACCTTCGCCGTCGCGGGGATGCAGGGGGCATCGTCTTCCTGCGAGTTCCGCGAAGTCGACGGAGGGAACGGGGGCCGGGCTACGCTAGCTGTGCATTATACGACACACGAGCGGCTGGCGAAGCTGCGGCTTGTCGTTAACGGCGCCGACTACTCGCTGCTAAACGCGTTGCGGGCAGAAGGCGGACAAACTTCGCTCACCGTGCGCCTTGATCCGGGGGCGGTCAATACGGTTAGTTTTACAGGAGGCTGCGGAGAAATCGTGATCGAAGGCTTGTCCGTTGCACGGATGGAGTAGAAGAGAGGAGACGGCGGCGAAGCCGAAAAAAAGAGTCCCCCTCAGGCGGAACGGTAAAAACCGCCAAGCGAGGAGAACTCCTATACAGCGGGGACGATTACGCCTCGTCCGCCAGGACGATATCCCACTCGTGGATCTCGTAGCCCCGGGCGCCCAGGACGACATACGGATCCTGTTTCACCCAAGATTCCGCTTCCTCCAGGGAACGCGCCTTATAAATGACAAGGCCGCCTGCGCCGTCGACGAACCGGCCGTTGGCATGAAGCTTGCCTTCGGCGCGGCGATCCGCCAGAAATTGCAGGTGCTCCTCGCGGTGCTTCACGCTGAGCTCGGGGTCCTTCATCGGCAGGAAGACGGCGAAGTGCTTGACCGCCGCGCTTGGTTCGTCGCGATGGAGCTGATAATTCAGCATCGCGGCCATGTCCTGCTCGGCGAAGCCTTCTCTTACGGCGCCGTCGAGCAGACCTTTGATCCGGCGTCCCGCGGACAAGCCCACGCCGGACTGCGCGGCGAGCTCGGTTGCGAGCGTCAGGTCCTTGGCGAGCAGCTTGATGGCGAAGCCGGCTTCGAAGCGGGCCGGTCCGATATGGTTATGATAATGCCGGTCGAGAATGCGGCTGCTGGCGAAGCTGGCCAGGAGCACGTTCACCAGCTGCTCCTCGTCCAACCCCGCTTTTCTGCCCAGCGCGAGCGCTTCGCTGACGGCCTGCGTGTGGATGCCGACCATGAGCTGATTGACCAGCTTGACGACGGAGCCGCTGCCGGCGGGGCCGACACGGTCGATCTGATTGCCCATCGCCGCCAGCACCGGCTGCGCAAGACGGAACGTCTCTTCGTCGCCGCCGACCATGATGCTGAGCGTGCCCGCGGCCGCGCCGGTCGTTCCGCCGCTGACCGGCGCGTCGAGGAACCGGAGGCCGCGTTCGGCCGCGGCCGCGCCGACTTTGCGGGACAAGGCAGGCCCGACCGTGCTGCAGTCGACCAGGATCAGGCCTTCTCTGCCGCTGGCGACGAGCCCGTCGGGTCCGAGGTAGACTTCCTCCACGTCGGCGGGCATCGGCAAGCAGGTGACGATCAGGTCCATCTCCGCCGCCAGCTGCGCGAGATCTAAGCCGGTGCGGCCGCCCGACGCGGCCAGACGCTCCTCGGCGGGCTTGCTGCGATTCAAGCCGTATACTTCGTAGCCAGCCTCTATGAGGTTTTTCGTCATCGGCAAGCCCATGTTCCCCAATCCGATGAATCCGATCTTTTTCAAGTCGTTCACGCTCCTCGGCGTTATGTCTTCGTCTTGATCAGTCTTGCGACATTGCGCGCGGTTCGCGCCAGGTTGTCCTCGGCCTCGGCCAGGCATTCGTCCAATGTCGATGGCCGGCCGACGATCGGGAAAACCGCGGCGAACGCCTCATAGAGCGGCTCGATGTCCGGGCCGAGACCGCCGGATACGAGAATCGCGGGGACGCCTTCGGCCGCCGCCCATTCCGCGACGCGGAAGGGCAGCTTGCCGCTCAGCGTCTGCGCGTCGGTGCGCCCCTCGCCGGTCAGCACCCAATCGGCGCCCGCGATGCGCTTCTTGAGCCCTGTCGCGCGGGCCGCGACCTCGGCGCCGGATTCGATCCGGGCGCCGAGCCGCAGCAGCGCGAAGCCGAGCCCGCCCGCGGCGCCGGCGCCGGGCCGCTCCGACAGACGCAGTCCATCCGCGCCGGCATTATCCGCATAGGCATTATCCGCATAGACACCGCTCTGCTCGTTCTCGTCTGCCTCATCCTCCGGGCTCGGCTCGATCTCCCGATCTCCGCCCACGCTCGGCTCGAATGCCCGGGCGCCGCTCATATCTATCCCGCCCGGCTGCTCCAGCAGCGCCGCATAAGCGCCCATAGCCTCGTCCAGCTCCGCCGCTTGCGCCGGCGTCGCGCCCTTTTGCGGCCCGAAGACGCGCGAGGCGCCCGCCGGCCCCGTCAGCGGACTCGTCACGTCGCTGGCCGCCGTGATCGCGCACGCCGCGAGCCGCGGGTCCAGGCCGCTCCAGTCGACAGCGGCCACGCGCAGCAGGTCGCCGCCCCGGCCCTCAAGCAGGCGGCCGTCCCGATCCGCGAAACGCACGCCGAGCGCCGCCAGCATGCCGATGCCGCCGTCGTTCACGGCGCTGCCGCCGAGCCCGACGATCAGGCGCCGGGCGCCGCGGTCGAGCGCGTGCGCGATCGCCTCGCCGAGCCCGCGCGAGGTGGCTGCGTACGGGTCGCGGCGATCCGCGGTTATCATCGGCAGACCGCATATATTCGCCGTCTCGATGACGTAGACCGGCTCGCCGTCTTGCTCGATCAGGCCGATGAGCGCCGCGGCTCCCGGCTCCAGCGGGCCGTGCACGACGACTTCCTCGCTGCGGCCGCCGCAGGCGCCGACGAGCGCCTCGACGGTGCCCTCGCCGCCGTCCGCCATCGGAAAGACGTCGATCTGGGCTTGCGGAATTTCGCGGCGGATCGCCGCCGCCATGACGGCGCCGACCTCCCGCGAGGATAGGCTGCCTTTGTATGAATCCGGGGCAATTACGAAGCGCATTGCAGGTTCTCCTCCCAAAATGGACAGCTAGTATGAGATGCTAAACTCTATCATACGCCTGTCCGGGACCGATGCGTACCTTTTCCCCGCTCCGCGCGCTCTCGATCGCGGCGAATACCATCGCCATGCTTTTCAGATTGTCCGAGCAGTCCGTCTCTGCCGGCCGGTCTTCGGCGAGCGCGGCCAGCATCTCGTCGAAGCAGCCGTCGTGTCCCTCATGCCCGGTCCAGGGCGCGGAAGGCTCGATCCGCCTGTACGCATGCATCCGGGCGCCAGGCCCCAGATCGCCTTCCGCCACGCTGCAGTACGAATCGTTCGTTCCATCCCAGATCAAGGTGCCTTCGGAGCCGACGACGCGCCAATCGCCCTGCCAGGAGGTAGGCTCGCCTTCCGCGCACCAGGAGCCGTTATACGTGAATACCGAGCCGTCGCTCATCTCGAAAATGCAGATGGCCGAAGCGTTGCCCCCATACCAGGAATGGGACGGGTTGAACTCGTGGCAGTACACCGATACGGGATCGGCCTGCAGCAGATAGCGGGCCTGATCGAACGTATGGATCGCCATGTCCAGCAGCAGCGGATGGTCCATCGTCTCCCGGAAGCCGCCGAAATGCGGGCCGAGGAAGAAGTTCGCCGTCGCATGCGCAGGCTTGCCGATCGATCCCTGCGCGATCAGGCCGCGCGCCTCCCGGATCTGTCTGGCGAAGCGCCGGTTCTGCATGACGGCGTAGCGGCGTCCGTGCCGCCGCACGATGTCTTCGATCTCGTAGGCGTCCGCCATCGTCACGGCCATCGGCTTCTCGCCGATGACGTCGCAGCCGAGCCCGACGGCCGTCGTCACGACGGTCTTGTGGACCTGCGGAATCGTCACGTCGAAGACGAGATCGGCGCCGGTCTCGCGGATGGCTGCCCCAAGATCGGTGTAACAGGGGCAGTCGAGGCCGAAGTCCCGGGCCAGCGCTTCGGCAGCCGGCAGATGAATGTCGACGAGCGCGGCCAGCTCGATGTCCGTACGGCCCGTCGCGTACTTGACCCAGCGACGCGCCATATTGCCGCAGCCGACTTGGACCAGGCGGAATTTACGGTCGGTTTTTTGATCCGTGCCCGTGGCAGTCATACGCGCTTACGCCTCCTGCCGCGATTTGAGCGGCTCCAGCGGCTGGCGGTTGCCGAACAGCGGAGCCGGACGTCCGGTCGGCGCGGCCCAATGCACGGCGTTGCGGATAACCCTGCGGATTTCTTCGTTGTAATAGGTCGGATACGTCTCGTGCCCGGGGCGGAAGTAGAAGATCTTGCCCTGTCCCCGCGTGTAGGTGCAGCCGCTGCGGAACACCTCGCCGCCCTCGAACCAGCTCACGAACACGAGCTCGTCGGGCGCGGGGATCTCGAAGCTCTCCCCGTACATCTCTTCCTGCTCCAGCTCGATATATTCGCCGATGCCCTCGGCGATCGGATGGCCCGGCGACACGACCCACAGCCGCTCCTTCTCGTCGGCTTCCCGCCATTTCAGGTTGCAGGTCGTACCCATCAGCTTCTTGAAAATTTTGGAGAAGTGGCCGGAGTGAAGCACGATGAGCCCCATGCCCGCGAGGACGCGCTTGTGCACGCGTTCGACGATCTCGTCGGACACCTCGCGATGGGCTTTGTGCCCCCACCAGACGAGGACGTCCGTGTCCTCCAGCCGCTGTTCGGAGAGGCCGTGCTCTTCTTCGTCGAGCGTCGCGTATCCGATCGCCAGATCGTGCCCGAGTCCTTCTCCGATTGCGCGGTGGATGCCGTCCGGGTAGACGGCCTTCACCTTCTCGTTATTTTTCTCGTGACGGAATTCGTTCCAGATCAACACGCGCAATTCGTCCTTCATGCCGCCATCCTCCTCGTTTTCGTTCAGCCGTGACCCCCACATTATAGGCTTCGCCGCTCAGGCAAGAATAGTTTCAAAGCTGACCGATTATTCTCCAAAAGTGACATATGTGCTATACTGGGGGCTCCAAAACTCCTGTGCCCCAAGCGAGGTGTAAGCGATGACAACGTTGGCGGACGATCTCCGCGAACCGGTCCGCGAGGAGGCCGTGGTCTACGGCCATCCCCTTCTGTACATGAAAATATGGGAGGTCGGCATGAACCCGCCGGCGCCTGCGCAGGAGGCGTACGGGCCCTGGCATCATCATAAAGAGGTCGAGCTGCTAGCGATGGTCGAAGGCGAGATGGGGATGCAGACGCAAGAAGGCTACATGCGCCTCGAACCGGGCGACGTCGCGCTGTTCGGCGCCTCCCAGCTGCACCGCACGCATCGCGCCGGCGCTGCGCCGGTCCGCTTCGTCGTGCTGCAGGTCGACCTCGGCCGGCATATGGCAAGCGCCGCGCTGCCTTATCTATACGGCCTGGGGGACGGCACCGCGCCGCTCGAGCGCCTGAACGGCCTGTTCCGCGACAAGCCCGAGGTCCGGCGCGAGACGCACGCGTTAATCGCGCATATGTACGAGGAGTACCGGGGACGCGAGCGCGGCTACGAGCTGGCGCTGGGCTCCGCGATCCAGCGGCTGCTCTGGCTGTTCGTCCGGAACGGCGACGAAGGCTTGCTTCCTGCCGCGGCGGAGCCGGACCTGCTGCGCCTGAGGCCTGCGCTGGACTATGTCGATTTGCACCTGCAGGATCGGATTACCGTCGAAGAGGTCAGCAGGCTGCTCAATTTCAGCTATCACTATTTCATACGCTACTTCCGTTCGGCGATGGGCTGCTCGTTCGTCGATTATGTCAACCGCAAGCGGATCAAGGCCGCGGAGCGGCTGCTGCTGACGCGGGATATCAGCATCGCGGAGGCCGCGCTTCAAGCTGGCGTACCGAGCATCGCCCAGTTTTACAAGCTGTTCAAGCGCTTCAACCGGTGCTCGCCCAAGGAATTCGTCACTCGGATGAGCGGCCGCGAGACCGTCTGATCGCCTGCCGCGGGACCGGACTTTTCTTACCCGCACGCTGCCGCCGTCGCTCGCAAGCCTTGCCCTGCCTGGGTTTTCGGCGGACATTTCTTTCTCCCGGCCCGATTCAAGTAATGTCCCTACCGTGCCTCGGGCGGCGGTCGTACGATGGGGTTGCAGCGACAGGCCAAGGCGGCAGCGAGCCTGCGCCGAGCATTTCAATCCGGGGAGGACATGACAGGATGAAGCCGACGATAAAGAATGCATGGCTGGCAACCGTACTATTGACAGCGATTACAGGAACCGCGGCATGCGGAGGCAACGGGAACAACAACGCTGCCCCGACCGACAAGAACAGCGCGACGCAGACAAGCGCCCAGCAGACGGACAAGACGGCGAGCAACGCCGAGCCGCTCTCCATTCAGATGTTCGCGGGACTGTACAACGAAGTGCCCGACATGAACGACGCCTTCTGGACGGCGTGGCAGAAAGAGACCAACACCAAGCTGAACGTCGAGTGGGTGCCGTCGGGCGATCTCGACACGAAGCTGGACCTGCTGCTGGCCTCGGCGCAGCTGCCGGAGGTGCTGGCTGCGCCCGACTTCAAGCGGCCGACGCTGATCAACGCGATCAAGGGCGGCGCGTTCTGGGATCTGACGCCGTTCCTCGGGGACTTCAGCAAGTACCCGAACCTGAAGAACAACGTGCCGGAGAATGCTTACAAGTACAGGACGATCGACGGCAAGATTTATTCGCTGCCCGGCTCCCGGTCGCAGATCGATCCGGGCATCAAGATCCGCAAGGATTGGCTCGATAAGCTGAACATCCCGGTGCCGACAACGCTCGACGAATACGCGGACGCGCTGGTGAAGATTACGAAAGGCGATCCGGACGGCAACGGGCGCGCGGACACGCTCGGCCTGATCGGCGGGGGCGTCATCATCAGCGACGGCGACGCGTCCTTCGCCTCGGCGTTCGGCGCGATGGAGCCGACGTACAACGATGAGGGCGGGCTCATCTACACCAACCTGAACCCGGGGTATACGGACGCGATCGCCTACTTCCGCAAGCTGTACGAGACGGGCGCGCTGTCCAAGGAATTTTCCGTCATGAAGCGCACGCAGGCGCAGGACCTGTTCACGACCGGACGCGCAGCCTCCTACACCCGCAGCATCTGGTGGGACAAGGAGTGGGAGGATCTGATCAAGAAAAACGGCCAGCCGGACGCGCAAATTCTCAATCTGACGCTTAAGGGCCCGAAGGCGTACGCGGTCAATCTGACGCTCGGCGGCACCGGCAGCTTCCTGATCTCCAAGAAGGTGCCTGAGGACAAAGTGTGGAAGCTGCTTGACTACTTCGAAAAGACGGCTTCGACGGAGATGACCGATCTGGCGTACTACGGCGTCGAAGGCGTGCACCATACGGTCGAGGGCGGTCAGAAGGTGCTGACCGAGCAGGGCGTGAAGGAAGTCAACACGACGAGCAAAAACGCGGGCGTCCTGGCCACCCAGAAATGGGGCAAGGTTATCAGCGCTTCTGGCGACAAAGCCTACAACGACGCCAAGATCGCAGAGGTGCAGAACTTCGGCGAAATCGGGAGCATCGATCCGTTCGCTTATCTGATCTCCGATACCTGGAACGACGTCTGGGCGAAGTACCAGAACGAGTGGAAGTCCATGGTGACGCAGGCGATCGTCGGACAGATCACGATGGACCAATACAAGCAATTCGTCGACAAGATCAACAATCTGCCGGAAGCCAAAAAAGCGTATAAGGAATTCGCCGAGAATTACAAAGCGATGAACCCGTAAACGCGGCAGACAAGACTCGCAGAAAAGCGGAAGGTGACCGGCCGGGAGCCGGTTGCCTTCCTTGTCTATCGCGCCCCAACCGCCGTTCCGAGGGAGGTCCTCATGAAGCCGCTGCTGAACAAAGTCCGACAAGCCGCCTACCGGGCGTTTCCGCGATCCAATTATTTCAGAAGGCTCGTCTGGTTGGGATGCGTCTCCGTGACGATTCCGATCCTGATCCTGGGTCTCGCCTATTACCGCTACTCCGTGAACAAGATCGAGGCGCAGTTCCAGGCGGACAGCCGCACCTCCTTGACGCTGCTGCAGGAGCGGACGGAGAACCTGATGACGGATATCGAATACCAGTCGATGCAGCTCGCCGCCAACGCCACGATCCGTTCCTGGCTGGGCAGACCGGGCTTTGCCGAGCAATACGTGATTCAATTGAGCCTGCTAGACCTGATGACCGTGCAAAAAAACGCGAGCAGCCTCGTGCAGGATATCGTGTTCTACGCCAGCGCGTCGGATACGGTGCTGTCCAACGCTTACGGCAAGACGACGCTGGCGGATTCGCCCGAGCGCGAGAACATAGCGGCGGTGCTGAAGGGGGCGCGCAGCGAGGGCTGGTCCTACCTGCCGGCTTACGCGAGCAACGGCTATATTTCGTACGTTCGCCAACTGCCGGTCATGCGGACGGGACAGCCGATGGGCGCGCTGATCTACGAGCTCAAGGCGGCGGATCTCGGCCGGCAGCTGTTCCAATCCGGCGGGGGGACGGGCGAAGAGTCGTATGCCGTCGTGAACGCGGACGGCACGATACTGCTGCACTCCTCCGACGCGGCTCTTCTGGGCAAGCAAGCCGACTCGGTCGAGCTGTTCCGGAGCGTGCTGTCCGGCAGCGGCGGCGAGGGACAGTTCGTCATGGGGGAAGCGGACGGCGGCAAGGTGCTGACGGCGACGTACAAGACGGCGCTCGGGCGTACTTATATCTCGATGCTGCCGGAGAGCGCGATCTCCGGCCAGCTGAACTGGATGCGGCTGTTCGTTCTCGGCTCGGTGCTCGTCATTTTGATATTCGGCATCGTGCTGACGGTCGCTTCGTCCAAGTTCGCCTACAGTCCGATCGACAAGCTTATCCTGTACGGCCGGCAGCTGCGGCACGGTCCCGGCGCGTCGGGCAGGGGCAACGAGATCGGCTATATCCGGTCGAGCCTCGCCTATCTTAACGACCAGGCGGAGTCGCTGCGCGCCTATATTGAGCGGATTCAGCCGGATCTGCGCGATCGCTTCGTGCTGAAAATTCTGACGGCGTCCGCGCCGGTCAAGCCGCAGGCGGTCGAGGCGGAGGCGCAGGCGTACGGCATGCCCGCGGCGGGAAGCTTCGCGGTGCTGGTCGTGCGGCCCGAGAACTTGTTCAAGGAAAAGCGGTTTCTGCCCAGCGAGGGGCCGATCATCGTTTTTGCGGTGAAAAACGTCATGCAGGAGCTGCTGGAAGGCGGACCGTTTGCGAGCGGCTGCGTGCTGGGCAAGGAAGATAAGGAGGCCGTCGCCGTGCTTCGCTGGGACGCGCCCGTTCGCGAGGAGGAGGCCGCGGGCATGCTTGATATCTATGCCGAGCGGGTGTGCGAAGCGCTGAAGACGCATCTGTCGTTCACGGTATCGGTAGGCATAGGGGGCGTGCGCCAGGGGCTTCATCTGCTCGCCGAGTCGTACCGTGAGGCCGAGGCCGCGCTGCAGCAGCGCCTTTTCGACGAGCATCGCCGGATCTTCCGTTACGACGCGCTGCCGGTCCCTTCGGGCAAGCTGGCGACGTTCAATTATCCGAAGGAGCTGGAGCTGGAGATTACGGAGCATCTGCTGCAAGGAGAGCTTGGTCTGGCGGAGGCGTCCCTGGGACGTTTTTACGAGCGCATCCGGCAGTCCGAATCGTACAATACGGCGATGCACTGTTATCACATTCTGCTGTCGTCCATCATTCAATCGCTCGAGGAGATGGGCTACGGCGTGCTGGACAATCTCGGGGACAATCTGTTCGAGCAGCTTAAAGCGAGGCAGACGTATCGCGAGGTGCAGGAGTGGTTCGTAGAGTTTCTGTTTCCGATGCACCGGCAGATCACGGAGGAGAGCCGGGCGAACGCGACGCGGATCGCCGTGCAGCGGGTGTGCGCCTATATCGAGACGCATCAGGGCATGCCTTCGCTGATCGAGTGCGCCGAGTACGTGAGCATGAGTCCGTCGTATCTGAGCCGGCTGTTCAAGCAGGAGGCGGGCATGACGTTTATCGAGTACCTAATGAAGTACAAGGTCGATCGCGCGAAAAAGCTGCTGGAGGAGACGAATCACAGCGTGGCGGAGATCGCCGAGCTCATCGGATATTCCGAGCGCAACCTGAACCGCGCGTTCCAGCGGCATCTGTCGATGTCGCCGAAGCAGTACCGCATGTCGCTGCGTTGAGCGCGGTGGAGTAGAAGCCTGCCCAATGGGGGCGGGCTTCTTTGCCGTGGGGGAAGGGCGGAGGAGGCTTATGGGCGGAGTTACCCGGAAAAACGGTGCAACTCGGCAACTAACCTCCGCTCGGGGGCGGAGATACCCGGAGAAACCGTGTAACTCCGCAGCAAACCTCCGCTCAGAGGCGAGTTACCCGGAAAAACCGTGCAACTCGGCAATTAACCTCCGCTTAGGGTTGAGTTATCCAGAAAAACCGTGCAACTCGGCAATTAACCTCCGCTTAGGGTTGAGTTACCCGGAAAAACCGTGCAACTCGGCAATTAACCTTCGCTCAGGAGCGAGTTCCCCGGAAAAACCGTGCAACTCCACGGTCCAACTCCGTTCGAAGGCGAGTTACCCGGAAAAACCGTGCAACTCCGCAACTAACCTCCGCTCAGAGGCGAGTTACCCGGAAAAACCGTGTAACTCCGCGACCCAACTCCGCGCTTCTTAAGCTCAATCGCTTGCCTCCGTCTGGACGAGCAGGCACTCCCACACCTCCAGCTTCGGAATATCGACTATCGCCGCGCCATCCACTCCGCTAAAAGGCAGCGCATCCTCCGCGATGAGCCTTTGCACGCCCGCGACGCGCCTGCCGGGGAGCCGCAGCTTCAGCGCGATGTCGTACAGCGGGAGGTTGGTGGCGAGCGGCCTTCTGCCCGCACCGTTGACCAGATGGACCAGCACGTAGTCGTCCCGCTCGAACAGCGTGACCTGCAGCCCCTGATAGTTCGTGACTTCTACGAGCTTATCCTCGCCCAGGGCCAGGTCGATCGCGTTGCTGAGCAGTTGATAGTGCTCGCCGAGCTTGAATTCATTGAGCATGCCGCTGAGCGAGAACGGGAAGTACAGGAAGCCGCCTTGTCCGCTCCGGCGATGCAGCGCCAGCGGCAGGTCGGTGCGGATCACGGGCAGCGAGGCCCGTTCGGGCGGCGCGCCCACGCACTCGAGCGGGGCGAACGGCGGGACGAGCGTCGCCAGCACCGCGGTGTCCGCCGCCGGCTGCGCATAGTAGACGGCACCGCGCAGCGCGATCAGCTCCGTCTCCGCGAGCCCGGCCTGGAGCGGGTTGTCCGCGCCCTCGAACCGCAGGTAGGCGGCCGACAGCAATTCGCCGGCGGCGCCCTGGTCGCGGACGCCGAGCAGGTCCCGCCATTCGGGCTTGTCGGCGGCATCGCCCTCGGCGATGACATGCCCGCCCGCAGCGGCATAGCCGGCCAGCGTGGCGGCCATGCCTTCGGTCAGCGCCAGGCCCTCCGGCGCGATCAGCGCCTTGTAGCGCGCGAGCCGCTCCGGCGTCGCTTGCTCCTCGAGCAGCACGTCGAACGGGACCTGGCGGTTGATCAGGCCGTCCGCCCAACCCTCGGCCGCCGAATTCGCCGTCCAGAGCAGCGCGACCTGCGCCAACGTCCCGGCGCCGTCCATGTACGCCTCCACCTTGGCGACGTCGCGGTTGAGCGCCGCGACCGTCTCCAGAATCCGCTTGTCGCCGATCGTCTCCGGAATGCCGGTGAGCGAATGCCAGATACTGCCCCCGTGCGCAGGGATCTGCGACAGCCAGAACCGGTATTCCGCCGGCGGCAGGCCGGTATGCCGCCACTCCATCCCCGGACTGGAGTGGACGATGCCGAGCGGAGCGGGGACGCCGGGCGCGGAGCGGCCGAGCTTGATGCTGAGCGCCGGCTTCCAGAACTCCGGAATCTTCCGATGGCCCTCGGACAGCACGTCCTGCGGCTCCGTACACAACAGATCCGTGGTCTCCAGCCTGTCGTACAGATTGTCCTTGTACAGATTGTAGTACAGAATCATCTGAACTTCCGGCCGCTTGCCCTTGATGAAGCGGTACATCTTGTCCATGTTGTCCCGAATGCACGTCGACGGCCAATCCGACGCGAAGGCGGCCGGGTCCGCCGGCAGCGGCACGCCGTACAGCCGCTCGTACTTGCGCTTGCAGATGCCGCACCAGCACGGGAGAAAGTGCGGCGCGTTAAAAAAGACGGCGTCCACGTCGTAGCGCGACAGCACTTCGTCCAGCACGGGGACGGCGACGTCTTCGTTGCGATAGCCCGCATTGAGGCAGGTGCTCACGAGAAGCGACCATGCGCCGGGGCGGTGCGCGCCGATGATCTCGGGCTGTCCGTCCTGCTTGCGCACGAACCATCCCGGCCGCTTCAGGTAGACGATATCGTCCGTCTTGCTGAAGTCGAGCCGGGCGATGAAGCGGATGCCCTCGTCGTGGCAGGCGTCTACGACGCCCTTCAGCAGATCGAAGTCCTGCGGCAAATATTCGTTGACATGGTGGCCTTCGACCTCGGAAGGGTACCAGGCATAGATGCCGCCGACGTTGAAGACGAGCGCGGTCGCCCCCAGCTCTTTCATCTGGCGCGCCAGGCGGCGTGGTTCGATCAGATGCGTGTCCTTCACCTGCAGATTCGTCTGAATAATGCGCTGGGGCTTGTGCCACCAGCCGCGTTCGTTATTTTCCAAAAGAGATCGACCTCCGGTATTCATAAAATTCATCCCTTCACCGAGCCGAGCATGACGCCCTTGGCGAAGTGCTTTTGCAGAAACGGATAGACGAGCAAGATCGGCGCCATCGCCAGCATGATGGAGGCCATGCGGATCGTCTCCTGAGGGACCGAGCGCTCGTCCCCGCCGGCGCCCGCCATGCCGGCGTTGTCCGAGTCGATGACTAGCGTTTTGACGAGCACCTGCAGCGTCCACTTCTTGGCGTCTGAGAGATAGATCAGCGCATTGAAGTACGTATTCCAGTGAGAGACGGCGAAAAACAGCGTGAAGGCGGCCACGGCGGGCATGGACAGCGGCAGCACGACGCGCAGGAAGACGCCGATGTCCGAGCAGCCGTCGATGCGCGCGGCGTCCTCCAGCTCCGAGGGCAGCGACTCCAGAAAGCTTTTGATGATGATCAGGCTCCAGGCGTTGGTCAGAACCGGCCAGATGAGCGACCAGTACGAATTGAGCAGCCCGAGATTTTGCACCAGCAGGTAGTTGGGCACGATGCCCGCGCTGAAGACGAGCGTGAAGATGACGAAGCCCATCATCGGGCCCCGTCCCGGCACGTCTTTCTTGGTCAGCGCGTAGGCGAGGGAGAAGGTGACGACCAGATTCAGAATCGTGCCGACGGCGGTGATGAATACCGTGCTTTTTAACGCATTGGCGAAGCTGTCCGTCGACAAAATGTAGGAATAGGCGGCCAGGGACCATTTTTCCGGGAACAGATAGAAACGAAGCGGCACGTACACCTCAGGGTCGGTAAAAGAAACGCTGAACACGTACAGGAACGGAAATACGCAGACGAGTGATATGAGGGCGAGCAGCGCGTAATTTATCCAATCGAACGCCGTCATTTTTTTGCGGGATACGAAGCTCATGCGAAATGCCCCTTTCTGGCCTTAGTAGATGCCTTCCTGGCCGGTTTTTTTGACGATATAGTTCGAGACCATCACCAGGACGAAGCCGACGACGCCCTTGAACATGCCGACCGTCACGCCCGTGCTGATCTGTCCGCGCAGGATGCCCTGCGTGTAGGAATACGTATCGAACACCTCGGCCACTTGCATGACGAGCGGGTTCATCATCAGGAGCATCTGTTCGAAGCCGACGTCCGCCATCTGGCCGAGGCGCAGTATGAGCAGAATGAGAATCGTAGGGCGGATGGCAGGCAGCGTGATGTGCCAGATCTGACGGAACCGGCTTGCGCCGTCCACGACAGCCGCCTCGTAGCGCTGCGGGTCGACGCCCGCCATGGCGGCCAGGAAGATGATCGTGCCCCAGCCCGCTTCCTTCCACATCGTCTGCGCCGTGATGAGGCCCCAGAAGTATTTCGACTCGGACAGAAAGCTGATGGGCTCGTGCCCGGCCTCGCCTATTAGCTTGTTGACGATGCCGACGTCGGTGGACAAAACGAAAAAGGTCATGCTCGCTACGACGACCCAGGACAGGAAATGGGGCAGGTAGACGATGGATTGGTTGAAGCGCTTGAAGGCGCCGTGCCGCACTTCGTTCAGCATGAGGGCGAGCAGGATGGGCAGCGGGAACATGAAGACGAGCCCGAAGACGTTGATGGCGAACGTGTTGCGCAGCATGACATAGAAGTTGCGGTCGGCGAACAGATCGGCAAAATGCTTGAAGCCCACCCACTCGCTGCCCGAGAAGCCCGAATAGGGATTGTAGTCCTTAAAGGCGAGCAGCAGGCCCCACAGCGGGGTGAGCTTGAACAAAATAAAAAACAGCACGCCCGGCAGCGCGAGCAAATACATCGCCCGATGCTTGACGATGCGCGCGCCGAGCCGGGACCAATAGCCTTTTTCCTTTCGGACCGGCAATGCGGCCAATGCCTTCTCCATGATCCGAAGCACCTCGTTTCCGTCCGCTGGCGGACCTAATCTGATCTGTCTCCAGTGTAGGCGCGCGGCGATCAGCGGAATACGGACATAAATTGAAAAGGACCGGCTGCGGCAGCCGGTCCTGCGTTTATGCAATTGATGTCCGCGCGCCGCAAGGGGCGGCCGGACGGAAGAAGCCCGGCATGGCGCGGGTTGATCCGAGGGGGATCGGCGGCCTGGCGGGCACTGCGAAAGAAATGTCCGGTTAGCGCAGGGCTCGCATTGTCAGGTCGAGCTGCGGCCGCGGGCGAATTCCGACGGCGTCATGCCGGTTTTCTTTTTGAACGTTTTGAAAAAATAGCTGGCACTATTGAAGCCGCACAAGGCGGCGATGTCCTTCATGTCCTCGCGTCCGTCCTCCAAATACGCCTTGGCCCGCTCGAGGCGGGCGTCGGACAAGTACTCGGCGAAGCCGATCTTGACCTCGTTTTTAAATAACGTGCTTAAGTAAGCGCCGCTGATGCCGATCCGCTCCGCTACTTCGGTGAGCGAGATGCTGTCCGCGAGGTGGCTGCGGATATAACGGATCGCCTCCGCGGTATAGCCGGAATAGTTGCCTCCCTCGTCAGCCTGCAGCAAATCGAAGTATCGCGCGAACAGCGAACGGAACCATGCCTTGACCTCCTCCAGCGTCTCGAAGGCGGCGAGCCGCTCGTGCGGCGGAACCGCGTCCGCATAGAGCGCCCCCAGCTCCAGGCCATGCTCGCGGATGGCGCGGTGCAGCAGGCTGAGCAGGTCGTTGAACAGCAGCTGGGAGCCGGCCATGCTGAGCGCCGCCGTCTTGATTCGCGCGAACAGGCCGTCCAGAATCGACAGCAGGCCGGCGGCGTCCCGCGTTTTCAGGCAGGCCAGCATGTCTTTCTCCGTCCCGATCTCCAGCCCGGCCAGCGCCTCGGTTTCTTGCACGATCGACGCATTTCGCAGCACGACGTTTTTTCCCAGGTGAAAGCGGTCCAGCATCTGCTTCTCTGCCTGCTTGTAGCTGTGCGGAATGTGCGCGGGCGTCATGCAGGTCGGCCCGATGCTGAAGCTGGCGGACAGATTCAGGAAAGTCCGCAGACAGCTCGCGATGCGGGATACCGCTTCGCCGACGGCAAGGGCCAATGCGGTCTCGCTGCGGACGTTGGGGAACGAGAACAGGATGACGAACCGGTCGCCGCCGATGTGGCCGACCGCGCCGTTGCCGAGTTCGCCCGCGATCTCTTCGACGATGTTCAGGATGGAGAAGCGTTCCAGCTCGGCCGCTTTGAGCGTCGAGCGGGACTGCCGGGACCGGTAATCGTCGATCGACAGAATGACAGGGATGAGCTGCCTGGTATCCAGCTTCAAATCCAGCGTCCGGATGTGGTGTCCGATCTCCTCCGGGCTGTAATGGAACCCGGCGATCAATTGCGTGATGAACCGGGTGCGCAGCGCCAGCCGCTGGTTCGCGTCGGTGCGTTCGCCGTCCGCGCGCCGCGGCCGGGCTTCGAGCAGCGCCTTGACCCGGGCGAGCGCCGCGGCCAGCTCCGCCGCGTTTAGCCGGTGCTTGAGCAGGTAGTCGACGGCGCCGTTTTGCAGTGTGCCCTTCACGTAGTCGAAGTCGTCGTAGTTGCTGAGCACGATCATTTTGGAACCCGGGTAGCGACGGGCGATCTCGGCCGAGAGCTGCAGGCCGTCCATGACGGGCATGCGCAGATCGGAGACGATCAGATCGGGGCGTTCGCGCTCGATCACTTCCAGCGCTTCGGCGCCGTTCGCCGCTTCGCCGCATAGCGCGAAGCCTTGCTCCCGCCATTCCGGCATCAGCTTCAGATTCGTCCGCACGAGCAATTCATCGTCGACCAGCAGCGCTTTATACATAACGCATCGCCTCCTCCTCGCTCAGAATCGGAAAGGACATCTCCACCGCCGTGAACCGCTGCGCCTCGCTCCAGACGGTTAAGCCGTACGGCTCCCCGAACAAGGTGCGAATCCGGGACCGGACGTTGGCGAGGCCGATATGATCGGCGCCCCGGGCCGAGGCTTCGGGCGCTTCGATCGCTTCAAGCTGCGCGGGGCTTATGCCCACGCCGTTGTCCTGAATGCGAATCCTGAGCTGCGCCTCGCTCGTGAACAGCTTGATCTGAATCGTCCCCTGCGTCTTGAGCGGCGCGATGCCGTGCAGCAGCGCGTTCTCCGCGATCGGCTGCAGCAGCATCTTCGGAATCATCAGCTTGCCGACGCCCTCCTCCAGGCTGAAATGAACCGCGAATTTGTCGCTGTACCGGAACTTCTGAATGCTGAAGTAGCTGCGCAGGCTATCCATCTCCTCGCCCACGCTGACGAACGGCCGCCCGTCCATTTGCGCGTGCATCAAGCCGGACAGCGATTCGGCAACCAGCTTGATGTTGTCCGCGCCCTGCAGGATCGACAGGAACTTGATCGTATTCAGCGTATTGTGCAGGAAATGCGGGTTGATCTGCGCCTGCAGCGCCCGGATCTCCGCCCGGCTGCGCTCGCGCTCGGTCGAGCGGACTTCGGCGACGAGGTGGCTCATGCGACGGGTCATGGAATTGAATTGATGGTACAGTTGTCCGATCTCGTCCTGCGACTTGGTCTCGATCGCGACGTCGAGATTGTTTTTGGCGACCTCCTTAAGGGCCCGGCCCAGCCGCAGCAGATTGCGGGTGAGGAGCGAGGACATGGACAGGATGAGCAGGACGGCAACGGCGGAGAACAGCAGCGAGACGTTCAGCATCTTGTCGCGCGTGGAGGACGAGCCCGCGAGCAGGCTAGCCTTGGGAATCAGCACCATCGTCGTCCAATTCGTGAAGGCGGAGGTGCGATACACCGCGAACGTATTTCCCATGGACAGGCGGGTGTAGAAGCTGCCCCCGGCGGCATCCGTGCGCGAGACGAGGCGTTCAAGATCGGAGGAAGCCAGGCCGAGGTCGGGCTGGTCGAGCACGGGCTGCCCCGTTCGCGTATTAAAGATGAGCATATGGCCGGAATTGCGGATGTTGGTGGCGAACAGGTCTTCGACGATCTCGTAGTCGATGTCCGCGGCGACGAAGCCAATCGTCCGCCCGCCGCTGCGGATCGGCCGCGCGATCGTGATGACCTTGCCCTTCTGCGGGTCCGCGCTGCTGCCGAGGCGCGGATTCAGGTGGGGAGGCAGCAGCAGCGCTTCGTTCTCCATGCCCGTCAGTTCGCCGAACGAAGGCTGCGAACGAAGCACGTCGAGCGGGGTCGTCACGCCGTACTCGATGGTGTGCCCTTCCAGATCCGAGAGGGTGACGCCGGTCAGGTAATGCTTGAACAGCGATACGTTGACCAGATAGTCCTGAATGTCCCGCTCGGCATGGATCAGTTCCACCTTGTCCATTGTGTCGTACTGCGCGATATACTTGCGCACGAGATCGTTCATGTATTCGCCGGTGTCGACGGAGAGCAGCGCGACGATCTTGTCGATGTCGCGCAGCGACGTCTCCAGATTGTCGCTCGAAACGTTGATCATAGCCGCCGCGGCCTGTCCCGCCTGCCGCTCGGCATCGGCCGTCGAGTTGGCGTACCACATGTATACGGTTACGGACATAAACGTGACGAACAGGAGGAGGATCGCGGCGGACAGCTTGAACTTGATGCTGTTCAGTCGGGTGCGAAGCGGCCGGTGCATCGGTGTCATCTCCCCATCGCGTCGCTTCTCTCGCGAGGTGTTGGCGCGGATATTTAATAAAAATAAAGCGTTTTTAAAAAAAATACAATCCTTCCGTCTCCGAATCTTCGCTATATTCAAAGTGCGAAAACAAACAACAGACAAGGGGCGAAACAAAAATGCAACAACGGCGGCTGCATAAAAAAGCACTGTTCCTGTCCGCGATCTCGGCGACGATGGCGTTCTCGCTGGCGGCGTGCGGAGCGAACGAAAAAAACGAAGGCGCATCCCCGGCAACCTCGACGGCGCCGGCATCCTCGGCGGCCTCGCAAACGGCGCAGGCATCGGATTCGGCGGGCAGCAAGCCGCAGGAGGTCAAGACGCTGTCGCTGCTCATGTTCGCCGACTGGTACACGCCGGGCTGGCAAGCGCTTGAGAAGTACATCGCCGATCATGCCTCCGAGCTCGGCTTTAAGCTGGACATTCAGAAGATTGCCGGCGGCAGCCAGGGCGAGCAGCTTCTGAAGACGAAGATCGCCACCAACGATCTGCCGGACCTGCTGCAAAACTACGGGCCGAAATGGATGGATCAAAACGCGGACGCGCTCGACAAGCTCGTCGATCTGACGGGGCTCGCCAGCTACGCGGATTACGACGAGAGCGCGATGGACGGCGTTTACAAGTACAAGGGCAAGTATTATTCCGTGCCGATCGACGCGACGACCTTGATGGGCGTGTTCTACAACAAGAAGGTGTTCGCCGACCTGAATCTGACGGTTCCGAAAACATGGGACGAGTTCCTGGCGGTGTGCGAGAAGATCAAGGAAGCGGGCAAGACGCCGGTCTACTACTCCGGCAAGGATACGTGGACGCTGCAGACGGTTCCGCACTTCGGCTTCTCGCAGGATATCGTGCAGAGCGGCAAGTCGTTCCCGGACTTCTGGCAGGACATGAACACGAACAAGAAGCATTACGCGGATCTGACGAACTTCATCGACACGATCAAAAAGTCCAAGGACCTGATCGACAAGGGCTACGTCAACAAGTCGTACCTGTCCGATACGTACGATTCCGCGCAGCAGGCGATCGCGGACGGCACGGCGGCCATGCACGTGAACGGCACCTGGTTCATCGGGGAGATCATCAAGAAGTTCCCGGACAAGGTGAACGACATCGGCGCGTTCCCGTTCCCGCTCACCGGCGACAACTACGTCAACATCTCGCCGCCGGGCTCCTTGTCGGTGACGACCTCCGCGAAGGACGTCGAGCTGGCCAAGCGCGCGGTCGACTTCATCGCCTCGGCGCAAGCGCAGCAAATTTTCGCCGAAGCGCAGCCGGGTATCTACCTGAACAAAAAAGTGGAAGTGGCGCTGTCGCCGGCGATCGCCGACCTGAACGCGGCGCTGAAGGACGGCAAGGGCATCCTGCACTGGCAGGGCAACGGCGAGCTGTATCCGTACGGTTCGTTCGACAAGTTCATGCAGGATTACTACGCCGGAGGCAAGACTGCGGAGCAGGTGGCGCAGGCGCTCGACCAGGAAACGGCCAAAAACGCGAAGGCCAAAGACGATCCGAACTGGAAATAAAGCCGGTCGCCCCTCTCTCCATTCCCCGGGAGGGGCGATTCCTTACACAAATAGGAGCGGAGCAAGATGAAACCAAGTAAAAACAAGCCTTACACGTATACGCTCATCCTGCCGGGCATGCTGCTGTACGCCGTATTTTTTCTCGTGCCGTCTCTGTTCGGGGGCGTGCTCTCGTTTGCGAGCATCGGCCGCTTCTCGTTCTCGGCCATCCGCTTCACGGGCTGGACCAACTACGTCAACGTGCTCACCGACGACTATCTCAGCGCGGCCATCCGCAACTCGTTCGTCTTCGCGTTCGCCACGACGCTGCTCAAGGTCGGCATCGGCACGGCGCTTGCCGTCTTCCTCAACCGCAAGCTGCGCACGACCAACTATTTGCGCACGGTGGCCTTCCTGCCGGCGGTGCTGAGCACGGTGGCGGTCGGCGTTTTCTTTACCTCGGCGATGCATCCGACGAACGGGATGATCAACCGCTTCTTGCACGCTGTCGGCCTCGGCGCGATCGCGCCGGATTGGCTGACAGATCCGCATCTGGCCATCTATTCGCTCGTCGGCATCGAGACGTGGAAGTGGTCGGGCTTCACGATGGCGATCGTGCTGGCGGGATTGCAGTCGATCTCCAAGGACTACTACGAAAGCGCCGATATCGAGGGCGCCTCCGAATGGCAGCAATTCCGATCGATTACGTTCCCGCTTGTGCTCCCCTACTTCAACAACGCGCTGATCGTCAACCTGATCGGCGGGCTTAAAGTGTTCGACCTCGTGCAGGCCGTGACGCAAGGCGGTCCCGGCTCGGCGACGGAGGTGTTCGGCACGCTGGTGTTCAAGTCGTTCGGCAGCGGCCGGTTAGGCGAAGGCGCGGCCGCGAGCATCCTGCTGTCGCTGATCGTCATCGCGATCACGCTGCCGACGTGGAAGCTGATCGCGCGCAAGGAGGTGGAGCTATGAGCCGCAAGCGGCCACGCTGGGCAGCGGAGTCGGCCGGGCTGCTCCTCAGCCTGCTTGTCGTCGTCCCGCTTTATTTTATCGTCGTCAATTCGTTCAAGGACAAAGCCGGCGCGGCGGCCATGAGCCTCTCGCTGCCGAGGAAGTGGCTGCTCCTCTCCAACTATGCGGAGATGATCGACGCCGGCGGCGTGTTGACCGGGCTGAAAAACAGCGCGATCGTCACGTTCGCCACCGTGGCGCTGCTTATCGTGCTTTGCTCGATGACCGCCTTTACCCTGCAGCGCAAAAATACGCGAATGTCCGGCTTGCTCTATTTGTTCATTTTGCTCGGCCTGATGATCCCGCTGCAGATCATTCCCGCTTATTTCATCACGTACTATCTGCATGTGAAGACGTACCTGGCGGCCGTTGTCATGCTGGCGGTAACGAATTTCTCGTTCGGCACCTTTTTGTACACCGGGTTTTACAAAAGCATTCCGCGCGAGATCGATGAATCGGCCATCGTGGACGGGGTCGGCCCCTACCGGCTGTTCTTCGGCATTATTTTCCCGCTTCTGCGGCCGGTGACCGTCACGCTGATCATCATCTCGTTTATGGGCGTCTGGAACGACTTCGGCATCACGATCTACTTCCTGAACAGTCCCCGCAACTATACGGTGACGCTGACCATCTTCAACTTCCTGGGCACGTACAGCTCGGACTGGAACCTGATCTTCGCCAACGTCGTGCTGGTCTCGGCGCCCGTCGTTATTGTCTATCTGCTGCTGCAACGCTACATCATCGACGGCATGACCGCAGGGTCCGTCAAAGGATAAAGGGGAGACGACGAAGTGTTCGAACAAGAAGGAGCAGGCTATCGAATCAGGCTCGGCGGCGCCGACATCGCGGTCGCAGGCGAAGCGATGACGCTCGCGCTGGGCGGAAAGACGTACGCGGTCTGCTTGAGGCCGGCGCTGGACGGCTTCAAGCTGCCGATCTCGGGATGGACGCAGGAAGGCGGCGCGCTGTTCGGGGAGCTGCCGGACAGCGGCTATCGCGTCAAGCTGACGGCTGGCGCGTCCTGGCTTGAATACACGATCGACGGAACCAGCTCGCTGCACGGCGAGATCCGCTATTTTGCCGGCACGGAGCTGGTCGATTCCGTCGTTCGCGGCTTCCTGCCCGACCATTACAACCGGGTATTCCAGGCGGGCGAATCGGCCGTATTCGCGTTCAGCGCGACGGCCAAGGAGTCGCAGTTCGACCGCGGGCTGGAGCGGATCTGGATGACATGCCCGGCGCCGAAGACGCTGGCGTTTCGGGATAAATGGGCGGAGGCCGGCCCGTGGTGGGGTATCGTCGTGCCTGACCCGCTTCCCGTCCGCGAGACGGTGGCGACGTTCCGGCAGGGCCGCTTCGATATCGCGTTCACCCATTTTTATGGCGCCGCGTACGAGGGGCGGTTTCCCCGCGTGCAGTTTCATTTCGGGCTCGAAACGGAAAACGCGGTGCTGGACCGCTACGTGGCTTATTACAGGGACAACGGATACCTGCGGGAAGGGAGCGAGCGGTTCGATTGGTGGAGCCGGCCGATCTTCTGCACCTGGGGGCAGCAGGAGTATCTGGAGCAGAGCTGCGACTTCGAGCGCAATCCGCTGACGGCGGACACGCTGCCGGATTGGGTCGTACGCCTGGAGGAGAAGACGGGCGGCCATCCGTTTACGTTGATCGTCGATTCGCACTGGTTCGACCATCACGGAGAATACGGCGTGCATCCGCAGCGGTTCGGCGATTCTGCCCGTTTCCGCCGGCTGATCGAATCCATCAAGGCGCGCGGCCACAAGGTCGTACTCTGGTACACGCCGCTATGGGTGTCGAAGACGTCCCGCATCGTGCGCGAGCATCCGGAATGGCTGGTGAAAACCCTCGAGGGGGAACCGGCTCGCGTCACGAACACCGAAATCTACGACTACGTCTACTTGCTCGATTGCTCGCGCCGGGACGTGCGGGCGCATATCCGCAGCACCGTGCATTACCTGCTGTCCGACGAAGCAGGCGGCCTGAATGCCGACGGCTTCAAGATTGACATGAACTACTACGGTCCGGTCGGCGGCAAGCATGCGATCGACAATTACGAGTGGGGCATCGGCGAAAAACTTTGGTACGAGCTCGTTCGTTTCATCGGCACGGAGGCGGCTACGGTCAAGGCGGATGCGTTTCTGACGCTGAGCGGGGCGGAGCCGTACTTGCAGCCGTGGGCGCCGGCGCAGCGGCTGAACGATCTGTTCCCCGTCGTGCCGGAGTCGCCAGATCCGTGGTACCGCCGGGCCGCGCTCGTGAGCAAGATGCTGCCCGGCGTGCTGATCGACGTGGACGGCTGGCCGAGCGCGCGAACCCGGTCCGCCGAGTATTGGATGGTGTCGCCGACCTTCGGCGTGCCGGTCACCTACCATCTGGACGGCTTCGATACGAAGGAGAAGCTTGGCGACGCCGACTTCGCGCGGATGCGGGCGGCCTGGAACGTCTATGCGAACGCGCCGGTCCAGACGGACATGGCGCTGCATATCGATCCGGATCGCCGGGTCTTCTACCGGACGTACGGGTCGGGACCGCTGGCGGGCTTCTACGCGGCGCTGGCGCTGCATAGCTGCTGTCTCGTCACCTACGGCGAGCGCTGTATAATGGCGGCCTCGATCGCGGACATGACGGTGGAGGTGCCGCTGCCGCCGGGCCGTACGGTTAGCGCCGCCTGCAAACGGCTGCCGGGAGGCGATGTGCCGATCGTCTGGGAAGAGGATCGCGAGGCCGGGACCGTGCGGTTCAAGATCGAGGATTGCGGCAAGGGCATCGAAGCGTTCGTGCTGGCATTCGCGCAGGTTGACGGATAAGGAGGGAGTGGCCGATATGCTGCGCAGAAGCGATATTCAAATCCGCGATCCGTTCGTCGTGACGGTGCCGGAAGAGGGCTTGTACTATTTGTACGGCACGACCGACCGCAACGCCTGGTCCGGTCCGGGCACCGGCTTCGACGTCTACCGCAGCCGCGATCTGGAGCAGTGGGAGGGACCGTTCCCTGCGTTCCGGCCAGAGGCCGGGTTCTGGGCGACAGAAAATTTCTGGGCGCCGGAGGTTCATCGACGGGCGGGCAAGTATTATATGTTCGCCAGCTTCAAGGCGCCCGGGCGGCGGCGCGCGACGCAGATTCTGGCCGCGGACGGGCCGCTCGGCCCGTTCAGGCCCTTATCCGACCGGCCGGCGACGCCGCAGGACTGGGAATGCCTGGACGGCACCTTGTACGTAGACCGGCAGGGCGATCCGTGGATCGTATTTTGCCGGGAGTGGCTGCAGGTGACGGACGGCGAGATGTACGCCCTTCGGTTGAGCGCGGACCTGGCCGAGACGGCAGGAGAGCCGATCAGGCTGTTCGCCGCAACGGAGGCGCCGTGGGTGCGGAGCACGGTGTACGAAGCTGCGGGTCGACCGGACGTTCGCGGCTACGTGACGGACGGGCCGTTCCTGTTCCGGACGGCCGAGGGGGAGCTGCGGATGCTCTGGTCGAGCCACGGTGCCGAAGGTTACGCGATGGGCATCGCCAAGTCTGTGTCCGGGGAGATTGAAGGGCCGTGGACGCAGGAGGAGCTGCCGTTCTTCCGCCGGGACGGCGGGCACGGGATGCTGTTCGAGGGCCTGGAGGGACAGCTGACGCTCGCGCTGCATTGCCCGAACCGGACGCCGGACGAGCGCCCCGTATTTTTCCGCGTGAAGACGGCGGGCGGTACGCTTGCGCTGGCGGAGGACTGACGCGCCGCCGGGAGCAAGCGCAGGTTCATGAGGGAGCGGGGCGGCGGTCGCTCCGCCAACCTGCTCCGCCTGAGGGGAGGACAGCGCGAGGCAGCATTTTTTCGAGCAAAAATGAAAGCGTTTTATATGAAGCGTTTTGATTTCATTTCGGGAGGTCAATCGGTATGAAAAACATCGGTTTGCGTTTCGTTCGTCTTCTGATCGCGGCGGCTTTATTCGTGGCGCCCCTGGCCTTCGGCGTGCCGGCCACGCACGCGGCTGGTACGGTCACCGCCTATGCTGCGCCCACCGGCGCTCCCCGCTCCTCCGACTTCACGGTCACAGCGGGCAGCAGCGCCATCGATCTGTACGGAGACAACAATGGCTGGGGCAACAAGGTATCTTACGGTTACTTCGACATGACCGGCTCGATAACCGTGTCGGTGACGGTCAACTTCTCTTTTTCCTCTTATAAACTTGCGCCTGCCTCCCTCGGCCTGGCCTCGACCCGAAGCGGGAATACGATACAGTTCACGCTGAACGGTCCGACCAACGTATCGCTTATTTTAGACGGGAACTATCAGGGACGCACGCTCCACTTGTTCGCCAGCGCGCCTGATACGAGCGTGCCGAGCCCGTCCGATCCGAACGTCATCTATATCGGACCCGGCTATTACGACTACTCCTCCACGCCGACGACGACGATCACGGTCGGTTCGGGCAAGACGCTGTATATCGCCGGCGGCGCGTTCCTGAACGGACATATCGAAGTGCGCGGTGCCTCGAATGTCGCGATCCGGGGCCGGGGCATCGTCAGCATGAACTATACGTCGACTTACCTGAATCAGCCGATCAGCATCTTGTCGAGCACGAACGTGCAGATGAGCGGCATCATCGTGGACCGGCGAATCGGTTCCTGGTCGAGCCTGATGGACAACAGCAGCCAGGTCAGCGTCACCGATTATAAAGTCGTCAGCCCGACTTATGCGAGTACGGACGGGCTCAATCTCGTCAATTCCCACGACGTGACGATCGACCGCTCCTTCTTCCGGACCGCCGACGATTGCATCGCGATCAAAGGCGTCGTCACGCCGGGCTACAACGCAAGCGATAATCCGGCGAGCGGGGCGCCCAACTACAACATCACCATCCAGAACAGTCAATTCTGGAGCGATGCCAACGACGTATGGTCGCTCGGCGCGGAGACGCAAGCCGCCTATTACGAGAACATCAAGTATTTGAACAACGACGTGCTGTACAGCTATGACGACCGCGACAATCACGGGGTCATCCAGGATCGGGCCGTTATGGATATCACCGCCTTGAACGGCACGCAGTTCCGCAACATTTTATACCAGGATATCCGGGTCGAACAGAGCGTCAGGCTCGTTAATCTCTCGTTCGCGGACAGCTTCTGGTTCGGCTCGCTGCCGGGCAACCAGTCCTTCCCGGGGCTCATCAGCGGCGTTACGTTCCGGAACATTACCGCCGTCGGCACCGGCTCGAAGGAGATTCGGCTGTGGGGCTGGGACCTGGGCAAGCCGGTCAGCGACATCCTGTTCGAGGACGTATCGATCGACGGACAATATCTGACCGATCTGGGCGACAAGCCGTTTAACGTTAACAATTACGTGAAAAACGTCGTCGTCAGGCGCTCAACCGCGCCGGTCGATACGTATGTCGGCGGGCTGGACTTTTCCTCCGTGCAGGGGGCGAACCAGTGGTATTACAAGGAATGGAACGGCAGCAACTACGCCAATATGACGTGGAGCGCGATGGATCGCAAATGGAAGGGAACGGGCTCGTACATCGGCATGTGGGGGCCGAACTTCATCCACCCGGAGAGTAACGACGCGGCCAAAGCATGGCTGGCCCCGAGTACGGGCACGGTCCTGATCAAGGGTACGGCGGCCAAGTGGGATACGGGCGGCGGCGACGGCGTGCGGATTAAAATCATGAAGAACGGCACCCAACTGTGGCCGTCCGGCGGATGGCATACGATCGGGGCGACTGATCGGCTCGGCGTGCAGTTCGGCGTCATCGCGAACGTCGCCGCCGGCGATTACGTCTATATCGTCGTCAACAAGAACGGCACCGACAGCTATGACACGACCGTACTGGACGCGATGATCACCTACAAGCCGGTTTTTAACGCATCGACCGACTTCCTGACGTACCAGGGCGGCTGGAACTGGAACTATCTGCAGGGCAATGCCGCTTCCTATACGAGCATGGCCTGGAACGGGACGGACAAGACATGGCGGGGCACAAATGCGTGGAATATCATTCACGACGGCGGCCTGATGCATCCGGACGCGGACGCCACGGTGCGGGCGTGGACCGCCCCGTCAACGGGCACAGTGCGCGTCACGGGCAACGCGCGGAAGCAGGATGCGAACGGCGGGGACGGCGTCCGGGTCAAGATCTTGAAGAACGCCGCGCAGCTATGGCCGGCGAGCGGCTGGCAGGCGATCGCCTACAATGACACGATCGGCTTCAGCCATTCTTTGACCGTCAGCGTGACGGCGGGCGACGTGCTCTACTTCGTCCTGGACAAGAACGGGAACAACAGCTACGACACGACGTACTGGAGTCCGAACATTTTGTATACGTAACTCGACCGCGACACGACCGCCATACGACCGCATCGCGACCGTATCGCGAACGTAATGCAACGACAGTGTGCTCGCAGTCCAGTTCCGGTGCCGACTCCCCTTTCTTTCGATTCGCTTCGTTCCGGGTACAATATACCATCGGAAACGTCGGGATGACGGATGGAAGGGGAGAGACGAGCGGATGATCAATACGATAATCGTGCTGGCGCTCATCGCGTGCACGGCTTTTTTCGTGGCTGCGGAATATGCCGTCATACGGGTGAGGATGAGCCGGATCGAGCAGATGGTCGCCGAGGGCAATAAGAAGGCGGCGGCGGTTAAGCAGATCGTGGCGAGATTGGACGAATACCTGTCGGCATGCCAGCTGGGCAATACGCTGACCAACCTGGCGCTCGGCTGGCTGGGCGAATCGACGGTGGAGCATTTGCTAAGCCCCGTTTTCGGGCTTTTCGCGCTGCCGGAGTCGGTGGAGACGGTCGTATCCTTCGTGATCGCGTTCCTCATCCTGACTTTCCTCGAGGTCGTGGTCGGGGAGCTGCTGCCCAAGATCGTGGCGATCCAGAAGGCTGAGTCGCTGTCGCTGACGCTCGCGCGGCCGCTCATGATTTTTTTCAAAATCACCTATCCGTTCAGTTGGCTGCTCAACCGTTCGGCGCGCCTGCTCACGGGTCTGTTCGGCATGGAGCCTCTCTCCGAGACGGACAACACCCGCACGGAGGCCGAGCTGCGCCTCATTTTGTCGGAAGGCTACAAGAGCGGCATCATCAACTCCTCGGAGTTCCGGTACGTGACGAACATATTCGAGCTGGACGACATGGTCGCCAAAGGGATCATGATCCCGCGGCGGGACGTGGCGTTCATCGACGAGAGCGAGACGGTGCAGGAGGTCGTGGCCCGCACTTCGCTGGATGCCTACGATCTGTATCCGGTCATGGCGGGCGGCGATAAGGATACGATCGTCGGACTGATCGATTACAAGGAGCTGCTGACGGCGTATATTCGCCATCCGGGGGAGCCGGACATGCCCGTCAAGCCTTATATCGAGCCTGTGCTGCAGCTGCTGGACACCGTATCGGTCCAGGAGATTCTGCTGCTCATGCAAAAAAAGGACATCCATATGGCGGTGCTGCTCGACGAGTATGGCGGAACTTCGGGCATCGTCACGATCCGAGATATCATCGCGCGCATCGTCGGAGAGCGGAGGCAGCAGCGCGACGAGGACGGCCGCCCGCTGATCCAGCAGCTGGGGGACGGGCGATACGAGCTGAGCGGCACGCTCATGATCGAGGAGACCAACCGCCTGCTGAAGACGGACATCGAGGACGACGAAGGCGTATATACACTGGGCGGATGGCTCATGTCCGAGCTGGAGGAAGCGAAGCCGGGCGCCGAGGTGTCAGCGGACGATTATACGTTCGTCGTCGCGGAGATGGAAAATCGCCAGATCAAGCGCGTTAACGTACGGCGCTCGCCCGCGGCGGCGGACGATACGCAGGAGGCCGCGGCCTCCTCAGCGGAGTATCATTCTTAAAGCGCCGTTCGGGATTATTGACAGCGCGGCAAGCTTATACGACCGGGAACCGCACAGTGATGTGCGGTTTTTTGAGCGTATTATACAGTATAAATTTGGCGGCGATTACTGGGCAGGACAGGTAGCGCGCTATCCCCGTATCGGCGTCTTCCTCGTGTGGCGTTTTCCTCGAATTGGCGTTTTCGGCGTGCGGTGCCATTCGGTCGTGCTGCGGCTCTTAATGCCTGCATTTGTACAGGTATTTTCTTCGGACCAACGACGCGCGACGGAAAAACTGCAAATATGCAGGTAAATTCAAACCGTAACCCGAAAATCGGGCTGATAGGGTAAAATACCTGCACTTTTGCATCTAACCAGTCTAAAAGGGGCGAGACCGACGAAAAAAGATGTATATTTGCAGGCATTGCGGCGCAAGAACGAAGCGGGCGGGCGAAATTGACGGCGTCGGAGCGTGCGGTAAGCGAGGACAGCGCGGTTACAGGGGAAAGGAGCGGTTCATTTTGCGGAAGCATTGTAAATTTAAATTGAGATTTGTGTAAAAATAAACGAAAAAGCGAGTATTTTAATGGATACGGGAGCATGCGTCGGGCTGGCGCCGCCTCGTGGGCGGAGAGGCTCGTTTATCAATATTCAGAAAATTTGAATAATTGAATCCGCTGTCTTATAATGAGGGCATCCCAAACGAGAGGGGATAGTCCAATGGGCCAGGTAAGCGAAGCATATCCGCAGCGTACGGAAATGTATCGAACGCAACCGCCCGGCAATTGACGTAACGAGGCGGTCCGGATATGCGGGAATCCAACGTTTACGAGCAAGGGACGACTCTTCGGCAAGCAAGGCGCGAGCCGGTCGGTTCAGACGGCAAGCGGATAAGAAAGCGCACGACGATCTAAGGTACGACGATTAAAGGTACGACGATTACAACGAACGACGATTAAACGTACGGTGAATACAACGAACGACGATTAAACGTACGGTGAATACAACGAACGACGAGTAAACGAACGACGAATAATCGAACGACGAGTAAAACGAACAAAAATAAAACGAACGGCTAATAAACGAACGACGAGTAAAGTAAGACGAATAAAAGCGAGTAAAGTAAGACGAATAAAAGAACGAAGTGAGAGGTGTCGCGGCAAACGAGCGCCAAGGGCGCCGGCAAGACCCTTTAAACGCACGAATGCGCGTACGGCCTTGGAGGTCGAAATCACTAAAATGAAGTCTAAGAAGATTACGATCAAGCGCAAGCGAATCTGGATAAATCTTCGGAAACTTAAGATGGGAGCGTACTGAGACAATTGAATAGTAAACCAGAACAGTAGAACACCCGGTTATCAGCTGTTAACCGGGTGTTCTGTTTGTGTTGCGATAAAGTTGTTCGCGGTAAAGGCTAGAGAGGACGGCGTCCGGCGTCGCGGTTTTCGAGCAGCCCGTATTTTTTTCGGATGCGATCGAGCAGCCTTACCCAGCTAAGCCCGAAAAAGCCGAGGAACAGCACATTGGCCGCCGCGTGCGCGAGATCGAAGTAGAAGCTCTGGGCGTAAGTGATCAGGACGAGCTTCCAGCCGAAGGCGTCGGGTAGGCTGAGCAGCGACCACACGTTCATGATCCAGCCGAAAAGGAAGCCCCAGACGAGACCGAAGGCGCACAGGCCGATCCGCGACTTCATGAAGCGCGTATGGCGCAGCCATCCGGCCGTGGCGCCGACCATGCCCCAGGCGAACATTTGCCAGGGCGTCCAGGGGCCTTGGCCGAGGAACAGGTTCGAGGCGAGCGCGGCGACCGCTCCCACGATGAAGCCGGCTTCGCTGCCGAAGACGAGCGCCGCGACGATGACGACAAAGGACGTCGGCTTGAAGCTGGGCAGCGGCGCAAAAGCGATCCTTCCCAGCGCCGCTACGGCCGCCAGCGCGGCCAGCATCGCGATCTCGCGCGGCTCGAGCCGTCGCCGTTCGAAGCGGACGAACAGCGGCGCCATCGCCAGCGTCATCGCGACGGCGGACAGGAGCAGGTAGTGGCCGTCCCAGATCGCGGAAGCGACGGCCAGGCCGGCAGCAAGGATGATGGCGGCGATCAGGATCGCGCGTCTTCGCTTGTCCATCTGCGCATGACCTCCTCCGCCGTGACGGCGTCCGGATAGCGATGCCTGACTGCCCGGTTGACGGCAGTCGTGTAGAAGTAGTTGCCGCCGAAGAAAAGCGGAGGCTCCGCTGCCGCGGCAATCTCTCCGTCGTAGAGCAGCGCGCAGCGGTCTGCGTGGCGGGCGGCGAACTCGGCGTCGTGCGTCACCATGACGATCGTCATGCCTTCCTCGCGCAGCTGCAGCAGCAGTGCCGCGAAGGCTTCCTTGGCATCGGGATCGAGACCCTTGGTCGGCTCGTCGATGCAGAGGATGTCGGGTCGCGGGAGCAGGGCGAGCGCGAGCGCCAGCTTCTGCTGCTGGCCGCCGCTGAGGTCGTGCGGATGCCGGTCCGGGAGCGCGCCGAGGTCGAACGCATCAGTCCAATAAGCGATCTCGACCTCGGCCGCGCCGCCCTTGTATCCGGCGTGCTCGGCCGCCCGAGCGAATTCCTCGCGTACGGTGTCGCTGCTGAAGTAAAGCATCGGGTTCTGCGCGAGGTAGCCGAGCTTGCGTCCCGGCGCGATCGCGATCTTGCCGCGCTGCGGCTTGCGCAGGCCTGCCATGAGCTGCAGCAGCGTGGATTTGCCGGCGCCGTTGCCGCCGAGGACGGCGAGCAGCTCGCCCTCGCGCACTTGAAGGCTCAGCCTGCGCAGGATGTCGGGCTGGTCTCGCTCGAAGCGATACGTAAGCTCGCGGCAGGACAGCACTTCTGCCGGTCCGTCGGCGCCTTGGCGGGCAGACAGGCGAAGCAGGCCGCGCAGCTGGGAGACGCCGGTTGAAGCTGGCGGTATGCGGATTTCTGCGCAGTCGGCGATGGCTCGGTCGTGCGGACCTTCTGCCTTAGCCGCATCATCCCCCCGTCCGTCCGAAGCGGCGCGTTCCCCGGCCAGCCGGTCGATTGCGGCGACAGCTTCGCGTACGGTCAGCGGCAGGGGGGCGTCCGGGGCGGCCTCCGTTTCGGATGGCTCGCACGTGCCGGCATCGTCAAGCGCGGCCAGCAATCTGGCGACGGACGGCACGTACAGCCGCTCGCGCGCATCGCCGGTCGTCCAGATCCGCCTGCAGACGTCGCCTGGCGCGCCGTCATACCGGACGCGGCCGGCCGCCATGACGACCAGCCGGTCTGCGAGCGGCAAAATGTCGTCCAGCCGGTGCTCGCTCGCGATGACCGTCACGCCGAACTCCTCGTTTAGCCGGCGCAGCAGATGCACGAACTCGCGGGCCGCGACGGGATCGAGCTGGGAAGTCGGCTCGTCGAGGAGCAGCAGACGCGGCTGGAGCAGGAGCACGGAAGCCAGATTTACGAGCTGGGTCTGTCCGCCGGACAGCTCGTGCACGGGGCGCTGCATGAGCGGCTCCAGCCCGAAAAAGCTGGACAACTCCGCCAGCCGTTGGCGCATGACGACTTGCGGATACCCCCGATTTTCCATCGCGAACGCCAGCTCGTGCCATACCGTATCCATCACGATCTGACTCTCGGGGTGCTGGAAGACGAAGCCGATCTCCTCGGCTGCGCGCCCGTCCGGCAGCTCCGCTAGCGGATTCCCGTCATAGCGCAAGCTGCCCGACAGTTCGCCGACGGGCGCAAGCTCGCGCTTGAAGTGGCGTAGCAGCGTCGTTTTGCCCGAGCCGGAAGCGCCGCACAGCACGACGAACTCGCCCTTGCATACGGACAAATCCACTGCCGTCAGCGCAGGCTGAGCCGCGTCCGGATAGCGGAAGGTCAGGCGCTTCGCCGCGACGATCTCCATCGGTATCTCTCCCTCGTTTCAAATACGATCGGCAGGCCTACGAACAGCGCGGAAATCGCGAAGTGGACCGACTCCAAGGTCCCGAGCCGAAGTGACTCCATGCGCGGGTACAGCGTCAGCAAGCCCCAGCCTTCCCGCCAACCCGCGAGTGCGAGCAGCAGCAGCAAGCAGAGCATGGAGAGCGTCGCCCGATCGCGGCGATCCATCCGGTACGGGTAATAAGCGGTCCGTTTGGCCGTGCCGTAACCGCGCGCTTTCATTGAATCGCCGGTGCGCATCGCGTCCTCGAGCGACCAGGTCATGAGGATGCGAAGCAGCAGCGCGCCGTTGCGCAGTCTGCGGATCGGACCGCCGGTCCGCATGTCGATGCCGCGCGAGCGCTGGATGAGCTCGATCTGCTTGAACCTGCGGGCGAACAGCGGGATAAACCGCAGCGTCATCCACGCATGCAGGGCGGTCTGGGGCAGAACGGCGGAAAATAAATACATGAACTTATCCGTCGTCATCACGACGCGGTAGGAGACGAACATCAGCAGCACGGCGAGGATCGTCATCATCGTCATGACGCCGTAGAGCGCGGCCTCGAGCGTGATCGGCTGGTCCATCATATAAAACAGAATATGCCGCCCGCGGTGGGACAGCAGCGGATTGACGATCGCGAACAGTCCGCCGACCAGCAAGTAGTAGGGGAGCGAGCGCGCCAGCGTCCGGCCCTGCCGCTGCAGAAGCAGGAGCGCCGTCAGCAGAACGATCGACGCCAATTGGTAGACGGGATGCGCCAGCATTAGTCCGAGCAGGATCACGCCGGCGTAATAGATGAAGCAGACGAGCGGATGGAGGCTGGCAAAACCGCCTGCGTTCACGAGCCGCTCTCCTTGCCGTCCGCGCCTTTTCCGACGTCCTTGCCCATGTCGAGCGTGTACAGCCATTCTACGACGTCGCCGGACTTCAGCTTGTAGGCGCCGGCGCTCTTGCCCGGAAATTCCCCGTTCACGCGGAACAGCCAGCCGCTCTTCGCGCCTTTGTCGAATTCGTATAGGTTATCGATGCCCTCTACATAAGCGGCTGCGCCGCTGCCTTGATACTCCATTTGCATCTTGCGGCTGCGGGTCGCGCGCTTCAGCACGTCCAGCACGCTGTCCCCGGATTTAAGCTCGACCGCGGCGGGGGACAGGATCGTGCCCGTATCGCTGTCGCCGACGATCGACAGGGTGATCTCGGCTTTTTGCGGCGCCTGGGTCGCGGTTGGGGAAGGACTGGGCGTCGCTTGGCCGGCCTGCGGAGGGGACGAAGGCTTGCCGCCGGCGGTCGCATGAGGCGTCGCTGTCGGCGCAGCGACGGGGGCGGAGCCTTCGGGCTGCGCTGAAGCCGAGCCGGTATCGGCAGTCGCCGCCGGCGCCTGGCTGCCGGAAGGCTTGGCAGCGCCGGCGGTAGACGGGGCGCCAGGCGTGGCCGAAGGGTGAGCGCCGTCAGGATCGTCGCCAGTCGTCGTTGCATCGTCCGTCGCCGTTGCGGACGCCTGCGGGCTCGCTTGCGGGCTTGATTGCGGGCTCGCTGAAGCCTCATCGTTTCCCGGCTGTGTCTGTAACGCTGGAGACGATGGGGCCGAGGCGTTCGCCTGGCTGGAAGCCGTCCCGTCATCGGTGCCTGACCCGCTGCAGCCGGATGCCGCGAGCAGCGCGGCCAGCAGAAAGAGCAATGCGGCCAGCCGGCTCTTGCGAATTTGCTTCACTTCCTGTCCCTCCCTGCGTCTGCGCATGCTGTCTATTTTATGAGGCCAAACTTAGATTTTTTAGCCGGATAGCGGTTACGGCAGCCATCTCGCGGGTCACGGTGCCCGACGGATCGAAGGCCCCGGCGGCGCCGAGCAGAATGCCCTTGTCCGCCACCGCATTCACGTAAGGCAGGGCAGCCGTGCGAATGCTGGAGGCATCCCGCCAAGCCGTGCCGCTCTGCGACCCGGAAAGTCCGAAGGCGCGGCCGATCATGACGGCCATCTGCTCGCGCGTGATCGGATCGCCGGGCTTGAAAGCAGCCGCCGATACGCCGTTTACGATGCCGGCGCGGGCTGCTTGCATGACGGCCCCGTAATACCAGGCGGACGGCTGGATGTCGGCGAACGAGACTTCGCCGGTCGCGCCGGCGGTGCCAGGGGCTTGCGCTGCGTTCAGCCTGTCGCCGGCCAGCCTGACGAGCAGGGCGGCGAACTCGGCGCGCGTGATGCCTCGCTTCGGTTCGAAGCGGAGCGGAGAGGCGCTCGTGCCGGATAGCAGCTTGGCCGTATAAGCTTGATGCACGGCATCCGAGGCCCATCCGGCGATCTGCCGTTCGTCCGCGAAACGCTCGGCGGCGATCTTGTACAGCTCGGGAGCTCCAGTTGCATAACGGTCGTACGCGACCAGGGCCAGCATCGCTTGTTCCGTTGCGATGGCGTCGGAAGCGCCGCCCGGCGTGTGCGCGAAGCCGCCATCCGTCGTCCGGTACGCCAACAGCGCGTCCAGCAGGCCTCCGCCGGACTTGACGAAGGCGGAGCCGGCAGGATCGCGTCCCACGGCGGTCAGGCCGATGACGACCTGCGCGGCCGTTTCGCTATTCTCGTCGCGCTCGAGCTTAAAGCCGCCGTCCGGCAGCTGGACGGACGAGAGAAAGGCGACTGCGCGGTCGATCGCCGCCGCTGCAGCGGAGTTTATGCCGCCGATTCCCGCAGCGTTGGCTCCGGCGCCCGCGCCTTCGGCGGCACTCGCGTAAGGCATGAGCGCGGCCAGCGCCATCGCGGTGATGTCCGCGTTGCCGGCTTCGCCGGCGGCCAGCGGGAAGCTGCCGTCGGCGTTCTGCAGCGCGAGCAGCCAATCGACGAGCTTAGCACGCGTCCATACGGCGTCCGCCGGCACGTCGTAACCGCCGCTGTCGAGGGCGAGCAGCGCGAAGATCGGGCCGTTGGCGCCCTGGAGCGTCAGCTTGGCGTGGTTATACACCGCGGCGACGAGATCGTAGCCGGCGAACGCGCGGGGATCGGCTCCGGCCGCCCGAACGGCGAGGACGATGCGCTCCAGATCCGTCGCCTTGCGATACGCGCCGCCGGCCGCCTTCACTTGCGCAGCCAGCTCCACCAAGTAGGCTTCCGGAACGCCGCCGCCAGAGCGGCCGAGCGCGAAGGCCTCCCACTCGGACAGCTCGGCAGCCGGCTTGGCGAGCAGAAGCTTGCGGAGCGAAGCAATATTGGCTTTGTAGGCGATGCCGGATGCCGCGCCATCATTCTGCCCGCCGCCAGCGTCTCCGCCGGAGCCGGAGTTCGGGGCTCCTACGTCGGCGCCCAGATCGAGCGTGTAACGCCAGACGACCGTATCGCCCGGCTTTAGCCGATAAATGCTGGCGCTCCCGGCGGGATACGCGCCGCCAACCTCATACATCCAGCCGCTTTTCGGCCCGAGGTCGAGCTCGGACAGACCGTTGATGCTGCTCACGTACAGCGTTTCGCCCGACCCGGAGGACTTGACCTTCCCCGGGAGCGTGCGGTCGAGCACGGAGTAGGCCGTATCCCCGTTCTGCAGATCCACCTGCGTCGGGGGAAGCAGGGTGCCGCGCTGGGCGTCTCCGACGACCGAGAGCGTGACGGTACCCGTCGAAGCGCCGTCGGGATCGGTGTCCGCAGCCGCGGCGGGCGCTGCCAGGCAGACGGCCATTGCGACGATCAGCATGAGCGCCAGCGGCCAGGCGCGATATTTTCTGAGCGAAAGGGATAAGGTGTGGTGAAATATCGATCGGGCGTTCGGCATGGAGCGGACCTCGTTTCCGGTAAGATGGTGGCAGCGTGGGGGACCTAGTGGCTGACAAGATGGCGAGCAGACCACAAATCCGCTGATCGGGATGGCCGGCGGACCGTGGATTCGTTGTAAAGAATGCCAAGGCGGGCTACAGGGTTGCTGCCGGATGCTCGAGCGGACCACAGATCCGCTATATGGCCGGGATGGGGCCAATAGAACGACATAACGGACCACAGATCCGCTAAAGGCACGATTGGCGGCACGAAAGCATGCGAAAATAGGAAATAAGAGATCTGAAGTCCGTTGAGAAGCAAAAAAAACGGCTGGCAACCGAAATAGCGGATGGTGGGTCCGTTCGAATAAAGCGAGACTGCGCCGGACTGCCAAACACTAACTGAGCACCTATTTAGCAGCACAGAGTAACTATAGAGCAACTACAGAGTAACTACAGAGTAACTACAGAGTAACTACAGAGTAACTACAGAGTAACTACAGAGTAACTACAGAGTAACTACAGAGTAACTACAGAGCAACTACGAGCAATCGACGGACATTTGTCTCGCACTGCCGAGCATCGACCACACGCCAACTATGCAGTTACCTGCGCCGCAGCCCGCGCCCTTCGACACTTCCAAGCGCCGTCAATCTAAAAAAGCCCCTGCCGTAAACAGGGGCTGACATTCAATGACAAGACAAAGTCGAGCCGCGCAAGCGTCGTTCGCAGCGCATTCTCTTCCTCTAGCCCCCGAAGGAAGAAAAACGACGTTCAAGGCAGGTCTCCTGGCTCTTGCCTCATCGCTGACGCGGCGCCTTCCCGTCCGTCCGGACAGTGGCAACAAGCCGCATCGCTCCGCAATTACAGTGGCGGGACCGCGCCGGATTCGCACCGGCTTCCCTATTAAGCCCGCTCGCGCAAATCGCGTCGGGGCACCTTGCCGTCACTCGGCTATTCGATTCCTTCTCATGATAGACCCCCGTCGCCGCTTTGTCCATCGGGAGCGCCGAACAAGGCGATGAAGCGCCGCGCCGCGCGCGAGAGATAGCGGTCCTTGAGCCAGACGAGCCCGACCTCCGACAGCAGATCGGCGTCCCGGATCGCGCGGCGTTCGATGCCGGCCAGCGGGAACGTAGACATAACGGACTTCGGCAGCAGCGCCGCGCCGAAGCCGTGGGCGACCAGCGTGAGCGCGATGGCGACGCTGGCGCATTCGCAGAGGACGCGTGGTCTTAGCCCTGCGTCTGCGAAGGCGCGCATGATCGTCTCGTGCATGACGACCGTACGGTCCGTCTTCAGCGAGACCAGCGGGTATGCGGCCAGCTCCGCGAGGGACAGCGGTTCCGCGTCCGCGCCATACGCCAATCCGTCATGCGCCAATCCGCCCTGGGCCAGTCCGCCTTGCACAAATCCGCCTTGCATCGCCCCGCCTTGCATCACCCCGCCTTGCATCACCCCGCCTTGCATCACCCCGCCTTGCATCACCCCGCCTTGCATCACCCCGCCTTGCGCCATTCCATCCGGGATCAGTCCATCCGGCATCAGTCCGTCATACGCCGGGGCAGCGCCGCCTGACGTTTTCCAAGCGCCTGTCGGCAGCAAGGCGACGATCGGATCGGAAGGGAGCGGCCGGATCTCGTAGCGGTCCTCGCCGCCGGGCGCCTCGAACGGCAGCCGCGCGACGGCGATCTCGATCTCGCGCCGGTCCAGCCGTTCGCCGAGCAGATGGTGGTCGCCTTCGCTCAGCTTGAAGCTCACGTCAGGATACCGTTCCCTGAATCGGCGGAGCGGGCCGGGAAGCAGCGAGGTGCAGGATACGACGGCGCCGACCGACAGCACCCCGCGCATGCCCCCGTCCAGCTCCCGCACCTCCGTCACCGTCTCCTCCAGCTGGCGGAGCAATCCGGCCGAACGCTCGCGGAGACGCTCCCCGGCCGGCGTCAGCCGCAGCCGTCTGCCCGAACGGTCGAAGAGCGCGACGCCGAGCTCCTCCTCGATCAGCCGCATCTGCCGGCTTAGCGGCGGCTGCTCCATATGAAGCTTTTTGGCCGCGGACGTGATCTGGCCTTCCTCGGCCACCGTCAAAAAATAACGTATCTGCCTGAGATCCATAGCCCGCACTCCTCTTGCCCTCTCACTTCAACATACCTCAAAGGTATGTTACATGTATAAACCAGATATTTTAAATATATTTCCGTCCGCGTTATTCTACAAGCAACACTTTGTTGGAGGGAATCGCGATGGAACGGAGCGCGCAGAAAAGCATGCCATTGGATGGAATCAGAGGGCTTCAGAGCAGGGTACCGCCGGTCAGGAAAAAGCGCAAGGGGCGGAAGCCGGCCCGGAACGCGCTAGTTGGAAGCGGAGAGATCGCAGCGAGTGCGACGTTTGACGTCGCTGCGGCCGCGCCCGCCAGCTCTGTTCCTTCGCAAGCCGCCCGCAAGCTTCGCGAGCTGCTGGAGGGGCCGGGCGGGCTCGGCTTCGGGCGTTATTTTACCGATCATATGCTGCTTATGGACTACGAGGAAGGCGCCGGCTGGAGCGAGCCGCGAATCGTGCCCTACGGACCGCTGTCGGTAGACCCGGCGGCAAAAGTGTTCCATTACGGACAGACGGTATTCGAGGGCATGAAGGCGTTCAAGTGGAAGGATGGCCGGGCGAGACTGTTCAGGGCGCTGGATCACGTCCGTCGGCTGAACCGATCCTGCGCGCGCATGTGCGTGCCGAAGGTAGACGAAGGGCGCGTGCTGCGCGCGCTGGAGCGGCTCGTGGCCGTGGACGCGGACTGGATTCCCGACGCGCCGGGCACCTCGCTGTATATCCGTCCATTCGTCATCGCGACCGAGACGCAGCTCGGCGTGGCGCCTTCCCGGTCGTACCGGTTCGTCGCGATCTGCTCGCCGGTCGGCGCCTATTACGCGGAGGGCGTGCGTCCTGTTCCGATTTATGTGGAAACCGAGTATGTGCGCGCTGTCGCCGGCGGCGTGGGAGACGCCAAAACGGCGGGGAACTATGCGGCGGGGCTCAAGGCGCAGGAGACGGCTGCGCGGATGGGCTGCTCTCAGGTGTTGTGGCTGGACGGCGTCAAGCGCGAGTACGTCGAGGAGGTGGGGAGCATGAACGTGTTTTTCCGTTTCGGCGACGAGGTCGTCACGCCGCCGCTCCGCGGCAGCATTCTGGCCGGGGTCACCCGGGATTCGGCGATAACGCTGCTCCAGGACTGGGGCATACCCGTCAGCGAGCGTCCGATCGCGATCGGAGAGGCAGGGGCGGGGTTGCGGGACGGCCTGCTGCGCGAGGCGTTCGGTACGGGCACGGCTGCGGTCGTCTCCCCGATCGGCAGCCTGCATTGGCAGGGGGAGCGGCTGACCGTCGGCGACGGGGAGCCCGGCGAGCTGTCGAAAAGGCTGTACGAGACGCTGTCCGGCATTCAGCGCGGCGAGCTGCCGGATGCGCACGGCTGGATGGCGCTCGTGCCCGCGGCGGCCGAATAGTCCTGCCGTGGCGGGCGAGGGCCGGTGATGATATCATCGGTGTACCGGCCCTCGGGCCGATCGCCCGGCCAACAGCCAGAGAGAAGGTTCTTTTTATATGATAACGCTCATCGTACTGCTCGCCGTCGTCGTTCTGCTGGTCGCGGCCGTCTACGCGGTGCTCGCCTTGGATCCGGTCTTCGGCGCGCAGGCTTACCGGAACCCGGGCCACCGCCTCCACAAGTCTCCGCAATTCAAAGCGGGCAAATTCCGCTACCCGCTGCCGACCTCGATGGCGACGTCGACGGCGGACAAGCTGTCCATGCTCCGCGACTTCGCCAAGCGCCGTCCGGACGCGCGGCCCGCGCCCGGCCGTCTCCCCGTCGTGAAGCTCGACACGGCCGCGATCGGCCGTCCGGGGCCGCTCCGCGTCACCTGGTTCGGCCATTCCGCGTCGCTGCTCGAGCTGGGCGGCCGTACGATTCTCCTCGATCCGATGCTGGGCCGCGCCCCCTCGCCGTTTCCCCGCTTCGGCGGCAGGCGCTACGCCGACGAGATGCCCTTCGCGATCGAGGAGCTGCCGCCCATCGACGCGGTTCTCTTTTCGCACGACCATTACGATCACCTGGACTATGGTACGATACGCCGGCTGCATGCCAAGGTCGGCCGATTTTTCGTACCGCTCGGCGTCGGCGCGCATTTGCGCCGTTGGGGCGTGGACGAGAGCCGCATCGAGGAGCATGACTGGCACGAGACGTTCGAATGGGAAGGGCTGCGGCTGTCTTGCCTGCCGGCCCGGCATTTTTCGGGCAGAGGGCTGACAGGGCGGGACGCGACCCTGTGGTGCGCCTGGGCGATCGAAGGCGGCGGCCAAAAGGTGTTCTTCAGCGGAGACAGCGGCTACGGTCCGCACTTCGCGGAGATCGGCGAGCGCTTCGGTCCGTTCGATCTCACGCTCATGGAATGCGGACAGTACGATCCGCGCTGGGCGGCGATCCATATGTCGCCGGAGGAGACCGTTCAAGCCCATGTCGACGTGCGGGGAGCGACGCTGCTGCCGATTCACTGGGGCGCGTTCACGCTGGCGCTGCACGACTGGAACGATCCGGTCAGGAGGGCTTCCGCCGAAGCGGCCCGCAGAGGCGTGCGGCTCATCGCGCCCCGAATCGGAGAGACCGTCGCAATCGACGGCACGGACGCAGGTCCCGCTGCGGAATGGTGGAGGTAATTCAGCCTCATGCCTAAAATCGTCTATGTCGCGCTTATCGTGCTCAGTCTCATCTGGGGCGGGTCGTTTTACTTTATCAAAGTGCTGGTGGAAGACTTCGGGTCGTGGGGCGTCTCTTTTCTCCGGTCCGCGTTCGGCCTCGTCTCCGTGACGGCGATCATGCTGGCGCTGCGCAAGCCGTTCGGGCTCCGCGGCATCCGTTGGCCCGCGCTGGCCTTCGTCGCGATCGTGAACACGGCCTTGCCGTGGTTCCTTATCGCGCACAGCGAGACCCGGCTCGACAGCAGCGTCGCCTCGATCCTCAACGCGACGACGCCGCTCTGGACGATCATCATCGGCGTAGCTGCGTTTCGCGCGTCCTCGAACCGTTACCAGTGGCTGGGCATCGGGATCGCCTTCGCAGGCGTCGTGCTCCTGCTTGGCATCACGCCGTCCGCCGTTTCCTCGATCGACGTTGCCGGCCTGCTGCTCATGCTGTCCGCGACGCTGTGCTACGGGCTGGGCTCGCAGTTGTCCAAGCGGGTGCTGGCCGGCTATTCCATGTACCAGCTGACCTTCGGCACGCTGCTCTGCAGCACGGTCGCGAGCGGCATCATGACGCTGGTCGCCGAGCCCTTCCCGATCGAGCGGCTCGCGGACGGCACGAACCTGCTGATGCTGCTGGGACTCGGCGTCTTCGGCTCCGGCGTCGGCTACATTCTGTTTTACTACATCATCCTGGCGGCGAGCGCCGAGTTTGCCACGATGGTCACTTACCTCGTGCCCTGCACGGCGCTGGTCTGGGCGTACACGCTGCTCGGCGAGCACATCGGCTGGAACATGCTTGCCGGACTGGTCGTGATCCTCGGGGGCGTCTATCTGGCGGGGAAAAAGAAAAAAACGTTGCCTGTAAGGCCGGCGGCCGGGTCATAGCGGCATACAGGTGCCGCAGCGCGAAAGGACGATCGTCTTCAGCCGTGGGACTGGGGGCGCTCGTTTTTTCGTGCTGAGGCCCGCCGCGGGTGCGGGAGCTGTCCCGGCGCGAGCTTGGTCTATTCCGTACGATGAACAGCGAAGCTGCCTTTCGCGCGGCTGGCCTCGCACTCCGCAAGCAGCGGCCGCAGCCGCTCCTCCCAGATCGCACGCGGACTGTAACGCTGCCGGACCGCGGTCTTGGCGCGCAGCACGGGATTATCCGCGAGCACCTTCGCGATCTCTGTCGCGTGCTCGCGCAGGTACGCTTCCTCCGACGGGGAGTAAGCTTCTGCGGTATCGAAGCCGAAGTTGCGCGCGTCCCAACGCATCATATACGCGCCAAGCGGCCGCCCGAGCTCGGCGAGCGCCGGAACGGCTTCGTTCAGCACCAGCAGATTGCCGCGGCTGGCTGCCTCAAGCACGACGAGGCCGAACGACTCTGAGAAAGACGGGCAGACGAACAGATTGGCGAGCCCGAACAGCTCCATGACGCTGCGATGGGGATAGCCTTCGTTCCAGCCGAGATCCGAGGTGAAAACGACTTCGGCGCTGCCTCTCTCCCGATTCATGGAAGGCTTCTCGCAGAGTGCTGAGAAAACGCGGTCAGCCGCGAGGCGAATCGTCTGTTTGTAGGCGGACGGGTCGGCATCCATCGCGGGAAAGTCGCAGCACACAAGCTTCACGCGCAGGCCCGCGACGGCCGCCGTCGCGCCGGCGAGCGCGGCGGCTTTGTCGAACCGCTTGGCCGGCGTCAGCCTGCCGGGATACACGATCAGCACGTCGGGAGAGAGCAGATCCGTGGCGGCTGCGAGCCGCTTCGTATCCGGCGAAGCATGGGCAAGCGGGTCAAGCCCGTTGGGCATCACCCTGCAGTCCGATTCGGAGACGCCGTATTGACGGGCAAGCGCCGGTATGCCGGACGCCGTCGGGTAGAGATGCAGCGTGTTCGGCATCGGCTTGTAGCGTGCGGAGAACGGCCAGGCCGATCGGAGCGGCCGAGGCGCGGGAGCGGAGTGGACCATCGACAGAAACCGGACGTGCGGCAGCGCCAGTTGGGCTCTGCGGATAGCCACGTTGTGTACGAGATGCCAGCCTTGGTACAGGATGTCGTGCATGATGCAGACGTCCGCGTCTTCCAGCTTGCGGACGAGGTCGGCGGCGATCGTCTCCGTCTCGGCGTCGAACCGGTCGTGCGTACGCCCGGCCGCCTGCGTATAATCCCGCCAGTGAATGATCTCGCCATCAAGCCGGTTGGCGACCGGGACCCAGGCGAGCCGCTCGTCCAGATAGGCGCCGTAGCGCTCGGAGCGGGGGCAATCCTCGGAAACGAGCAGCCGCACGTTCACGCCCGCGTCCAGCAGCATGCGAAGCTGCAGCTCCGCCACCTGGACGAGGGAATAGGTCTGGGACAGGCCGTTGAACATCGTGAGCAGGGCAACCTTCATCCTTCGCGGCCCCCTTATCCTCCGGATCTTTTTCTTCTCTTATGTTAACGGCTCGCTGCGTATGCATAAGGACAGGCAGAGCCGTCGTACAGATGGGAGGAGCGACGGAGTGGAGGGATGAGATGGCTTGCGGCAATCTGGGCATCGCGAACGATTTTAATTTGTTTATTTTCGGGGACCATACGCAATCCAACGTCGACGCGGAGGGAAGAGTCGCCGTTGGCGGCAATGCGACGTACGCGAACTACGGCGTCGGCGATACGCTGCCGGTTTCGACGACCCGGCCCGACCTGATCATACAGGGCAACGTGAACATTACGAACGGTACGAATTTTGCGGGAAACACGGTCGTCTATCCTGGCAGCACGGTATTGACGTATACGATGACCAACAACAACCGCGTACCCGACCAGCCGCTGCGCGGGGCGCCGATCGACTTCGCCTCGGCGGAGCGGGAGCTGACCGAGCTGTCGCTTAATCTGTCGGCGTTGACGCCGAACGGCACGGCGAGCAACAACTTCGGACAGATCGTCCTCGCGGGCACGGATCCGGCGCTGAACGTCTTCACGTTCGGCGGCAACAACGTAGACGGCAACGGCCTGCGCCTCGACACGGCAAACGGCATCAATCTGGCGATTCCGGCGGGATCCACGGCCGTAATCAACGTCGGGGACAACGACGTAGGATTCGGCAGCTACCAGATTTTCATCAACGGCGCGGCTGCCAATCGGGGCAACGTCTGTCCCATTCTCTGGAACTTTTTTCAGGCATCTGTCGCCTTCAATCAAAATATCGCGATCGCGGGCTCCGTGCTGGCGCCTAGCGCGAACTGGCAGGCGAGAGGCTTCGGCAACATCGACGGTACGATGGTGGCGGCATCGCTCGTCAACGTGGGCGGCTCGATCGAAGCGCACAACGTTCCGTTTTGCGGCTGCCTGCCCGTCCAGCCTGGTACGACGACAACCACGACAACTACAACGACCACAACGACCACAACGACAACAACAACCTCGACTGAACTGCCTACTACAACGACAACAACCTCTACTGAACCGCCCACTACAACGACAACCACGACCGCAACCGAGCTGCCGACGACAACCACGACGACCACGACTACACCGGTGCCGCCGACCACGACGACATCCGTGCCGTCGACCACGACGACGATCGTGCCGCCGACGACGGCGAGCACTTCAACGAGCGCGGGCGGCGGCTCAGCGATCGTGCCGCCGATCGCGGGACCGCTGATCACGGCGGTCAAGACGGCGAACGTCCAAGCCGCGTCGCTCGGTGACATCATTCGCTTCACGCTTACCGTGAGCAATGTGGGGACGGCGCCGGGCGAGGCAGTGCTGAACGACGATCTGCCGCAAGGATTGCTGTTCATCCCGGCCAGCGTCGTCATAAACGGCGTACCCGCTAGAGCGCAGGATCTGACGGAGTCGACGCTGCTCGGCGTTATTGTGCCCGGAGAGACGGTCATCGTCGAATTCGAAGCCATCGTGGCCACCTATCCGGCAAGCGGAAGTATCGTGAACAGGGGCTCCGTCATCGCGTTGACGCCGGGAACCGCGCCGCCGCGCTGCAGCCTGGGCGAGGCGGCGATCGACGCGCCGCCCGGCGTGCCGCCGATTCCGAATCAGATGCTCCCGGTCGTCCTCGTATTCAAGCCGGGAATTACGCCGCTGCCGGGTCAAGCGGGAATCGCGGGTCCGTTCGTAATGCCGAACGGGACGTTCGAATTCGCCGAGGCCGTGACCGCGCCGGGAATTACGCTGGCCCCCATTCGCGGCGTCACGCTCGGAGACCCGCTGGGCGTGGCGTCGCCCATCGAGCAGGCGGCGCCGATCCCGGTCGCCTTGCCCGCCTTGAAGCCCGGTTCGAGCCTCATCGTGTTCCAGCGCGCGTTCAACAATGCCTTTTTCGTCGGTCAACGTATCACTTACAGCATCTTCGTAATCAACGACGGGCGTTTGCCGGTCGTCGCGGCCATATTGCGGGATACGCTGCCCCCCGAATCGCAATTTATCGACGGGACGGTACGCGTGAACGACCGGCTTATGCTTCAGGAAGATCCGGACAGGGGCATCCAGATCGGTCCGCTGTCGCCCGCCCAGGGCGCGGTCGTGCGCTACGACCTGCTGATTACGGGCAAACCGGGCAGCGCGTCGGTCGTTAATTCGAGCCAAGTGTCCGCGACCTTCCTTCGGGCCGACAACGGGATCGAATCCGGCCGGTTCGCTTCGCAGCCGATCTCCAATCCGTTGCTGCCGATCAGCCTGGATCCGTTCTTCGGCTTCGTGAAGCAAGCGTCCAAGGCCAACGTTGCCGTCTGGGATACTTACCGTTACGATTTTGTCATTCGCAATACGTCGAGGACCCTGGTCGCGGAGAACGTCACGTTGTTCGATACGTTGGCTGCGCCGCTCCAGTTCGTCTCGGGCAGCCTCAGGCTGGACGGCATCGCCCAGCTCGATCCGCAGGTAGGCTTCGACCTCGGCGGGCTGGCGCCTGGTGCGACGCGTCGCGTCTCGTTCGAAGTGCGCGTCATGTTCCACCCGAACGGCAACAAAATCGTGAACCAGGCGGGTATGTTCTTCGAGTTCCGCTTCGAGGGAGTCTGCTATCGCGGGGGCGTTCTGTCCAACGAATCCATCGTGTTCGTAGCGGAGGACGAGGAGGAGTAGGGGATGCGATGCGCCTGGCCGCCAACCGATCAGGCGCCCTTCTCCGGCGGCGTCAAAATGATCTGCCCGTCGCTCAGCTCCAGCCTGACCTTATTCGTATCTTTAATGCCGATCGCCTGGAGATAGTCCGCAGGCACCTGAAGCCGCCCGGCTTTGTCCAATATTGCATATTCGACATGCGACTCTTCCTGCTCGAGGCCCGCCTCGAGCTCCTTTAATTCCTCGTCGTAAGACTTGCGCCGCAGCATCTCCGAGCTGATCTTGCCGTCCCGGATCGCGACGACGCGGTCGACCTTTCTCGCGAGCAGCGGGTCGTGCGTGACGATGACGATGGTCAGGTTCAGCTGCCGGTTGAGGTCGCGGAACAGATCGAGGATCTGCTCGGCCATGCGGGAGTCGACCGAGCCGGTCGGCTCGTCGGCCAGCAATAGTCTGGGCTGGTTGGCGAGCGCGATGGCGATGGCGACCCGCTGCTGCTCGCCGCCCGACAGCTGATGCAGCTTATTGCGCGCCCGGTGTCCGAGTCCGACCGCCTCCAGCAGCTCCAGCGCCCGCAGCCGCTTGCGCCGGCCGGACAGCAGAATCGGCAGCTCCACGTTTTCCAGCGCGGTCAGATACGGGATGAGGTTGCGGGCGTTGTTCTGCCAGACGAAGCCTACGCTCTCTCGCTTGTAGCGGACGAGCTCCGCTTCCTTCATCTTCAGCATGTCTTTGCCGTCGACGGTGAGGGAGCCTGCCGTCGGCCGATCCAGCCCGCCCAGCATGTTGAGCAGCGTAGATTTGCCGCTCCCGCTGTTGCCGATGATCGCCATGAGCTCCCCGCTTTCGACCGACAGATCGAGCCCTTGCAGGGCGAATACTTCAAGATTCGAGGCTTTGTATATTTTCACCAAGCCGTCGCATTGGATCATCGATTAATCCTCCCCCAGCTTGAGCGCTTGATGAATGCGAATGCGCGTGAGCATAAATCCAAGTATGCCGAGCCCGATCGCCAGCATGAGGAACACCGTCGAATAGAGCCTGATATAGTCCATGCGCGCGAAGATGACTTCGAAGGGCGGGACCAAGGTGCTCGGATTGAAGGCGATCTGGAAATGGGGCACGTAAAGACGCGCGGCCAGATTGCCGACGATGATGCCGATCGCGACAGCGACGCCCGACGTGAGCAGCTGCTCGACGGCCAGCATGCCGGCCATCTGCCGGACGGACAGGCCGAGCGCGCGCATGACGCCGTTCTGCAGCGCGCGGCTGCGGAGCGACAACACCCAGTACAGCATGAAGCCGACGAAGCTGACGAGGATCGATAAAATGAAGCCCAGCGTCAAGATGCCGTTAAGCGCAAGCAGGAACGGATCGTTTTTCGCTTCGATCAGCTCCGTCTGCGCATTGCGCACGGAAGCCGTCGCGATAGGGCTGTCCGCCAGCGCTTGATAAAACTCGGCGGATTTAAAGCCGGGCTTCATCTTCAGCCACACCTCGTAAGGCTCAAGCCCGAGCTGGAATTGGATGCGGGACAGATGGCCGACGATGAGCATCGGGGCGTTCGCCTGCGCGGCCGTTTCGCCGGCGGTCACTGAACCGGTCGGAGGCAGCGGATTAAACGTCGGGAAATAATCGATCGTGCCGTAAACGGTAAACGGCGCCTGCTGCACGTTGTCCCAACCGATCCATATCGTATCGCCCGGCTTCACCTTCATCTGCGCGGCGAGCGAGGCCGAGACGAGCACCGCCTTGGAATCGCCGGCAATTAGATTGAGGTACTCGTAGAATGGATGCGCGAGCAGGCTGTTCTTGAACCAGGCCGTGCGGCCGAAGTCGTCGGTGTCGATGCCGATCAGCGTCGCCTTGCCCGAACTGCTCGCAGCCTCGCCTTCGCCGGCTGCGCTGAAGCCGACCGATTTTCGGAACACTTTGGCGGCTTGTTCTACGCCGGGCAGCTTCGTGTAGGGATCGAAGGACGGCTCCACATAGTGGACGACGCTTGAACCCATCGTTGCCGGCGCTTGCTCGGATGCAGGGCTGCCGGGCGCAGGAGGCGCGGGCTTGTCGTTGGGCCACTGGGCCTTCACGACGATGTCCGAGCCGGCCGAGTAGCGGATGCGGTCGGCCGTGTTCTCATTGATCGTACGGGCGGCGCTGGCGCCGAACAGGCCCGTGGCGATCGTCAGGATGAGGAAGATCATCAGAAACTGATATTGGCTGTTCGAACGGCCGACCTGGATAAGCGTGTAGTAGACGGAAGGGCTCCACCATCTGCGCCCGGCCAAGTAGACGAGCCTCAAAAGATATGGATACAGCCTGAGCAGCAGAAGGCCCCCGCCAAGGATGAACAAGGCCGGAACGATGAATTGCAGCGGGTCGATGCGCAGGTCGTCCGTGTCCAGTCCGAGTCGCTGAAGGTCCTGCAGCCTCGAGCGGAAGGTGTACAGTCCGTAGATGGCCAGCCCCAGCGCGATCAGATCCAGGCACAGCTTGTGCCAGAGCGGCGTCTTGCCTTGGCGGGCCAGCTGCTGCTTGTGGCCGACGATGTTCGCTCGCGTCGCGAGACCGACGGATACCATCAGCATGAGGAAGCAGGCGGCAGCCGCGCACGCGCCGTAGCGATAGGCTTCGGCCGTCAAATGGACGGGTAAGCCGGCGCGCTGAACGAAGGACAGAAATCCGCCGGAAGCGCCGAGCACCTTCGTGAGCAGCAGCCCGAGCGGGGGGCCGGCGGCGAGCGCCAGTCCGCTCAGCAGCAAGCTCTCGGCGGCGAACGAGAGCAGAATCTGCATGCGGGACGCGCCCCGGCTGCGGAGCACGGCAATCTCGTTTTTCTGCCGTCCGGCGATCAGGTTGGACACCATGAACATATAGAAGCCAAGCATGATCAATACGGGCATGTTGAGCGACCATACGAGCTTTTGAACCTGCTTCGCGCGTTCCTGGTAACGCGCGATCGTCTTCTCCGCGGGGAAGCTGAATTCGTTGCGGAAAAGCGCGACCCTGCTGTTGGCCGTCGTCTGGATCCGCTTGGCGGCCGCTTCGAACCGGGCAAGACCGGACACTTCCAGCTTGGCGTAGTCGAGCACGACATACCAGCCGGCCGTAAATACAGGGACGACGCCCGCCTGCACGAACTCGCGATCGAACAGCTTCTCGTCGACGAGAAACGACTGCGAGAGCGATTCGAACGAAGGATCGCGATAGTACGGATCGTCCTCGCGCAGCGGTTCGATGATGCCGACGGGCTTGATCAGAATTTTGCGGTTCAGCTTGGAATCGCCGACTTCGAGCACGACGCCGAGCACGCTTCTGAAGTTGTTCAACGCCGCCTCGGTCACGAGCGCTTCATAGACCCCGTCCTTAACCTCCGACGAAGGCAGGACGCCGTCCTTTAGGCGGATATGCTGCTGCAGCCCTTCAAGGCTCGTGAACCGGCCGCTTCGGCTTGCGTTTTTGCGTTCTTTTTCCGGCAGCCCTTGCCGGTAGACGCTAAATCTCTCCGTATTTGACTCCCTGACGATATCGACGATCGGCAGGCCGAATGCGGGGGCCCCTTCTTTTTTTACGAAGGCGTCGAGCTCGGATATGATCTGGCCGCGCTGCGCGGTCGTCTGCGCGTCGAACGACACGCGCGACCAGACGGCTCCCGAATAGACGCCTGACTTCTGCTGCGCGGTCTGCAGATCCTTGACCAGCATCCGCGAGAGCGTCGCTTCCTTGTAGATCGGCATGCTGCCAACCAGCGCCACCGAGATGAGAATGCCGAGGAAAAGGCTGACCACCAGCCATATGTTCTGTGCCATCTTGCGCAATATCATGACCGACAAAGCCATGGTGCGATCCTCCCGATGCCCGATTTCTATTGCAGTACGACGCTGTCGCCTTCGGACAGACCGGTCACGATCTCGACTTCGGTCGGAGCGGAGATGCCGGGTTCGACGTCGACCTCCCGAAGCTTGCCGTCCTGCAGCACGCGCACGTAGTTGCGCCCCATGCTGGTGCGAAGGCCGCTGCGGGGAATCTTAATGACGCCGTCTTTGTGCTGAAGGATGATCCGGATATTGACGCTTTGGCCAAGCCGGGCGCCTTCGGGCAGTTTAGGGACGCTAAAATACAAGGTCGTCGCGTATTTCTCGGCAAGCTGCTTGTTTTGCGACTGCGGCGCGCTCGCCGGGGTCTGCGACACCTTCGCTTCGAATTTGATCTCCTTGTTGTCCGAATCGTTATAAGTGACTTCGGCTTTAAAGCCGATCTCGGCTTTGCCGGCTTGCTCGGCGGAGGCGCCCGTCGTCACGAGCTGCATTTTGGTCAGATTGGCGACCTTCACGATGGTCTGGTAGGCATCCACGTAATCGCCGGGCTGCAGTTCCTCCACGAAGACGACCTGGCCGTCTATCTTCGAATAGAGCAGCTTGTTATCGAGCTGTTCGCGCAGGCGGTCGTATTTCATTTGCTCGATATCTCTCTGCAGCGTCGCCACGCGAAGCGCGGACTGGCTGTCCTCGTCCTTTTTGTCCCCGTACTGCTTGTCTGCGGACTTCAGCTCCGCCTTTGCCCGCAGGAGCGAGATTTCCTGCTCCTTCACGCGCAGATCCAGGTCGTCCAGCACGAGCTCGGCGAGCAGGTCCCCCTTTTTGACCGTCTGTCCGGAGGTGACCTCGATTTTGGAGATGCGCCCGCCCGTTCCGGTAAATTGGGCGACGTCGGAGACCAGGGATTCGAACGTCCCGCCCAGCTGCAGCGCGTTTTCGATCGGCCCCTTTACCGCTTTGACCGTTTGGTAGTTTTCGGCGGCGGGCTTGACCAGCGGCGGCGCGAGCGCCTCTTCTTCGCGAGGGAGCAGCGAGCAGCCCGCCAGCGCGCCGCCAAGCAGCAAGGCCATTCCAGCGGCGGCAATGCGTCTAGACCTGTGAGACAATTTGACCATCCTCCAGTTCGTAAATGTGGTCGACGATCTCCATGATGGCCGGGTCGTGCGTCGTCATCACGATCGACAGGCCGCTTTGCTCGACGAGATCCCGGAACAGCTTGATAATATGCAGACCGGTCTTCGAATCCAGCTCGGCCGTCGGCTCGTCCGCCAGCAGCAGCCGCGGCTTGTGGGCGATCGCCCTGGCGATGGCCGTGCGCTGCTGCTCGCCGCCCGAGAGCTCGAAGGGCCGGTGGTGCATTCTCGGCTTCAGGCCGACCTGCTCGAGCGCCTGAATAGCCGCTTCTTGCCGATTCTCCTTGGGGCTCGCGCTGATCCGCAGCACGAACTCCACATTCTCGTAAGCGGACATCAGCGGAAACAGGGCGAACGATTGAAAGATAAGGCCGATCTCTTTGCGCCGCAGCGCATCCCGCTCGCCGTCGCTCATCGCCGTGAGGTCCCGGCCGGCGAACGCAATCTTGCCGTCGGTCGGTCGGTCGAGCGCGCCAAGCAGGTTGATCAGCGTCGTCTTGCCAGAGCCCGAACGGCCCTTGAGGACGACAAGCTTGGCGGCCGGGATCGCGAGATCGATTCCCTTTAATACCTCGACGGTCCCTTGTCCGCTGTTGAAGGCGCGCTTCAATCCGGAAACGCTTACAATGGTTGCTGCTTTGGCTGACTGCAAAGAACCTCCACACCTTTCATCTAAAAAAACGTCGCGTAAAAAACAGTCGCGCCGGACGGAAGGGATGGTCCGACAGTATCCGGCTCGCGTTATATCGCTTGTCATGTATGGAAGTATTATACATCCTTAAATGATCCGTCACTATAATCGATCCTCACATGATGAGGCGTTTTTTTATGTTTGTGGGGGAAAGAAGCGTTTATCGCAAAATGAGCAGTACCGGAAAGGACGAGACCGTGCAGTCCAGCCATGTTTATATTTCAAAAAAATCGTTGAAACCTAATGTTTTTTGACTATGGTCTGTTGTTTTTGGTCTAGGAAGCGGCCGGCGATTTTTTTAGAATTACAACTAATCAGGAAATGAAAGCGTTTTACGGGAAGGGATGATGTTCATGGACGCAAGGGTCGAACGCAAACGGAAGCGAACGCGCTGGCGCAAGCATGATACCGAGCTGACGCTGCTCGCGCTCCCGACGACCATCTGGTACATTCTATTTTGCTTTTTGCCGATGTTCGGCGTCATCATTGCCTTCAAAGACTTCAAGATCCACGGGAACTTTGTCAACAATGTCGTAAACAGCGCCTGGGTGGGTTTCAAAAACTTCGAATTTCTCTTCAAATCGAACGACGCCTGGATCGTCATTCGCAACACGATCGGTTATAACATCATCTTTATTATTCTGGGCATCGCGGTTCCCGTCACGCTCGCGCTTATGGTCGGCCAGCTGCACAGCCGCAAGGCGGCCAAGGTTTATCAGACGATGATGTTCCTGCCTTACTTTCTCTCCTGGGTTGTCGTATCCGCAGTCGTTTGGGCGTTTCTGAGCTATGACAAAGGCATCTTCAACCAATTCCTGTCCGACTTCAGCCAGGACCCGAAGAACTGGTACATGGAAGCGTCCTATTGGCCCTACTTTCTCGTTTTCATGAATATGTGGAAGGGCCTCGGCTATGGCATGGTCATCTATCTGGCGACGATCACGAGCATGGATTCGACTTATTACGAGGCGGCCGTCATCGACGGCGCGACCAAGTGGCAGCAGACCCGATACATTACGCTCCCTTTAATGAAGTTCGTTATCGTGCTGATGTTCATCCTGGCAGTAGGTCACATCTTTTCCACGGACTTCGGCCTGTTCTTCCAGGTGCCGCGGGATTCCAACTCTCTGTACAACGTGACCACGACGGTAGACGTGCTCGTATTCAAGCAGCTGAAAACCGCGACGGTCGGCATGGCTTCCGCCTCTTCCTTCCTGCAGTCGGTGCTGGGCTGCGCGATGATTCTTACCGCGAACTGGGTCGTTCGCAGAGTCGATCCCGATAGCGCGATGATCTAGAGAGGAGGCGTCAATCTTGTCAAAACAAGCGGGCTACGATTCCGGTCTCGAAAAATTCAATCGGATCGGCAAAGGGACGAACGTTTTCTTTCACCTCATCTTTATTGCATTGGCGCTGCTGTGCCTCATTCCCGTCGTGGTGGTGCTCTCCATCTCGCTGTCCGACGAGTCGTCCATTCGAGAAAGCGGTTACCACATCCTGCCGACGGCGCTATCCGGGGATGCCTACAACTACATCGTGAAGCAGGGCTCGATGATTACGCGGGCGCTCGGCGTCTCCGTGCTCGTCACGGCAGCGGGTACGCTGATCGGCGTGCTGCTCACCACGTCGATGGGCTATGCGCTGTCGCGTCCGAACTTCAAGCTGAAGGGATTGCTGACGTGGATCGTGTTTATCCCGATGATATTTAACGGCGGGCTTGTGTCTAGCTATTACATCAATTCGTCGCTGCTGGGACTCAAGAACACGGTCTGGGCGCTCATCCTCCCGCTGGCCGTATCCTCCTTTAACGTCATCATCTGCAGAACCTTTTTCAAATCGACGATTCCGGACGGACTGATCGAGTCGGCCGAGATCGACGGCGCCGGCCAGTTCCGCATCTACTTCACGATCGTGCTGCCGATCTCGCTGCCCGTCCTGGCGACGATCGGACTATTCCTTTGCTTCTCGTACTGGAACGACTGGTTCCAGTCGCTGCTCTACATCGACGATCAGAACCTGTATTCGCTGCAGGCGCTGCTGAACAGCCTCATGAGCAACGTCGACGCGCTGGCGAGAAACGCTTCGACGATGGGCGTCAGCTATGCGCAGCTCGTCGCCACGATGCCCAAGGAATCCGCCCGCATGGCGGTCGCGATCATTATCGTACTGCCCGTCGCGCTGGCCTATCCGTTCTTTCAGAAGTACTTCATATCGGGTCTGACGGTGGGCGCCGTCAAGGGATGAGCCTTTAACCAGAACGAAATAAGCCCGGATTTCTCGGGTTTATCATATCTGCCGTACAGGTACACGCTTAAATCATGAGGGAGGAAAAAAGATGAAAGCATTCATGAAATCCCCGCTCTTAATCGGCGCAGCCGCGCTGGCGATGACCGGCCTGGCCGGGTGTTCCAAATCGGACAATAACAACGACGCGAGCAGCGCGGCAGCCAGCTCTCCGGCAGCCTCCGCGTCAACCGCGGCATCCGCGTCCTCGAGCGCTCCCGCCACGAAGTCCGGCGATATCCCCACGCTCGTATGGTGGACGATCGGCGGACAAATCCCGGCCAACTACGATAAGGCCATCGAGAAGATGAACGAATATACGGCGGAGAAGATCGGCGTCAAAATCGATCTCCGCGTCGCTGGGTGGGGCGAATGGGATACCAAGATCAACACGATCGTCAACTCCGGGGAACCCTTCGACATCATGTTTACGAATAACGGCAAGTACAGCCAGCAGGTCAACATGGGCGCGTTCGCCGACATTACCGATCTCGTGAAGAGCGTGACGCCGGAGCTGCAGAGCACGATTCCGCAAATGGTATGGGACGGAACCAAGAACGGCGGCAAAATCTATGCGGTGCCGACGTACAAGGATTCGTCCGCGACCCAGTACTGGGTATTCGACGATGCGCTCGTCAAAAAGTACAATATCGACCTCGGCGGCATCAAGGCGATGCAGGATCTGGATAAGCCGTTCCGTGATATCAAGGCCGGCGAAGGCAAGAGCTACTACCCGCTGTCCTTGACGCAGGGCGAGGGATTCAACGGCTTTTTTAACGCCTACGACGATATGACGCTCGGCTTCGCGCCGATCGGCGTCAAGACCGACGACGGCTCGCGCAAGGTTGTCTCCGTGCTGGAGCAGGCGGATACGATGGCCAACCTGAAGCTCATGCACCAGTGGTACAAAGACGGCATTATCAACCCGGACGCCCCGACCAAGATCGAGGCGGACCCGTACCGCCCGTTCTTCAGCGCGCAGGCATTCCCGGGCGCCGAAGTGAACTGGCAGATCAATGCGGGCATCGAGAAGTACGACATGGTGCAAATATCGGGCCCGATCTATACGACCAGCACGATCCAGGGCTCGATGAACGCAATCTCCGCCAACTCCAAATATAAGGAAGAGGCGCTGAAGTATTTGCAATTGGTCAACACCGACTCCAAGCTTCGTAATATGCTGGCGTTCGGCGAAGAGGGCGTCGACTTCGATTATGTCAGCGATAAGGTTATCGATCGGAAAACCGATTCTTGGCCGTTGGCTGCCTATACGCAAGGTACGTTCTTCAACCTCGCCGTAACCAAGGGCGCGCCGGAAGATCAGTGGGACCAGGTCCGCAAGCTGAACGAAGCGGCTACCTCCTCCACAATTCTCGGATTCGCGCTCGACATCACCGATCTGGCTACGGAAGTCGCCAACGTAAAGTCCGTATGGAGCAAATACAGCTATGAGCTGGTCACCGGCGCTTCCGATCCGGAGAAGCAAGTGCCGAAGATCGCGGAAGAGCTGCGGAAGGCCGGCATGGACAAAATCATCCAAGCCGCGCAGACGCAAATCGACGCCTACTTCAAGGCCTGATCTTAAAACGATTGAGAAAGCCCGAACGCACCTTTCCGGTCGTTCGGGTTTTCAGGTCTTGTAAAAGCCTAATCGAGGATTGCTTTATCCGAAGTCTACGGTTTATGGTTAAACGATGACCGGCAAAAATCCGAATGCAGAGGAGCGCCGCATGTTTTCCTTTTTTCAAATCAAAATTTATCGCGGCAAATTCATCGCTTTTGCGGTTTTTGCCGTGCTCATGGGGCTTGGCTTGAGCGCGCTGGCCACCTATGTCCTGCTGGAGCAATGGCTCGAAAATGCGAAAAGCCAGGCCGCGGACGCCTACGCCAGGGTGGATAGCGCGCTTCAGAACGACTCCGACCGGATCGATGCCTATCTGCAGCGGGTCTACTCCAACAGCGGCCTCGTGGCCGACGTCCGCTATTTTCTAGGCAACAGCGCGGAGGGTTATCTGACGGTCAGGCTCCAGAACAGCCGTTACGACCAGACGCTCGTATCGTTTCCGGAGGACATGAAGGCTTTTCTCGGCAACGGGGGGCAGAACCGCATCGTCCAGGTGAGCCTGCATACTGCGGAACAAGGCAATGTCGTGCGCTTTGGCAGCAGCGGCGGCACGAGCTTCAAGTTTAACGTGCCGAACACGGACGATATCTTCCGGGAGACGATCCAGAGAGGCTTCGTCATCCGCAAGCAGCTGCTCGACCCCAATCAGATCTCGCGGCAGCTCGGCGAATTTCGTTTTCTCGTCAGCAGCGACGCGTTGTTCACGGACCTGCAGAACAACCGGCGGGTCGCCTCCGCCGCCGTCAGCAATGCCGGCGACGTGTATCTCGCCGGCAGTGGCGGACGCGCCGACGAGGCGTCGTTCCGCAAGGCCGCGGCGAACCCGGGCAGCCACGGCTTCATCCGGCTGGGCGAGTTCGGCCGCGCGTTTTACGTGACTTATCCGTCCAAGGAATTCGACTATCAATTCGTCAGTATCATAGACTTATCCGTGCTCATTCGGCAGAAGGCCGGCATTCTGCTTATCGTACTCTTGGTGGTGTGGACGGCCATGGGCAGCGTACTCCTGCTGACCGCGTACAATCTGCGCGAGGCCGCAGGCTTCCTGCGGCGGATCATCCATTCGATCGAACGGGTCAAATCCGCCAACTTCACGCCCGTCAGCCCCGCACGGTACCGCAAAAACGAGTACGGCATGATCGCGGCGGAGCTCGACGATATGACGCTGCAGCTCAACAAGCATATTCAGACGGAATATCTGTTGAAGCTGAAGCAGCAGGAGACAGAAATGAAGGCGCTTCAAAACCAGATCAATCCGCATTTTTTGTATAATACGCTGGAGATTATCCGTTCCTCCGCGCTGTCGGGCCGCACGGACGATACGGCCGAGGCGATCGCGACGCTGGGTGCGCTGTACCGCGAGATCGTTAAAAACGAAAATATCATTCCGCTGGGCAGCGAGCTTGCCTTGCTGCAAAAGTACCTGAAAATCATGGAATTTAAATATCCGGACCGATTTTTTTACCAGCTGAACGTGGACGAAGCGCTGCTGTCGCTGCCCACCGTGAAGTTCTGGATGCAGCCGCTCGCGGAAAACTTTTTCGTCCACGGCTTCGATCCGGACAACGCGTTTAACTTGCTCGTCGTGAACGGTACGGAGCGCGCGGACGCGTACGAGCTGGAGATGGTGGACAACGGGGCCACGATCTCCAAGGAGCGGTTGGCCGAGATCCGCCGGCATCTGTCCCGCAGCGAAGATTCTGCCGCGAAGAGCATCGGCTTGCGAAACGTGCATACGAGGCTTCACTTTTTCCACGGCAAAGGCTTTGCGATGCAAATCGACAATAACGAGGAAGCAGGCGTCAAAATTACCTTGACCTTTGCGAAGGAGGCGTAAGGCATGTATAAGCTTCTGATCGTGGACGACGAGCCGCAGATTCTGGAGGGCGTCAAGCGAACGCTGGACTGGGAGAAGCTCGGCTTCGCACGGATCGAGACCAGCGAGACTTACGAGGGCGCCATCGCCAAAGCCGTGGAATTCGGGCCGGACCTCGCCATCTTCGACGTCTGCATCGGCAAGGAGCGCGGGTATAACGCCATCCGCAAGCTGAAGGAAATTCGGCTGCCGGCTACCTACATTATGATGAGCGGCTACGAGGAATTCGAATACGCCATGCAGGCGATTCAATGCGGGGCCAAGGATTATCTGCTCAAGCCCATCGAGCGCGTCAAGCTGCAAGCGCTGGTACAGCGGATTATCGTCGAGGACTTGAACGGCACGCTTGCGGGGGAGGAGCCGGACGACCGCGACGCGGACCCTATCCTGGGCGTGCGTTACGACAGTCTGTCCAAGCTGACCAACCGCATTCTGCAGATGGTCAAGGCGGAGTACGGGCACAATCTCAACCTCAAGACGGTGGCCGAACGCTTTCGCATGAACGGGACGTATCTCGGACAGCTTTTTTTGAAGGAAACGCAGATGAAATTCTCGGAGTATCTCATGGCCTACCGGATGTTCAGGGCGCGGGAACGTATCCAGACGACGGACGAGAAAATAGCGACGATCGCCCAATCCGTCGGATACGCCAACTTGAACTACTTTTATACGCATTTTAGCGCGTACTTTCACAAGTCGCCTTCCGACCTACGGAGAAAGGAATAGTGCGGCATGCGATACCAACGATTCCGCAGCCCGATCTTCAAGGCGGCCATGCTGGCGGCGCTGCTCGCGCTGCCGCTTACCGGCTGCGTGAGCCGATCGCCCGCGGGCGATCAGGCGGCTCGCGCCGGCGGCGCCGTGAATCTAATTTACTATACCATCGGCAATCCGGACCCCGACCTGAAGCTGGTCAACGATAAAATCAATGAAGTGACGACCCGAAAAATCGGCGTTACGATTACCTACGTCAAAGTCGGCTGGCAGGAATACAGCGATCGGATCAATACGCTGATCTCGACGGGCACGCCCTTCGACATCGCCTATACGACGGATTATTCGAGCTACGTGCAGCGGGGGGCCTGGCTGAAGCTCGACGACTATCTGGCCGGTCTCGGCCGGGAGATGTACAACGCGGTCGACCCCGTGCTGTGGCAGGGCGTCCGTATGGAAGACGGGGGAATCTACGGCGTACCGACGAACAAGGAGCTGGCGGTCCGGATGCAGTGGATGTATCCGGAGGCCCTCGTCCGCAAGTACGGCATTGATATCTCGAAGTACAATACGCTGGAGTCGCTCGCGCCGCTGCTCCAGATGGTCAAGGAAAAGGAGCCCGCCTATCTGCCGATGGAGCTGGACAAGGATTCCCAGAATTTCTTCGCGCTCGACGGCTACGAGTACGTGATCGACAAGCCGCTGCCGTTGATGATTCGTTCGCTGGACCCCGAAGCGCCGGTGATCAACATCTTCGAGACGCAGGAAGCCAGGCATGTGCTGGACACGCTCCGCAGCTATTATCTCAAAGGCTATATTAATGAGGACGCGGCCTTGCGGGAGGGCCAGAATCTGAAGCGGGGAGATCTGGTCTTCTGGAAGCCGGCAGGGGGCGGTCCGCTCGCGGAGAACAGCTGGAGCAAGGATCGCGGCTACAAGGTCGTCGCCCAACCGGTAACGCGGCCGCTGATCACGACGGAATCCGTGCGCGGCGGCATTATGGCGGTCAACGCGAACTCCGCGCATCCGGCCGAGAGCGTCAAGTTTCTGAATCTGCTCAATACGGACCCCGAACTCCGCAATCTGATTAATTACGGCATCGAAGGCGTGCACTACACGCTCGACGAGAACGGGCAAGTGCTGCCGAAGTCTTCCGGCGAGGGCGGCGTTCAGAGCGCGGCGGTCGGCTATGAAGGCGTGCAGTATACGCAGGGCAACTGGTTTATTCTCAAGACGATCGGGGGCGAGTACCCGGATCCGCCGGACAAGTGGGACCAGTACCGGGCGGCCAACGCCGAGTACGTCAAATCCAAGCTGTTCGGATTCACGCCGGATCTGGCCGGCATGTCGATCCAGATCGACAACATCCGAACGGTGTGGGAAAAGTACTACCCGGGCCTGCTGACCGGCAGCGTGGACGTCGACGCCGTGCTGCCCAAGTTCAACGCGGAGCTCAGGCAGGCGGGACTGGACGAAGTGCGGGCGGAAGTGCAGAGGCAGCTGGATGCCTGGCGTGCCGTTCAGCGATAGCCGCACAGCGATAACGATAAGGAAAACAGCGAAGACCGCCGGCACGCGTCCGGCGGTCTTCGTATTGCGATTGCGCAAGTTTTCGTTAACCCTTCACCGCTCCGGCAACGACGCCCTTGACGATGTATTTTTGCAGGAACATGAACACGACGATCGACGGCAGGACGGCCATTACCATGGCGGTCATCGCGTACTGCCAATCAGACGTGTACTGGCCGACGAACGTGTAGGCCGCGAGCGTCAGCGTCTTGGTCGTCGGCGAGCCGTTGACCATGAGGAGCGGGAGCAGGAAGTCGTTCCAGATCCACATGACGTCGATGATGACGATCGTCGCCGTGACGGACTTGAGCAGCGGAAAGATGATCCTGAAGAACAGCCCGAAGCCGGAAGCCCCGTCGATCATCGCGCTCTCGTCGAGCTCCTTCGGTATCCCTTTGACAAACCCGTGATAGATAAAGACGGCCAGCGGAGCGCCGAAGCCCCAGTACAGCAGGCCGAGGCCCCACGTGCTGTCGGACAGATGCAGGAACCGCGCGGTCTTGAGCACGGTGAGCATGATCGACTGGAACGGGATGAGCATCGGCATGATGCAGATGAAGTAGACGATGCCGCTCAGTCTCGACTTCGTGCGCGCCAGCTTGTAGGCGGCGATCGAAGAGACGAGAACGATGCCCGCGAGGCCCAGCACGGTGATAATCGTGTTGTTCAGGAACAAGCGCGGGTAGTTGATGAACTTCCATACGTACGAGTAGTTGGCGAACGTCCAGTGATGCGGCAGCGCGATGACGTCCGACATGACCTCCTGAAAGCTCTTGAACGAGTTGAAGATCGCCAGGAAGAGCGGGTACAGGAACACGAGGGAGAGGAGGATCATGACGATCTCAAGGGCCCAGCGGGTCGCTTTATTCGAAGCGGACATTAGGCTTCAACCTCCCTGCGCTTGAAGATGGTGAGCTGGATGACGGTGATGATCAGGACGGCGACGAACAGAATGAGCGCCTTGGCGGTGCCGTAGCCGTACAAGTTATTCGTGAAAGTGTCGCGGTAAATGTCGTAGGCGACGCTGTACGTCGTCCCGCCGGGGCCGCCGCCGGTAAGGGAGAGAATGACGTCGAACACCTTGATCGAGTTGGTCAGCGCCATGAAGACGGCGATCGTGATCGACGGCGCGAGCAGCGGCAGCGTGACGCTGAAGAAGCGGCGGACAGGGCCGGCGCCGTCCACGACGGCGGCTTCCTTCAGATCGCCCGGCACGGATTGCAGGCCAGCGATGTAGATGACCAGGTAGAAGCCGATCGACTGCCAGATCGAGACGAACAGGACGGAGACGAAAGCCAGTCCCGGCTCCCCGAGCCAGCTCATTTTGAAAATATGCCAGCCCGTGCTGTTGCCGAGCGACTCGAAGCCCTGCATGAAAATGAACTTCCAGATGAAGCCGACGATGACGAGGCTGAGGATATACGGGATAAAGAATGCCGCCCGCAGCCAGGTCTTCGACTTCAGCTTCGCGTCGAGGACGAGCGCCAGCAGGATGGCCAGCACGTTGATGAGCACGATATAGAGCACGGCGTATTTGACCGTGAACCAGGCCGCGTTCGTAAAGTTGGCGTCGCCGGTGAAAATTTGCTTGAAGTTGTCCAGTCCGATGAACTTCGGATGCTTGGAAATGCCGTTCCACTTGGTCAGCGAGTAGCGGACGGTCATGACGAACGGAATGTAAAAGGCGACGGCCACGCAGATCAGAACCGGCAGCGTGAATAGGCCGAACTCCATCTTGGAGCGCCATTTGCGGTAAAACGAGGCCATAGCGGCACCTCTTTTCTCTTGTGGTGTGACGGGTTTAGGCTATAATGCATTATAAAACGGCGCCGAATACGTCCTAAATGGATTTAAGTAATCACTTAAGGGTAATAAGGTGAACTGGAACGGGAGGCACTTATGCAGATTTTCGCGCAATGGCTGCGGCGGACGGGGCGCCGGCTGCGAGAGGCCCCTTCCCGCAGGCTGGTGAACAAGCTGATCCTGCTGTTCACCTCCATCATCATTCTGATCGTCTCGAGCCTGTCCTTTATCGCCTACAAAATTATCGAACGGGAATCCGTCGCCGGCAGCGTCGCGAGCAACCGGAGCAACCTGAAGCTGGTGAATCAGAACTACGCCAAGTACATGAGCGAGCTCGAGCAGTTCTCGCTGCCGCAGATCGATTATGACCCGCTGATGCTTGCCATCGAGCGCGAGGGCGAAGATTATGCCTCCCGCCTCTATCTGGAGGATTATTTGCGTTCGCTTTTTTACGCGAGGACCGATCTGCAGAGCATCTATATGTATCTGGCGGACGAACACAAGTATTTGTACGTGACCCGCGAACAATACAACGTGACGGTGCGCGCGGCGCTGGACGACGATATACCAGGGCAAGCCTGGTACAAGCGGGCGATGGCGGATCCGCACAACCGGAGCGTCCAGTCGCTGGTATTGTCGCGCGAGACGGGCTACGGCACGGCGCCGGAGGGCGTGTACATGGCGTATCACCGGGTGCTGCGTTCGCTCAAGGACCGCCAGGCGCGGGCCGTGGTCAGCTTCTACGTGAACGATTCGGCCAAAAACGCGATCATGGCGGACATTCCGATGAGCGAGGGGGAGCATGCGATGCTGCTTGACGCGGACGATACGCCATTTCATGCGGACGACCCGGAATTCTACGCATCCGCTGTCGACGACGGCAATTTCGTGAGCCTGCTCCATGCCGAGGAGAGCAAAGAAAGCTTCAACTGGCAGGGTCCAAGCGGGCGGTATCTCGTCGTCGAAAACGTAGACGGGCAGGAAGGCTGGCGGCTCGTCAAACCGATTCCGTTCAGCGAGATCTACCGGACGGCGGTAGAGGCCCGGCGCATCAGCATCTGGATCGGCATAGGCTTCCTGGCCGTCGCGGTGGGGCTCGTCATCCTTACGTCCAATGCGATCACCCGTCCGCTCAAGCGGCTGTCCAAGGAGATGAGCCGCTTCGGCGCGGGCGACTTCGAGACGGTGACCGAGGTGCGCGGACGCGACGAGATCGCATATCTGTCCAGGCACTTCAACCTGATGGCGCGGCGGACGAACGAGCTGATCAACGAGCGGTACAAGATGAAGCTGACGGAGCAGAGCGCGATCTTGAAGGCGCTGGAAGCCGAGATCAATCCGCATTTTCTGTACAACGCGCTGCAGGCGATCTCGACCAAGGCGCTGAAGAGCGGCAACGACGACGTGGCGGATATGGTCGATGCGCTTGCCGGGACGCTCCGCTACTGCATCAGCGGCAAAGACATCGTCTATTTGAATGAGGAGCTGAAGCACGTGGAAAGGTACATGATGCTGCAGAAGGCGCGATTCGGCAGCCGCGTCGCCATGTCTTACGACATCGGGGAGGAGCTGCTCCAGCTGTCGATTCCGAAGCTGTCGATCCAGTCGCTCGTGGAAAACGCGATCAAGCACGGCGTGGAAAAGGTGCAGCGGCCCGTCAGGATTCTGATCTCGGCTTACCTGGAAGGGGAAGGCGCCGTCATTGCCGTGCGCGACGACGGGCCGGGCATTGCGCCGGACCGCTTGCGGGAGGTGCGGACTTCGTTCGAGACGGCGTGGGAGGACCGCAGCGGCGAGAGCATCGGCCTGCGCAATCTGGACGCGCGCCTGAAGCTGCTCTTCGGCGGGGAGGCGGGGCTCGAGATCGAGGCGCTTGAAGGCGGCACGGAGCTCCGCATGAAGATCCCTGGAGGAGGCGGACGTCTTGTATAAAGTGTTGATCATCGACGACGAGGAGCCGACCCGCGAGGCGATCCGAATCCTGGGGGACTGGCCGCGCCACGGCATTGGCGAGGTGCTGGAGGCGGCGGACGGACAGGAAGGGCTGGCGCTGCTGGAGCGGGAGCGGCCGGACCTGGTGCTGGTGGACATGAAGATGCCGGTCATGGACGGGCTGGCGTTCCTGCAGATCGTGGAACAGGATTATCCCGACCTGTTCACGATCGTCATCAGCGGCTACAACGACTTCGACTACACGCGGCAGGCGATCCGCTCCCGCGTGGTCGACTACCTGCTCAAGCCTGTCAACCGGGGCGATCTCAACCAGGCGCTCGCCAAGGCGGCAGGCGTGCTGGACGCCCGGCGGGACAGCAAGCGGGACCATATCGACCGCGATATCGCGCTCAACATGTCGCTGCCCAAGCTCAAGGAGAATATTTACCTGTCGCTGCTGGCCCGCACGTTCAGGGCCGGCAGCAGCGAAGCGTACCTGCGGCTCATCGGCGCGGACGATCCGGGGACACGGTTCGGCGTGACCGTGCTGCGCCTTCTGAATCTGGACGCGGTTGCGGCCGGACGATTCAAAGGCGAGACGGCGCTGCTCCACTATGCGGCGGCCAACGTCGTCGGCGAGTTCGCCGAGGCGGGCTTTCTAAGCTTCGGGCTGGCGAATCCGAAGCGGGACCGGGAGCTGATCGTCATCCATTCGATGACGGGCGGCTATCCCGAGGACCTCGCGTTTCGCGCCGCGCACTTCGCGCGCAAGATCGCGCAGGGGCTGAGCGATCTGTTCGGCATCCGCACGGCGGCGGGGCTAAGCGGACCCGGAGTTGCGGTCGGCGGGCTTGCGGATGCTTACGGCGCCGCGGCAGAAGCGGCGGACGGCGCCGATCTGTTCCGCCGCGACGAGCTTCAGCCGTCGCCGCCTGCTGCCGAGCGCAAGGAGACGGGCGCGCCGGCGGTTTCCTTTGCGCCGCGCATGCCGCAGCTGCGCTCGGCGGTCGAGGCGGGCAGCGCCGCGCAGGCGCGGTCCGTCGTGCAGCAGTATATGGCCGGCTTGCGGGAGCAGGGGCGGTTCAGCTTCAAGCAGGCGGACCGGCTGTTGGAGGAGCTTCTCTTTCTGCTCGGCGAGCTGGCGCTCGAGCTGGAGCTGCCGGCGCCTGACGCCGACGCGGAGACGGGCGGGGACGCCAAAGCGGCGAGTGCACGCGGGGGCGGCGCACTGGGCACGCTGGATGCGCTCGGGCTGTCCGCAGACTTTGCCGGCTTCGACGCGTTCGAGGCGCTGCTCTGCCGCGTCTGCGAGCGGTACGCCGAGCTGGCGCGGGCCGCGCTGTCGCCCGAGCGCGCCTTCGACGTGGGGGAGATCAAGCGCTACATCGAGCAGCACTACTTCGAGGACATCAAGATCTCGATGTTCACCGAGCGCTATTTTCTGAGCAGGGAGTACCTGATGAAGCTGTTCAAGCAGCAATACGGCTTCGGCATCCACGAATACGTGCAGAAGGTACGCATGGACAAGGCCAAGGCGCTGCTTGACCGCCCGGAGCTGAAGATCCAGGAGATCTCGGAGATGCTCGGCTTTAAGGATAAAAACTACTTCTCCAAGGCCTTCCGCAACTACGTCGGCCTGTCGCCGTCGGAGTATCGGGCGCAGGGAGCGGAGGCGCCTTAAGATTGGGGTTGGCGGGGGCGAGTTGGCGGGGGAGAGTTGCCAGCCGCGGGACCACGGCCATCGCGAGGGCCGCCATCGTGCACAATAAATGTGCACGAATCGGGTGCGTCGCGTCGCAGCCACCGCGAAGGCAGCCATCGTGCACAATAAATGTGCACGAAGCACCCGCGCTGCGTCGCCGCCATAACGAGGACCGCCATCGTGCACAATAAATGTGCACGAAGCACCCGCGCCGCGTCGTCGACACCGCGAGACCCGCCACCGTGCACAATAAATGTGCACGAATCAATCGCGCCCCGTCGCCGCCACCGCGAAGGCCGTCATCGTGCACAATAAATGTGCACGAATCAATCGCGCCCCGTCGCCGCCACCGCGAAGGCCGTCATCGTGCACAATAAATGTGCACGAATCAATCGCGCCCCGTCGCCGCCACCGCGAAGGCCGTCATCGTGCACAATAAATGTGCACGAAGCACCCGCGCCGCGTCGTCGCCACCGCGAGGCCCGCCCTCGTGCACAATAAATGTGCACGAAGCACCCGCGCCGCGTCGCCGCCACCGCGAGGCCCGCCCTCGTGCACAATAAATGTGCACGAGGCACCCGCGCCGCGTCGCCGTCATCGCGAGGCCCGCCCTCGTGCACAATAAATGTGCACGAGGCACCCGCGCCGCGTCGCCGTCATCGCGAGGTCCGCCCTCGTGCACAATAAATGTGCACGAAGCCACCACGCCGCGTCGCCGCCACCGCGAGGCCCGCCATAGTGCACAATAAATGTGCACGAAGCACCCGCGCCGCGTCGCCGCCACAGCGAGACCCGCCATCGTGCACAATAAATGTGCACGAAGCAACCACGCCGCGTCGCCGCCACCGCGAGACCCGCCACCGTGCACAATAAATGTGCACGAAGCACCCGCGCCGCGCCGCCGCCGCCACGAGTCTTTCCGCGATCCCGCTGCGGCCACCGCAGCGCCCTCCTGCGAGCGCGTGGCACAGGTACGCATAACTTCCCGCATTTGGGAGAAGGGTAAAAAAGCGAACCGCCGGCCAGGCCGCTTTTTTACCCTTAAGAGATTACTTAAGTGCATTGGGTTGCCGGCTGCGGTTCTTTAATATAAGCATCGTAGCGCAAAATCACTTACGAATCGGGGGCAACATACATGATCAAAAAGATTGCGGGCGTATCCGTCAGCGCAGTCATGATGGCCGGTCTGCTGGCTGCGTGCGGCGGCAACAACGACAACAATAACGCGGCATCGAGCGGGGCGGCATCGGCAAGCGCTTCGGCAGGCTCGTCGGCGAGCGCCTCGGCGGGAACCTCGGACAAGCCGGTCACCATCAACATGTTCACGGCTTCGCCGGAGTACACGGACGCGTTTAACGCCTACATCGCCGAATACAAGAAGGTCAAGCCGAACGTCACGATCAACCTCGAGATCATGCAGGCCGACTACAACACGGTGCTGAAATCGCGGATCGCATCCGGCAACACGCCGGACGTATTCCAGACGACGGCAGGCGGAGACATCGATACGTTCGCCGAATACAGCGCGGACCTGACGGGCGAACCGCTGGCTGCGGCTATGACGGACGCCGTGCGCAGCAACATGACGTCCACCGACGGAAAGGTGCTGGGCCTGCCGGTCAAGGGCAACCTTTTCACGCTGATCTACAACAAGAAGCTGTTTGAAGAAGCGGGTATCACCGAAGTGCCGAAGACGACCGCTCAGCTCGACGATGCGATCGCGAAGCTCGAAGCCAAGGGCATCACGCCGTTCGCCAACGCCTACAAGGAATGGTGGACGTGGAAGCACGTATTCCAACATTTCGTGGACGCCGCCGCGCTGGACGCGGGCACGGACGCCAAATCGCTGGTCGCCGACTTCATCGCCGGCAAGACGACGTTCAAGGATCACCCGGTGCTGGCCGACAACTTCTTCAAATTCGTCGACACGACGGTCGCGCACGGTACAGACAAGCCGCTTGAGCGCGACAGCAACGCCGAAGTCAGCGACTTCGCCGCCGGCAAGGCCGCGATCATGACCGGCAAGGGCGCATGGGACGAAGAAGCGATCGAGAAGATCGCGCCGGACATCCAGATCGGCATCATGGGCTACCCGGTGAGCGACAAGCCCGAGCAAGCGGTCATCATCACGGGCGCCGACCAAGCGCTGCGCATCAACAAGGATTCCAAGGTCGCCCGCGAGACGACCGACTTCTTCAACTGGCTGTATACGTCCGACTACGGCAAGAGCTGGTTTTCCACCGTCGCGAAGGTCATTCCGCCGATCAAGGACGCGCCGCTTCCTGATCTGCAAATGCCGAAGGCGATGGATGAGCTCCTGAAGACCGAAAAATCCGGCGATCTGTCCGTCAACTACTCGCTCGACACGTTCCACCAGAAGTTCGGCGAGATCATGCAGGGGTATATCGGCAAGAGCAAGACGAAGGACCAGGCGATTACCGAGATCCAGCAAGCGTGGGTACAACTGGGCTCCGCGCAATAATCAAAGGAACGTCAGGATATTCAGCGCCTGAACCCAATACAAGCACGCAAGACTCAGCCCTCCGGGACTGGGTTTTGCGCGTTTTAGGACCTTATTCATTCAAAATGGATCTTAGGAGCGTGCGCGTAAATGAGCAAAGCGATCGAAATTGCCGAAAACGGCCTGCATCTAAATATCGTAGTGACGGATGAGGGAGATGCGCGGCTGATGCACTTCGGGACCGAGCCGTACAGTCCGGGCGCGGTGTCGGACAAGCAAGCGCCGGGGTTTCGCCTGCTGGAGCTGCAACTGACGGGCGAAGACCGCGCCGAATATCACGGCCGCACGCATCGCGCGACCTATCCGGGCTTGCGCATGCAGTACCGGTCGCATAGCGACGCGCGCAGCGGTCCGGGCCGCAAGCTCGAAGTGACGCTCGCGGATCCCGAGACGGGACTCGAGGCCGTATCGCACTTTCAGTTTTACGACGGCATCGCGGTCGCCCGCTGCTGGACGACGCTGCGCAACGGAGGGGCGGCGCCGCTGGGCGTCGAGTACGTATCCACGTTTGCCTTGACGGGACTCGACAAAGAAGGCGCGCTGGACCGCGACGACAAGATGTCCGTCTCCATTCCGCATACCGGCTGGCAAAGCGAGCTGCAGTGGCGGACGTACTCGCTGCCGGAGCTGGGACTGTCTCATGTGACGGACCGCAGCTCGAAGCGCATCTCGTGCAGCAATACCGGATCCTGGGCCGCCGCGGAGCATATCCCGATGGCCGTATTGGATAACTTCGAAACGAATACGCAGCTGTTCTGGCAGATCGAGCACAACGGCTCCTGGCACTGGGAGATCATCGACCAGTTCGATTATTTGACGCTGCTCGTGAGCGGACCGACCGAGCACGATAATCAATGGTGGCTCAAGCTCGCGCCGGGCGAGTCGTTCGTCTCCGTGCCGGCGGCGGTCGGCGCGACGCGGGGCGGCTTTGATGCGGCGATCGGCGAGCTGACCCGATATCGGCGCGCGATCCGGCGGCCGAACGACGACAACCGGCTGCTGCGCGTCATTTTTAACGACTATATGAACTGCCTGTGGGGCCAGCCGACGACCGAGAAGCTGCTTCCGCTCATCGACGCAGCCGCCGACATTGGCAGCGAATACTTCTGCATCGACGCAGGCTGGTACGCGGACGGCGATTGGTGGGACGGGGTCGGCGAATGGCTGCCGTCGAAGGCGCGGTTTCCCGAGGGGATTAAATACGTGCTCGACTACATTCGCGGCAAAGGCATGATCCCCGGACTGTGGCTGGAGCTCGAGGTGATGGGCATCAATAGTCCGAAGCTGGCGGACGCCGACGACAGCTGGTTTTTCATGCGCCACGGCAAACGCGTCAAGGACCGCTCTCGCTACCAGCTTGACTATCGGAATCCGGCCGTCGTCGCGCACGCGGACGAAGTCATCCGTCGTCTCGTCGAAGACTACGGCGTGGGCTACATCAAGATGGACTACAACATCAATGCGGGTATCGGCACCGAGACGGACGCGGACAGCTTCGGCGACGGCCTGCTGCAGCACAACCGGGCGTATCTAGCCTGGCTGGACGGCATTTTTGCGCGGTATCCGGATCTTGTCATCGAAAACTGCTCCAGCGGCGGCATGCGCATGGACTACGCCATGCTGAGCAGGCACAGCATCCAGTCCACGAGCGACCAGGAGGACTATGTGAAGTACGCGGCGATCGCCGCCGCCTCGCCTTCCGCGCTGACGCCGGAGCAATCGGCCATCTGGTCTTATCCGCTCCGCGAGGGCGACGACGAAGAAGTCGTGTTCAACATGGTCAACGCGATGCTGCTGCGCGTTCACCAGAGCGGACACGTCGCCGAGCTCAGCCCGCGTCGCCGCGCGCTCGTCAAGGAGGCGCTCGACTACTACAAGACGATGCGGGCCGACATCGCCGCGGGCCTGCCGTTCTGGCCGCTCGGCCTGCCGACGCAGCAGGACGACTGGATCTGCTTCGGCATCCGCGCGGAGGGCCGCGCCTATGTCGCCGTCTGGCGCATCGGCGGCGAAGCGGCCGAGATCGCGCTGCCGCTGCCGTGGCTGGCGGCGGAGACTGGCGGAGGCGCCGTCGGTGCCAGCAGCAGTGCGGGCGCTGCGAATGCGGTTGGCGGCGCAGGCCCGTTGCAGGCGCGCATCGCGTACCCGGCCGCGCACGAGGGCAGCGCCGTCGCCTGGGACGGCGAGTCCGGCGCGCTGCGCGTGACGCTGCCGCGGGAGCGGACGGCGAGGCTGGTGGAGCTGCAGCTAAGCCGATAATCGGCAAGACAGAGCAGGTCGTCGCCCTTCGGGGCGGCGGCTTTTTTACATGCGTCGCTTTCTCCGCCCCAACTTTAGGCTTGCGAACATACAACGCGGAGCGAACCGAATACAATAGTGAATATCTTCCGTTCCGATCGACGGGAAGTGTGAGGGAAGCCGAGGCAACGGATCTTTTTTTTGTGAAAGCGCAGCCAAATTCTAAAAGCGTAATTTTGAGTGAGAAGGGGGCGGCCCACGATGAGTACGCGAATGTTGTCCGAATCGCTCGTCCGGGAGCGATTTCCTCAACTGCGTTACGTGAGGATCCATACCAGCGGCAAGCAGACGGCGACGATCTACGCCTGGGACGATCAGCTGGAGCTGCGCGAGGAGGATCGGGCGAACCTGCTGAAGTTTGCCGCCGCATACCTGACGCCGTTCGTCTGCTTTAAGGTGAAGCCGTACGGACTGACAAAGGAAGATCGTGTGCCGGCCGCACCCGAGGTGCCCGATGATGTCAGGGAAGCCGCGATGAACCGCGGCTCGGACCTGCACGACATCATCGACGTCGTGGACCGCATGCTGGCAGGCGGACGCATCTCGTTCGAACGCTACGACCGGGCGAACGCCATCGTGTATCTGACGATCCGCTCGACGCTGCCGATCTCCCCGATCGAGCGGGAGTTAATAGGCGTGTACCTTTACGAGCTGCTGCCGCTTGGGACGCAGTCCTCCATTCAGTATATATAGATAGCGGTACGGGGAGGCGAGTCGGATAATCTCTCTGGCCGCATGAATCGCGGATCCATGCGTATTGTCGCATGGGTCTTTTTTTATTGAAAGTATAAGATTAGCGGCGAATGGCGACAAGTAAGAGCGCTTTTGGAGGACCAGCGTTCTTGGGATGTTTTTTCTGACCAAAAAACCTGCATTTGTACATGTATTTTTTGCCGACCGACGGCACTAAATGAAATACCTGCAAATGTGGTTACTACTTAGCTCCCCCCCTCGGCGGGGGGATTTTTTGTTTTTTTTCTAACCTAGAAGGGATTTAAGCATACCCATCGAGAATTAGTAGTTAAACCCAAACGAGGATTGTGAAGAGATGGAATTTAGCAAGGAACAAGTAGACCAAATTTGTAAAGGCGATTCCGA
>NZ_JBHRYU010000039.1:0-88192 GCF_042649185.1 Cohnella sp. GCM10012308
TGCTTCCTTAACAATTCTAAGCCGTGTTTCTTCCTTTAACCTTTTTCCCATCCCGCTCATCTCCCTTATCCCTAGTTTAAAACATTGTAGGGAGGGACTCCAATTTGATTAGGGGGCCTAGGAGAATATGCAGGCAAATGCAAAGCGGAAGCCGAAAATCAGGGGGATGGAGGAAATTACCTGCACATTCGCAGGTATTTTGTGCTGAAGGGGCGACATTGGCGTAAAAAGATGTATATTTGCAGGTAATGCGTTGAAAGGAAGAACATAGGCGATCGGCCACCCTTTTGAGCGGCTATCGGATGGGGGATCTTCCATGTTTAGGACGCATCAGCCGTTTTAACGACGGGTTCGTCCACTTCGCCGCGCAGCAGCGCGATCTCGTGCTTGTAAGGCGGGTTGACGTACTTTTTTGCCCCGATCGACGGCGTCTCGAGCAGCATGGGGAGGCCCTGGAGCTGGGGATGATGGACGACATAGCGGAGGGCATCGATCCCTATGAATCCATGTCCGATATTCTCATGCCTGTCCTTGCGCGAGCCGCGCTCATGCTTGGAATCGTTGATATGCAGCACTTGAAGCCGATCCAGCCCGACGATGCGGTCGAATGCATCCAAGACGCCGTCAAAGTCGGCAGCGACATCATAGCCGGCGTCATGGATATGGCAAGTGTCGAGGCAGACGGACAAGCGCTCGTTGTGCGCGACGCCATCGATGATCCGGGCCAGCTCCTCGAAGCTTCTGCCGCACTCGGTACCTTTGCCGGCCATCGTCTCGAGCGACACGTGGACGTCGCGTTCTTCGGACAACACTTCATTAAGACCTTCGACGATACGGGCGATGCCCGCTTCCGCGCCGGCGCCGACGTGCGAGCCGGGGTGCAGGACAAGCTGGCGGCTGCCGAGCGCTTCGGTACGCACTAATTCTTCGTGCAGCAGCTCGATGCCGAATTCGAACGTTCGCGGCGAGATCGTGTTGGCCAGATTGATGATAAACGGTGCGTGAACGACGATGTTCGAGATGCCGTGCTCCCGCATATGGGCCTTGCCGAGCTCGATATTCAGCGCTTCGATCGGCTTGCGCCGGGAGTTATGGGGAGCGCCAGTATAGATCAAGAACGTATTCGCGCCGTACGAGGCCGCTTCCTCGCTGGCTTGCAGCAGCATGCGGCTGCCGGACATCGATACGTGCGAGCCAAGTAATAAGGACATGCCTGCGATACGCCTCCTTGGAAGTACGAATACTAAAAATAAGTTATGTTAACCTTTATCATAAAACGCCGGGACCTCCCGGTCCAATGTCAAATCATTCAAAAACGCAGCCCTCCTTGAAAAGGAGGGCTGCGCGTCGGTCAAGCATAGATTTAGCTGCAAGCGCAATTGAGCACCGGCTTGCGGGCGGCGGTCGTCTCGTCAAGACGGCGAACGACGGTGTTGTAGGGCGCGTTCAGAACGAGCTCCGGGTTTGTGCGGGCTTCCTCGGCGATTCGGATCATCGTATCGATAAAGCCGTCGAGCGTCTCCTTGCTCTCGGTCTCGGTCGGCTCGATCATGATGCATTCCTCGACATTAAGCGGGAAGTAGATCGTCGGCGGATGGTAGCCGAAGTCGAGCAGGCGTTTGGCGACGTCGAGCGTGCGTACGCCGAATGGCTTCAAGCCACGGCCCGACATGACGAACTCGTGCTTGCACACGCCCGGATACGGAATCTCGTAGTGCGGCGCTAGTCGTGCCATCATGTAGTTGGCGTTGAGAACGGCGCACTCGGAGACGCGGCGCAAGCCTTCCGGTCCATAGGTCCGGATATACGTGTATGCGCGAACGAGGATGCCGAAGTTGCCGTAATACGCTTTGACGCGACCAATCGATTCGGGGAGATCGTAGTCAAAGTAGTACGTGCCGTCTTTGCGGCGGGCGACGATCGGCTTCGGCAGGAAGGGGATGAGCCTGCTCTTCACCCCTACGGGGCCTGCGCCAGGTCCGCCGCCTCCGTGCGGCGTGCTCATCGTCTTATGCAGGTTCAGGTGCACGACATCAAAGCCCATGTCGCCCGGGCGGGTGATGCCCATAATCGCGTTGGAGTTCGCGCCGTCGTAATAGAGCAGGCCGCCCGCCTCATGTATGATCGCGGCGATCTCGACGATCTGCTCTTCGAACAAGCCGAGCGTGCTTGGGTTGGTCAGCATAAGCGCCGCGGTGTCGCTGCCGACCGCCGCGCGCAGCGCCGCCAGGTCGACCATGCCGCGCTCGTCGGACTTGATCGTGACCGTCTCGAACCCGGCGACCGTCGCGCTCGCCGGGTTCGTGCCGTGCGAGGAATCGGGCACGATAACCTTGGTGCGACGCTCGCCGCGGCTCTCGTGATAGGCGCGGATCATCATCAGGCCGGTCCATTCCCCGTGTGCGCCGGCGGCCGGCTGGAGCGTCACTTGGTCCATGCCGGTGAGGACGGCGAGGTCGTTTTGCAGCGTGTATAGCAGCTCCAGCGCGCCCTGGATGCTTTCCTCCGGCTGGTAGGGGTGGATCTTCGCAAAGCCTGCGAGGCGAGCCGTATCTTCGTTGATTTTAGGATTATACTTCATCGTGCAGGAGCCGAGCGGGTAAAAGCCGTTGTCGACGCCGAAGTTACGGCGGGACAGCTCCGTATAGTGGCGGATCACGTCGACTTCGTACACTTCGGGCAGCGCGGCCGGCGTCTCGCGCAGCATGGAGGCCGGTATCAGCTCGGCAGCCGGAACCTCGGGCACGTCGCAAGGCGGCAGCGAATAAGCGACGCGTCCGGCTTTGCTCAGCTCAAAGATCAATGCTTTTTCCGTTGGCACTTTATCTGGTCCTGCATTCATCGATGCGGTCATATGGCCACCTCCTCCAGTTTGCTCACGAAGCCCTCGATTTCTTGACGCGTGCGTTTTTCGGTAACGGCGACCAGCATGTGGCCTGCCAGCTCCGGATACGCAACGCCCAGGTCGTAACCGCCGAGAAAGCCTGCTTCCAGCAGTCTCAGATTCGTCTCTTTAACCGAAACGCCAGCCGGCAGCTTCACGACAAATTCATTGAAGAACGGGCTGCCGAACGGCAGCGTAAAACCGCGCTTCGTCAGCTCGCCGGCCGCATAATGCGCCTTCTGCAGGTTCAGATGCGCAGCGTCCAGCAGTCCTTGCTTGCCCATCGTCGACAGATAAATGGAAGCGCACAGGGCGAGCAGCGCCTGGTTGGAGCAGATGTTGGACGTCGCCTTCTCGCGGCGGATATGCTGCTCGCGGGCTTGCAGCGTCAGCACGAAGCCGCGCTTGCCGTCGATGTCGGTCGTCTGGCCGACGATGCGGCCCGGCATCCGGCGCATGAGCGGCTCGGCGACGGCGAAGAAGCCGCAGGTCGGACCGCCGAGCGATTGCGAGATGCCGAGCGGCTGCGCGTCGCCGACGCAGATATCGGCGCCGAGCTTGCCCGGCGTCTCGAGCAGGCCGAGCGCCAGCGGATTGGCGCTCACGACGAACAGTCCCTTGACGCCGTGGGCGATCGGCTCGATCGCGGCCAGATCCTCGATCGCGCCAAAGAAGTTCGGCGACTGGACGAGCACGGCGGCCGTGTCGGCCGTGACGGCTAGGCGCAGCGCGTCCAGATCGGTGACGCCGTCCGCGCAGCCGACTTCGGCAATGTCCAGATTGAGCCCACGGGCCATCGTACGGAGCGCTTCGCGCGCTTCGGGATGCACGGCGCGGGAGACGATCAATTGCTTGCGCTTGGTGGCGCCGGCGGCGAGCGCGCCCGCTTCGGAGAGGGCGGTAACGCCGTCGTACATGCTCGCATTGGCGACCTTCATGCCGGTCAGCTCGCAAATGTAAGATTGAAATTCGAAGATGGCTTGCAGCTCGCCTTGGCTGATTTCCGGCTGATAGGGGGTATAAGCGGTATAAAATTCGGATCGGGAGATCATGTGATTAATAACGACGGGGAGATGATGGTCGTAAATGCCGGCGCCGAGAAAGCTCTTGTAACGGTCGGTATCGGCATTGCGCCCGGCCAGTTCCTTCATATGCTCCAGCAGCGAGAACTCGTCGAGCGCGCCGGACATCGGCAGCGTGCCGCGGTAACGGACGGCCTCCGGAATGTCGCGGAAGAGCCCCTCTATGGAGGGGACGCCTATCGTCTCCAGCATATCGGCCTGGTCCTGCTCGGTCATCGGGATGTATCGATGGAGATTAGGCATGCGGTTCATCGCTCCTTAGGCATTCTCTTGTAAAAAGGGGTTTTAATCACTTCGGCTTTCAGCCGTTTGCAGCGAATCTCGACTTCGACCTCGGTGCCGATCGCGGCGTAAGCAGCGTCGACCAAGGCAAGGCCCAGGCTGCGCTTCAGCGTCGGAGACTGCGTCCCCGTCGTTACTTCCCCGATCCGTTCGTCTCCCGCGAATACGGGGTAGTGAGAGCGGGGGATGCCTCTGTCGATCAGCTCGATGCCGACCAACTTGCGAGGCAAGCCTTTTTCCTTCTGTCTAACCAGCGCGTCCTTGCCGATAAAGTCTTCCTTGTCCAGCTTGACGAAGAAGCCGACGCCCGCCTCCAGCGGGGTGATCGTGTCGGACAGCTCTTGCCCGTACAGCGGCAGGCGCGCTTCGAAGCGGAGCGTGTCGCGGGCGCCGAGACCGGCAGGCAACAGTCCGAGCGGTTCACCCGCCGCCATCAGCGCATGCCAGACGTCGCCTGCGTGCGCGGCAGGGACGTAGATCTCGAATCCGTCCTCGCCGGTATACCCCGTACGGGAGATCAGGGCGCTTGCGCCGGCGAGCGGCGTATCCTTTTTAAAGTGGAAGGAAGAGAGCGCCAAAACGTCCGGCGTCGCACCGGCAATCTGGAGAATATCGGCTGCGCGAGGGCCCTGAAGGGCGAGGAGGGCATAGCGGTCCGAAGCGTCTTCGAGCGACGCGTCCCCCGGCAGATGAGCTTGCATCCACGAAAAATCCTTGTCGATGTTGGAGGCGTTGACGACGGCCATGTAGCGGTCCGCCGAGATCCGGTAGACGAGCAGGTCGTCCACGACGCCGCCGTCCGGGTCGCACATCAGCGTGTACTGCGCCTGACCGTCCGTCAGCTTCGAGACATCGTTGGTCGTCACTCGCTGCAGGAAACGCTCCGCGCCGTCGCCCGTCACGATGAACTCTCCCATATGGGAGACATCGAACAGACCGGCGTGCAGGCGTACCGCGTCATGCTCCTTTTGAATGCCCGAGAACTGCACGGGAAGGTCCCAGCCGCCAAAATCGATGCAACGGACGCCGGGAAGCCCGGCATAGATCGGGTAGAGCGGGGTTCTTTTCAATTCGGACATGGTTGTTTCTCGCCTCCTTGATTGAAGCCATGGTCGGTATTTTAAAGCCTCAGTCGGTAACGCCGGACGCAAAAAAGGACAGCCGCAAAAAGAAAGCGCGCCCCCAGCCGAAGCTGCCTGCGTCCTCTTTTCGCTCTGTCCTTTGTACCTGAGAGTTACCTTAGGTCCGTTCTCGGAACCAAGTTTCCCCGTGGGTGATCCCGCGTCATGCTGCGGAATGCTCTCCAGAGTCGCGTCCGGCAAAGGTCCTTTTGCCTGAGAGATTCTCCTCGCTGAGAGGGTTACTCCTTCGGCGCCGCCTCCGAGTTCACGATGGGCGATCTCTCCCGTTGCCTTCATCCGCATTATGCTTTTGTCGTTACAGTCTATTCATACATGAGTCTGGGAGGAAGTGTCAACGGTAAAATGCATGTTATACTGAGGAAATCGAAAAATTCAGGGAGGGTCTCGACATGAACGGCAGCATGACTTTGGCGGATGCATTTAAAAACAGCAAGTATCCGGTCGTCGGCCACGGCAAACGGAACGTCCAGGTGTTGCTGGAGGCATTCGAAGGAACGGACGGGAACGCGAGCAGCGATATGTACGGAAAAGGAGAAACGATCGAGCGCTTTCAGACGAAAATGGCCGCTTATCTGGGCAAGCCCGAGTCGGTGTTTTTCCCTAGCGGAACGATGGCGCAGCAGATTGCGCTGCGGATTCACTGCGACGAAACGGGGAAGCGGAAGGTCGCCTATCATCCGCTCAGTCATCTGGAGCTTCACGAAGAGGACGGCTTGAAGGAGCTGCATCGGATCGAGACCGTGCTGTTGGCCGATCACGATCGGCTTATTCGTCCGGCGGACGTCCGACAGCTCGCAGACGACGTCGCATGCCTGTTGCTCGAACTGCCTCAGCGGGAGATCGGCGGCCAGCTGCCTCCTTATGCGGAGCTTGAGGAAATTTCCGCCTACTGCCGCAGCCGCGGCATCCGAATGCATCTGGACGGCGCGCGCCTGTTCGAAATATTGCCTTACTACGGGAAGTCTGCTGCCGAGCTCTGCACGTTGTTCGACAGCGTCTACGTATCTTTTTACAAAGGGCTTGGAGGCATTGCCGGTGCGATCTTGGCAGGAAATGCGGCGCTCGCCGAACGATCGAAGATATGGAAGCGGCGGCACGGCGGCGATCTGATCAGCTTGTATCCATACATTATCAGCTCGGATTATTACTTTGACCTGCGAATCGGCAAAATGGAACAGTATTACAAGGAAGCGATGGCGCTGGCCGAATTGTACAACGATTGCGGGGATGCGATACGTACCGTACCGTCGGTGCCGGTGTCCAATATGTTCCACGTCCATGCGGATCTGCCGAAGGAAGCGCTGGAATCGGTTCTGAGCAGCGTTTGCGAGACGACCGGCGTCGGTTTGTCCACTTGGGTCAAGGGGCTGGATGACGGCGGCAGCGCTTATGAGGTCAGCATCGGCGACCGCTACGCCGACATCCCGGCGGAGCGATTGCGCGAAGCGTTCGCGCTGCTGCGGGAAAAGCTTCAGGAGGGTGGGTATCGGGCTCAATGACAACGCGCATCCTAACCTCAGGAATGCGTTCGTCTCAAGAGCGGAGGAGACCGATATGCGCGACAATGAATCCGAAGCGCTTCAAGCTTTGGAGCGCCATGCGACGCCGTTTCCCGGAGCCGCATATGCGGAAGCGCTCGTGGACCGGGCCGGCGAAGCCAAATTCGTATTGATCGGCGAAGCTTCGCACGGTACGTCCGAGTTCTATGCCGAGCGGGCGGAGCTGTCCAAGCGCCTGATCGTGGAAAAAGGCTTTAAGTTCATTGCAGTCGAGGGCGATTGGCCTTCCTGTTATGTGCTGAACCGTTACGTAAAAGGCGACGACGCAGCCGGCACGATCGCTGCCGAAGCGCTGCGGGATTTCGCGCGTTGGCCGACCTGGATGTGGGCGAATCGCGAGATCGCGGCGTTTGCCGACTGGCTTCGCGTCTACAACGACGGCAAGGCCGAAGAGGACAAGGTGGGTTTTTACGGCATTGATCTATACAGCTTATGGGAGTCGATGGACGAGATTCTCAAGTACCTCGGGGAAAAGGACGACGCGGACCTGGAGGCGGCCAAGCGCGCCTTTGAATGCTTCGAGCCCCACGGTCGGGAGGAGCAGCAGTATGGCATCGCGGCTAACTTTTATGGCGAGGGCTGTGAGGCGGAAGTCGTCGCGCTGCTGCGCAAACTGCAGGACGGATGGCGCGAGGCGCGCGCGGGAGACCGCGAGGATGCGCTTGCAGCGGAGCTTAATGCTTTGGCCATGAAAGGCGCGGAGGACTATTACCGGACGATGATTCGCCATGACGCGGAATCCTGGAACGTGCGCGACCGGCACATGGTCGCGGCTCTCGAGCGGCTGATGGCTTTTTACGGGCCGGCGGCGCGGTCCATCGTCTGGGCGCACAATACGCATATCGGCGACGCGCGCGCGACCGACATAGCCGAGGAAGGCATGGTGAACGTCGGGCAACTGCTGCGCGAGTCTTATGGCGCAGAGGTCTATGCTGTCGGCTTCGGTACTTATGAAGGCACCGTGATCGCGGGGCGCGGATGGGGGCGGCCATTCGAGGCGATGAAGGTTCCGCCCGCGCAGCCCGGAAGCCTCGAGGAGCTGCTTCACCGCATCGAGCCTGCCGACAAGCTGCTCATGCTCGACGATGCCGAGCGGATCCTGCTCGAGCGGCCGCTTGATCACCGTGCGATCGGCGTCGTTTATCATCCGGAACACGAGCGCGGCAATTACGTGCCTACGATGCTGGCGGAACGATACGACGCGTTCATATTCATGGACCGGACTTCCGCGCTGGCGCCGCTTGCCGTCGAACCGGCCTTTTCCTAATTCCGCAAGGCGAGCTGCCTGGCGGAGGGGGATAGGCGAAACGAGAAGGAACTGCATGTGCCGAACCGGCTGGCTGCGGGAGCTATTAGCGAGAAAGCGCGGTTCAAATATCGGGACTATTGCTGCAGGACCTGGGCGGCGGACATTTGTGGACGGGTAAGCGCGCTTTCGGCATGGCGTGGCGTGGCGAAGATTTATCGGATGTGTTGCGCCCCAAAACTGCATTTATGCAGGTATTTTTTGCCGACCATCGGTGCCAGATAAAATACCTGCGGATATGCAGGTAAATGCAACGCACAAGCCGGAAATCGCGCTGATGGAGATAAAAAGATGCATATTCGCATCTTTTATACTCAAAAGGTTCTACATGGACGAAAAAGGATGTATATTTGCAGGCATTATGTTATGAACGTTGCGGCTGATGAGCGGCCTTCCATCGGGATGGATCGCCGGATGAGCCGGCAAGCGGAATAGCCGGTCGGCGATAGGCGTTCCGCGCGAATTGATTTTCCGGATGTCCGCCAAAATCAAAAAGAACCGTCAGGGACTAACTCACCTGGCGGTTTGTTTACGTGCAAGAAAGTGACTCTGTCACTAACGTCAATGAACGGGTTCGACCATCACTTCCATGCCCGCTTCGGTCATCTCCCGCAGGTGCTGCCCGGTTATCCGGCTGTCGGTGATCACCAGATCGATCTCGCCGGGCTCCGCGAATTGGACAAACGAATTTTTGCCGATCTTGGCGCTGTCGCACAGCAGCACGACCTGCGTCGCGATTCGGATCATCGTTCGTTTGACCTCGGCTTGGTTCATGTCCGGCGTCGTGCAGCCTTTGCGGACGCTGAAGGCATTGGTGCCGAGGAACACCTTGTCCACGTTCAGCTCGGAGAGCAGCTTGACCGCAAACGGACCGACCGTGCAGTGGAAATGGCGGCGCAGCATGCCGCCGATGACGACGACGGACACGTTGTCGAGACGTTCCAGCATCGAGGCGATCTCGATATCGTTGACGATGACTGTCAAATTCTTTTTATCCTGCAAATGATTGCACATCTCTCTGGTCGTCAGACCTGCATCCAAAATGATAATATCGCCGTCCTCCACCAGCTCGGCGGCCTTTCTGGCGATCGCTTCCTTGAGGCTCAAGTCTTTGACCGTCTTGCCCTTGTTGTCCAGCTCGAAGCCGACCGGCGCGGCATCGCTTGGAATCGCGCCGCCATGCGTGCGCTTGATCAAGCCTCTCGCTTCGAGATCCCGCAGATCTCCCCGGATCGTAGCCGGCGACATTTTAAAGAAGGCGACAAGGTCGGGCACGAGCACCTTCCCGCGCTCCTGAACCATTCTGACAATGGCCGCCTGCCGCTCCTCGGCGAACATGACGTCCGAATTTCCCTCGCTCATGGCCATCTTCCTTTAAGGTTGAATGAATATCGCAAATTAAATCATCCGATCGCAAAAATGATCAATCTAGCACATGCTTCAAGTGAATTATACTATATAACAGCAAATGATTGTTGTTTGTTGGCGAAATAAGAAAAAGTGAAATAAAACGAAAGAAACATCTAATTATTAAAAGCGGGTGAAAAAGGCTCATGCAGCAAAGAGAGATCGGCGTATGCATCATTGGAGCGGGCAGAGCGGGCATGATTCACGCCGCCAACTTCCGGAAAAACGTGCCGTTGGCAAGACTCGTCGCCGTCGTCGACCCGAACCAGGAAACGGCCGCATCGGCTGCGAAGGAGCTTGGAATCGACCGGTACTATACGGACTACAAGCAAGCGCTCGAGGACGCGGAGATCGACGCCGTCGTCGTCGTGACGCCGACGATCTATCACCGCGATATCGTCGTGGCGTCCGCGCTGGCAGGCAAGCATGTGTTGTGCGAAAAGCCAATGGCGATCAATGAGCGCGAATGCGACGAAATGATCGCGGCTTGCGAGGCGGCCGGCGTCACGCTGCAGGTCGCGTTCATGAGACGCTTCGACGAGAGCTTCGTCGAGGCCAAGCGCGCGATCGACGAAGGCGCGATCGGCGAAGTCGTGCTCGTCAAGTCGCTGACGCGCGGACCGAGCCAGCCGATGCCCTGGATGTACGATCTGGCCAAGAGCAACGGCCCGCTCGCCGAGGTCAACAGTCACGACATCGACACGATCCGTTGGTTCTCGGGCTCGGAGGTGTCCGAGGTGTATGCGATCGGAGGCAACTACCGCAACCGGCATGTCTCGGCCGACTTCCCGGACTTTTACGACAATGTCTCGCTCACCGCCCGCTTCGCGAACGGCGCGCAGGCCAGCATCGACGGCGCGGTCGCCGTCCGCTACGGATACGACAGCCGGGTGGAGATTCTCGGCACCGAAGGCGTCATCTTTCTTGGCCAGACGCATGAGAAGACGACGATCATAGCGGGTCCGGACCGGCTGCTCCGCCGGCCGTTCATGAACAGCTGGCGATCGCTTTTCAAGGAAGCCTATCTCGCCGAGGATACCGACTTCATCGCCGCGATATTGGAAGGCAGGCCGCCGCGCGTGACGGGACATGACGGCAAGATGGCCGTGCGCGTCGTCGAGGCCGGCAACGCGTCGATCAAGACCGGCGCGCCGGTCAAGCTCTAGGGAGGAGAAGCGAATATGTTAGCGGCCAGATTGTACGGACCCGGAGATATCCGGCTGGACGAGGTGCCAATGCCGGACATCTCCGAACGGGAAATTCTCGTCAAGGTGAGAAGCGCGGGCATCTGCGGCACGGATATGCGGATGATCAAAAACGGCTTTGCGGGCATTACGGCGGAATCGCCGCGGACGCTCGGCCACGAGCTGAGCGGCGAGATCGTCGAGGTAGGCTCGCATACGACCGGCTACCAGGTCGGAATGCGCGTCGGCATTGCGCCCAACATGGGCTGCGGCATTTGCGCGGAATGCATCCGCGGCAACCAGCATTTGTGCGCAAGCTACGAGGCGCTTGGCGTCCAGATGGACGGCGGCTTCGCCGAGTACGTGCGCGTGCCGGAGCAGGCGCTCCGCTTCGGCAACGTCGTCGAGCTGCCGGCGCAGGTGACGTTCGACCATGCGGCCGTCAACGAGCCGTTGTCGTGCGTTTACAACGGGATCGAGCAGTGCCCGATCCGCGCCGGAGACGACGTGCTGATCATCGGCGCCGGTCCGATCGGCATCATGTATGCGCAGCTGGCCAAAATGTCGGGCGCAGGCAGGGTTTTCCTGAGCAACCGATCGACGGGCCGGCTGGAGCTGGCGCGCCGGATCGATCCTTCTTTCATCGCGCTGCCGGCGGACGGATTGAAGGAAAGCTTGCTTGCGCAGACCGGCGGCCGGGGCGCGGACGTCATCGTGACGGCCAATCCGTCGCCCGAAGCGCAGCAGCTCGCGGTCGAGCTGGCGGCGATGGGCGGCCGGATCAACTTTTTCGGCGGCCTGCCCAAGGATAGCGTGCCCGTCGCGCTGGACACGAACGTCATCCATTACAAGCAGCTGCTGGTAACGGGCAGCACGAAGGCGAACAACGCGCATTTCCGCAAGACGCTGCAGTTTATCGCGAGCGGCATTCTGGATGTCGGCAAGCTCGTATCCGCGCGCTATGCGATCGGCCGCTTCGACGAGGCGCTCCGCCACGCCGGCAGCTCGCAGGGCATCAAGACGGTCATCGCGTTTGATTAGAGGGGAGACGGAGTTAAATGCCATCCGACAATAGCCGCTCGAACTGCGCGATCGCCGTGGACCTGGGCACGCAGGGGACCAAAGCCGCGCTCGTCGCGGCAGACGGCCAGATTCTTGGCAGCGCGTTCGTGCCCTCGAACCTGATTCGTCCCGCGCCCGGGCAGGTCGAGCAGGACCCGGACGAGATGTTCGGCTCGGTCGTCACCGCCATCCGTTCGACGATGGATCGAACGGGCGTCTCGCCGACGCGCGTGGCGGCAGTCGGCATCGGCGGCCAGATGGCGGGCATGCTCGGCATCGACGATGACTGGCATGCCGTGACGCCCTACGACTCCTGGCTCGACAGCCGCTGCGAAGCCGCGATGCCGCTCATCCGGGACTGGGGCGAGGAAGCTTTTATCGGCATCACGGGCAGTCCTGTTACTTATGCGCACGGACCCAAGATATTGTGGTGGAGACGGAAGCGGCCGGAGGTTTACCGGGACATCGCCAAGTTCCTCGTGCCAAGCGCCTACGTCGCCGGCAGGCTCGCGGGCTTGCGCGCGCACGAGGCCTTTATCGACCATACGCATCTTCACTTCACCGGCTTCGCCGACGTACAGCGGATGGCCTGGTCGGATGAACTGCTGTCGGCGTTCGGCATCGACGGCGACAAGATGCCCGCCATCGTCCGGCCGTGGGACATCGTCGGCGGCCTGACCGAATCGCATGCTGCCGCGGCGGGGCTGCTGCCGGGCACGCCGATCGCGGCGGGCCTTGGCGATACCGCCGCGGCGACGCTCGGCGCGGGCATCGCGCGGCCGGGCCTGCTGTTCGACGTGGCGGGCACCGCGTCGGTGCTGTCCTGCTGCACGGCCGAGTACCGGCCGGATACCGCGGGCAAGACGCTGATCTATGCCCGCTCGGCGCTGCCCGATCTGTGGACGCCGCTTGCTTATATCAATGGCGGCGGTCAATGCCTTGCCTGGTTCAAGCGTATGACCGGCTTGGACTACGACGAACTGAATGCGCTGGCCGAGTCGGTGGAGCCGGGCTGCGGCGGCCTGACGTTTGTTCCGCATTTCGGCGGACGCGTCTGCCCCAACACGCCCGCGCTTCGCGGCAGCTGGACCGGCCTGGCCTGGTCTCACGAGCAAGGCGCGTTGTTCCGGGCGATCCTCGAGTCGGTCGCCTACGAGTATAAGCATTATCTCGGGACGCTCGAGCGTCTCGTCGGCCAAGCGGCGTATGAAGCCGTCCATGTCGCCGGCGGCGGCGCGCGCAGCGCGCTTTTCAACCGGATCAAGGCGGATACGCTCGGCATTCCGTACCGCCCGCTGCAGGCGGAGGACACGGCGCTGATCGGCGCGGCGCTCGTCGCGGGTCACGGCGTCGGGCTGTTCCCGGATCTGGCTGCGGCGGCCGAGCGCTTCGCGGCGCCGGGAGCGGCGATCGAGCCGGCTGCGGGCAAGCATCGCCTGTACGCCGTTGCTGCAGGCCGGTATCGGCGGACGGCGGACGGCATGCAGGCGTTGTACGCGAGCCTGGAAGCAGCCGAGTGATCGGGTAATTTCCAGATAGAGCTTTACGATAGATCTTATAAAACAAACATGCCTGCTGACACCCCGGACCGCGATGTCCGGGGGTCAAGGAGAGGAGCGCGAAGCCATGAAGCTGCCGCCAAGCGCGGCGTCGCCGACGATGTACTTTGTCGGCGTGACGACCGGACAATCGTCCATTATGAAGCTGTTCCCGCTGTGGGCCGAGGCGCTCGGTCTCGGCGGACCGAAGATCGTCGGCATCGACATAGCCATTCACGCGGAGCCCGAGGTTTACCGGGACTGCGTACGTTTTATCAAGGAGGATCCGCTCTCCCTGGGCGCGCTCGTCACGACGCATAAGATCGATCTGTTTAATGCCGCGCGCGATTTGTTCGACATGTTGGATCCGTACGCTACGACCTTCGAGGAGATCTCGTCGATCTCCAAGGCTGGCGGCCGGCTCGCCGGCCACGCCAAGGACCCGATCTCGAGCGGGCTGTCGCTGGCGGCGTTCGTGCCGCCGGGGCACTGGAAGCGCACGGGCGGCCAGGCGATGATAATGGGCGCGGGCGGCAGCGCGCTCGCGATCTGCAGCTACCTGACGGCGCCGGAGCGCGGCGACGACGTGCCGGACACGATCGTGATCACGAACCGCAGTCCGGAGCGGCTTGAATCGGCGCGCCAGCTGCTCGGCCGCATCGAGACGCCTGTGCGGTTCGAATTCAGGCTCTGTCCGGCGCCGGCGGACAATGACGCGGTGCTGGCGGGCTTGCCGGCCGGATCGCTCGTCGTCAACGCGACGGGACTCGGCAAGGACCGTCCGGGCTCTCCGCTTACGGACGACGCCGCGTTCCCCGAGGGCGGACTCGTCTGGGAGCTGAACTACCGCGGCGCGCTCGACTTTATGCATCAGGCGATCCGTCAGCAGGCGCAAAAATCGCTGCACGTGGAAGACGGCTGGATCTATTTTATCCATGGCTGGACGCAGGTGATCTCCGAGGTATTCCATGTGCCCATCGAGGGCGAGACGTTCGACCGCCTGGAGAAAATCGCGATGGAGCTGCGAGACGGCAGCGCGACGAAAGGAGCCGCAAAGGCATGACGCATACGCACCCGCCCGGTACGAAGCTGGAAAATCCGTTAACCCCGTTTACGCTTTATTTCAGCCTAAATAACGGTCTGTCCGACGCTGCGCCTTCGCTGAAGCGCCATCTGTCGAAAATGAAAGGGATGTACGCGGACGACGAGGCGTATCGCAGCTTGCTCGCGGATGGCGCGGACCCGCTCGTCTATGAATTCCACGAGCTCGGCATTCCAGAGTCCGACGGCAATCTGGCGTTCGGCACGAGCATCGTCTATCCGGGCAAGGTCGGCGACGAGTATTACATGACCAAGGGACACTTCCATACGGTCCTCGACACGGCCGAAGTCTACTACTGCATCGGCGGCAAAGGGTTGATGCTCATGGAAAATCCGGAAGGCGACTGGGACGTGCAGGAATTCGCGCCGGGCAAGGCGGTCTACGTGCCGGGCCGATACGCGCACCGCAGCATCAACACCGGGCATGAACCGCTTATTACGTTCTACGTCTTCCGCGCGGACGCCGGTCACGACTACGGCACGATCGAGACGAAGGGCTATCGCAAGGTCGTCGTCGAACGCGACGGGCAGCCGGCCGTGCTCAACAATCCGAAGTGGAAGTGAGCGGGGCGCCGCGCAAAGGAGGAATGCCGCCATGGCACCGAAGCTGAAAATCGTCGTGACGCCCCGTTCGTTCGGCAAATCGGACCCGGCGCCGATCGAGCTGCTCGCGTCGCGAGGGTACGACGTCGTATACAACCCGTATGGACGTATTTTGACGAAGGAAGAGATGAAGGGACTGCTCGCGGACGCGGACGGCATCATTGTCGGCGTGGACCCGCTCGACCGCGAAGTGCTGACAGAAGCGCCAGGGCTCAAGATCATCTCCAAGTATGGCGTAGGTACGGACAACATCGATCTGAAGTACGCCGAGGAGCGGGGGATCAAGGTTACGCTGGCGGCGGGCTCCAACACGGAAGCCGTCGCGGACTATGCCTTTGCGCTGATGATGGCCGTCGCCAGAAGGGTGAACGTCATCGACCGGGCCTGCCGGGACGGCGTATGGAAGGCGGAGGCGGCGATCGACATTCACGGCAAGACGCTCGGCCTGCTCGGCCTCGGCGCGATCGGCAAGGCGGTCGCCCGCAGAGCCTCGGGGTTCGGGATGAAGGTGCTCGCGTACGATCTATTCCGCGACGAGGCGACCGCGGCCGCTTACGGCATCTCTTATCGCGATTCGATCGAAGGGATCGTGCGCGAGGCGGACTTCATTAGCCTGCATCTGCCGCTAGACGACAAGACGGCGGGCATCATCGGCCGCGAGCAATTCGAGATGATGAAGCCTACCGCCGTGCTCGTGAATACGGCGCGGGGGGGCTTGATCGACGAGTCGGCGCTGCTCGAGGCGCTGCGGGCGGGACGGATCTGGGGTGCCGGCATCGACGTCTTCGAGAAGGAGCCGCCGGACAATCCGGCGCTGCTCGCCTTGGGCAACCTGATCGCGGGCTCGCACTGCGCGGCGTCCACGCAAGGAGCCGTGACCAATATGGGCATGATCGCCACGAACAATCTGATCAAGCATCTGGAGGTGTCCGTATCATGAAGCTCGGCATTCACGCCTACGCCTGGTGCTCCCAGTGGAGCAACGAGACGCTCGGCCTCATCGACCGCGTCAAGGGACTCGGTCTGGACTTCATCGAGATTCCGCTCATGACGCTGGACACGTTCGACGCCGCCGCCGTGAAGCGCAGGCTCGAAGACGCCGGACTTGACGCCGTAACGTCCACCGTGCTGCTGCGAGGCACAGACATAACGAGCGTCGATCCCGCCGTTCGCGCTGCCGGGATTGCGTACTTGAAGGACTGCGTGCGCGCGACGGCCGCCATCGGCAAGACGAATCTGTCCGGCGTCGTCTATTCGCAGCACGTGAAGGAAACGAATGCCCGTCCGACCGAGCAGGAATGGACTTGGGCGGCGGAGGGGCTGCGCGAGGCGGCCGTCTATGCGCAAGCTTACGGCGTGCAAATCGGTCTTGAGCCCGTCAATCGCTACGAATCGAACCTGGTGAATACTTGCGGACAGGCGCTGGCGCTGAAAGAAATGATCGGCGAGCCGAATATCAAAATCCATCTCGATACGTATCACATGAACATCGAGGAGAAGAGCTATTACGAGGCCACGAAGGCTGCCGGCTCCGATCTGATTCACTATCATATTTGCGAAAACGACCGGGGCATCCCGGGGACCGGACTCGTCGATTGGGATGCGATTTTCCGGGCGTTGTCCGAGATCGGGTATACCGGGTATGCCGCGCTGGAGTCGTTCGTCGACGTGACGGACAACATGAACACCTGGGTATGGCGGCAACTCGCCCCGAGCGGCGACGCGCTTGTCGAGGAAGGCGTGCGGTTCATACGCGGTAAAATGGCGGAATACGGCTTATGAAAATACAAGCGTCAGAGCGGCGCATATAAGCATAGGAGCGAAGCATATGGCGGAGTTGGCACATCGCTACGAGAGCGGCTTTCCGAAGATCGGAATCCGACCGATCATCGATCGCCGCAAGCTCGTGAAGGCGGCCACCAAGGATATGACGATTGAACTGGCGCATGAGGCCGCAAGATTGCTGTCGGCGAATTTGCGGTATCCGGACGGCACGCCGGTCGAATGCGTCGTGAACGACGTTTGCATCTCCGGCCTAAAGGAAGCGGCGGCGTGCGCGGACAGGTTCGCGAAGGAGAACGTCGGCGTGCTGCTGACCGTCGCCTCGGGCTGGTGCTATCCGCTAGAGACGATGGAGACGAACGCGCGGCTGCCGCATGCGGTATGGGGCTTCAACGGCACGGAGCGTCCCGGCGCGGTCTATATGGGCGCGTTGCACGCGGCGCACAATCAGAAGGGACTGCCGGTGTTCAAGATTTACGGCCGGCACATCCAGGATATCGGCGAGCGGACCATTCCGGTGGACGCGGCCGACAAGCTGCTGCGCTTCGCGCGCGCGGGTCTTGCTGCAGCGCTGCTGCGCGGCAAGTCGTACTTGTCGATCGGCTCGGTGTCGATGGGTATCGCGGGCTGTATCGTCGACGACGATTTTTATCAGCGCTACCTCGGAATGAAAAACGCCTACGTGGACATGACGGAGGTGAGCCGCCGCATCGAGCGCGGCATCTACGACGAGGAAGAGTTCGGCCGAGCGCTCGCTTGGGTCAAGGAGAAGTGCGTCATCGGTTCCGATCCGAACCCCGAGGCGCTGATCATTCCCGATGCCCAGAAAGCGCATAACTGGGAGACGGTCGTCAAAATGGCGCTGATCGTCCGCGATCTGATGATCGGCAACCCAAGGCTTGCAGCGCGGGGCTACGAGGAAGAGGCGTATGGTTACAACGCGATCGCATCCGGCTTCCAGGGGCAGCGGGAGTGGACCGATCACCTGCCGAGCGCGGACTTTCTCGAGGCGGTGCTGAACAGCTCGTTCGATTGGAACGGCACGCGCGAGCCATATATCGTTGCGACGGAAAACGATAACTTGAATGCGGTGACGATGCTGTTCCAGCATTACTTGACGAACACGGCGCAAATCTTCGCCGACGTGCGCGCTTATTGGAGTCCGGAGGCTGTGGCTCGCGTGACCGGCCATCGGCTCGAAGGCCGCGCGGCCGGCGGCGTGCTGCACCTGATCAATTCGGGGCCTGCGGCGCTCGACGGCACGGGCGAGATGACGCGGGACGGGCAGCCCGCGATGAAGCCGCACTGGGAGATCACGGACGAGGAGGTCGACCGTTGTCTTGCGGCTACGTCTTGGCGGCCGACATATATGGATCAGTTCGCGGGCGGCGGCCATTCGACCGACTTCCTGACGAGAGGCGGCATGCCGGTCACGATGGCCAGAGTTAATCTCGTAGAAGGCGTCGGCCCCGTACTGCAGCTGGCCGAGGGCTATACGGTCGAGCTGCCGGAAGACGTACATGCCGCGCTTGACGAGCGGACGACGCCGACCTGGCCGACGACCTGGTTCGTGCCGAACTTGGTGCCGGGCGACCCGGTCTTCGACGACGCCTATACGGTCATGGAGCATTGGGGCTCCAACCACTGCGTCGTCAGCTACGGTCATATCGGAGAGGACCTCGTCACGCTGGCAAGCATCCTGCGGATCCCCGTGAACATGCATAATTTGGACGCGAAGCGGCTGCTGCGCCCAAGCGCCTGGAGCGCGTTCGGCACGAAAGATCCGGAAGGCGCGGATTATCGGGCATGCGCGGCGTACGGTCCATTGTATAAATAAGGCGTAAAGCTGCTGAGGAGCTGGCTCCATGTCATTACGTTGACACGGGGGCAGCTTTTTTTTGTTATTGTCGCGCCAGACACCAGACAGGAAAGCAAAGTCGCCACTCCGCGGCCAGCGCTGCCCCTAGATGCACCAGAATTGTGCTCCGGGCAGCCAATCTCGCCACCACGCGTCTAACGCTGCTCCTAGATGCACAAAAATTATGCATCAAGCAGGCAAAGTCGCCACCCTGCGGCCAGCGCTGCCCCTAGATGCACAAAAATTATGCATCCGGCAGGCAAAGTCGCCACCCTGCGACTGGCACTGCGCCTAGATGCACAAGATTTATGCATCAAGCAGGCAAAGTCGCCACCCCGCGGCCAGTGCTGCCCCTAGATGCACAAGATTTATGCATCAAGCAGGCAAAGTCGCCACCCCGCGGCCAGTGCTGCCCCTAGATGCACAATATTTATGCATCAAGCAGGCAAAGTCGCCACCCTGCGGCCAGCGCTGCCCCTAGATGCACAAAAATTATGCATCCGGCAGGCAAAGTCGCCACCCCGCGGCCAGCGCTGCCCCTAGATGCACAAAAATTATGCATCCGGCAGGCAAAGTCGCCACCCCGCGACTGGCACTGTCCCTAGATGCACCAGATTTTTGTGATCCGGGCAGCCAATCTCGCCACCCCGCGAGAATTTTGTCACGCCATGCTGACTCCATCGCCAGTTGCCGCATCAGCGCCCTGCGCGTTTACACAACTCGCGATTAATGTCGTTAAATTTACGAAATCGTTCATCTCCGCTGACAAAGAGGAAACAACACACTTGTATACTAGTCAGGGAATTATGTATACAACGTACTGTGGAGGAGTTATTGACGATGAGAAACGTAAAAAAGCTTTCGACCGCGATATTATCGCTATCCATCTTGCTGGGCGCGATCGCGGCGCCGGCGACGGGCTTCGCGGCGACCGCGCAAGCAACCGCTGCGCAAGTCAAGAAAAGCGGCGACTTCACGCAAGCTATCGTCGAGCGCAACGCGACGGGCCAACTCGTCATCCACTGGAAAACGAATGCGGATCTCGGGCCGGCCAAGGTGTATTGGAGCACCTCGCCGGACAATATCGAAAAGAACGGCAAACTGCTTGCAGCTACCTATACGCGCTACGGCGGACACGTCGCTGCGGATCCGAAGCCGGGCGGCCGCATCTATTTCCTCGTGAAAGGCGGCAACGGCGCAACGATCTCCGCATCCGAGAGGCATGTCGACCTGGAGGGAGCGGCCAACTTCCGCGACTTGGGCGGTTATGCGACGACGGACGGCCGTACGGTCAAATGGGGCAAGCTGTTCCGTGCCGATGCGATCGGCAAGCTGACGGATGCGGATCAGAAAAAGCTGCAAAATATGGGCCTGACGACGGACGTCGATTATCGCACGGACGCCGAAGTGAAATCGCTGCCCGATCCGGTCATTAAGGGCATTAATTATGTGCGAACAGACGAAGGCAATCCCGGCAGCAATACCGACTTCGGCACGATTCTCGCTTCCGGATTGATGAAGGACAAGGAAAGTGCCGTGCAAATGATGGTTCAAGGCAACAAATCGATGGTCGACAATCCCAAATTTTACGTCCAGCTAATGGAGCTGCTGAACGATCCCAAGAACATGGCGCTTGTGCAGCACTGCACCGCCGGCAAAGACCGTACGGGTCTTGGCTCCGCGATCATCCTGCTGACGCTCGGCGTCGACGAGAAGACGGCCATGGAAGACTACCTGTTGTCCAACGTCTACAATGCGGCCAATAACCAAAAGTCGATCGAAGCGCTGAAAACTCAGATTCAGGATACGAACGTCATTGAAGCCGTCACCGCGCTGATGGGCGTGCAAAAAGAATTTCTCCAAGCGTCGCTTGACGAGATGAAGGCGAAGTACGGCTCGATCGACAAGTTCATCGAAGACGGCCTCGGCGTTACGAAGCAGGAACGCGCCAAGCTGAAGGCGATGTATACGGAATAGAGACCCTGCCCGCGATAACCCTATTCAAACCACGCAAAAAGCGAGACGGAACCGAATTACGGTTGTTCCGTCTCGCTTTTATGGATGCTGACGCTTGCGGTCGGCTTTTTTTATTTTCAAGGTCAAAAAAATACCGTTCGAAAGTCAAAACAGTCCTCTATGTTTTTTGCGGCCGCGCTTCAATAATGAGTACAACTGCGAAGGGTCTAAGGTTAGACCAAATAAATGAAAGAGAAAGGTGTGAAAGAATGAAAAGGCTCTTAAACTTGTTCATGGTCATTGCGCTTTGCCTGGGGTATTTGCCGTCATTTGCGACGCCCGCATCTGCCGCGAATGCGGGATTGATTAACGGCGGCTTCGAGAGCGGCCTATCCGGGTGGACGCAGGCAGTCGGCACGACCGGCGTTACTGCTAGCACGGAGCAGAAGCTTTCCGGCAGCGGCAGTCTGAAAATCGTGGACGCCAGCGCGGGAACGACGATCGCGGTGGAGAGCGACAAGCAAGTTGCAGCCGCAGGGCACTACTACTCGGTGACGGGCGCCGTCTATTTGGCTTCGGGCGCGACGAACGTCCAACTGCGTTTTTACGACGAAACGAACGCGCTCGTCGGGACGCCGCCCTCAGCCTACGTATTCACGCCGCTGAATGCCTGGACGAGCTTCAACGTATCCGCCGAAGCGCCGGCAAATGCCGCCAAATGGAGCTTATACTTGACCACGGGGAACTCGAACACCGGTACGAGCTATTACGACGATCTTCAGGTTACTGAAAGCGCATTCTCCGCGCTGCCGATCGAAGACACCTTCGATAGCGATCCGACCGGATCGACGCCCGACGCCTACGCGGTCGGCGGACTTGGATTTGCCACCGTTACGGATACGCCCGGGAGCGGCAACAAGAGCTTGACGCTGCGAGACCAGCAAGCGTCGACCGCCGGCGTCTCCGCGGTTCGGCCGATTCAACCGCTTACGAGCGGCAGGTACGAGCTGGAGACGCGGTTTCTGTACGCGCCCGACGCGACGGGAGCGGGCAATCAGCTTGCCTTTAATTTGAATCTGCTCGGGAAAAACGCGAGCGGGGCGCTGCTGCCCGGCGCGCAGATCAAAATCTTGAACAATGGCGGCGCCAAGATCATTAGCGGCGCAGGCAACGCCGACCTGCCGAACGGCAACGGCTCGCTGGCGACGAATGAGTGGTATACGGTTCGGATCGCGATTAATATGGACGACAAGAAGTACGACGTCTATATGACCAGCGACGCGATCGAACCCGGCACTTATATCAAGCCGCCGGCCGTTCGCGTCGACGATCATACCGCCGTTTTGAAGGATCGTCCGTTCGTGACGACCGGGCTCCTCAGCTTGAATCAAATCCAGCTGGAAACGCTGGATAAAACGGGATCGGTTCACTTCGACCGAATGAGCCTCGTTCGGCAGCACGGCGTGAGCGGCACGGTGCGGGACGCGAACGGCGAAGGACTGGCGGGCACAACCGTCAAAGTGTACGCCGCGGGCGACACCGGCTTTATTTACGCGCTCGACACCGCCACTTCGGGTGCGGACGGCGCCTATACGTTCGCCAAGGCGGTCAATGACGGCACGTATGTACTCCGAGCCTCGTTGCCAGGGTATGCGACCGTCTCTCAGACGCTGACCGCGTCGGAAGCCGGGGTGGCCGGCACGGAGCTGGTCCTGGAAGAAGCCGAAACGGCGATGCACGCAGTCGGCGGCAAGGCGGTCGCGGCAGGCACCGGTCAACCGGTCGCAGGCGCGACGGTTCGGCTGTACGATGAGGCATTCGTCACGCTGTACGGCACCTCCACGACCGCGGCCGACGGTTCGTTTACAATCGATGCCCAAGTATACGACGGCCGGTACCGGCTGAAAGCCGAACAAGCCGGCTACGTGACGACGACCTGGCCGGTCGCGGTGTACAAAGCGGACATGACGGACGAGACGATCGCGATGCCGCCGAAAGCGACCGCGGTTACCGCCGAGACGGTCGTCAAACCACCGCAGGGCGTACACCCTCGCCTGTATGTCAGGGAAGACGATATTCCTCAGCTGCAGGCCAAGCTATCCGACCCGACGATGCAAACGGTGTGGAATGCCGTTCTTGTGAGCAGTGGAAACGCCTCGTTTACGACGAGCAGCGGCACGACGCTCGATCTCGAAACGTATCCGCTTCCAGACCCGAAGCAGGCGAGATATGTCCGGATCGTCGGCAAAGGAAATAACGGCGGTTCCTCGGCTCCATGGAACTCCATTACCGAAGCTAGCGTATACGGCGCGCCGCAGGGCAGCGGATATGCCAATCTGCCCGTACAGTCGACGACCTGGAGCGCTGCGCAGGACAGCGACCACGACGGAACGAAAACGCTGGACGGGGACTTCAATACGTACTGGACGGCCGAAGGCGCGGGGCAATGGATTAAGTTCGATCTGGGCTCCGTACAGGAAGTGCACGCAGTAGCGCTGGCATTTTTCAAAGGCAATGTCCGCAATTCATTCTTCGACGTGGACGTATCGACGGACGGACAAACCTGGACGCGTCTCGATCTGGAGACGGGAGACCGTCCCGAAGGCTGGCTGCCGCCGATCAAGGGCGACGCGAAGACGAACTACATCGCCGGCGTGCGCCAGGCGATCGAAGCGGCGGCGCTGCGATATCTCGTGCAAGGCGACGAGGCGCAGGGCGAACAGGCCGTATCGATGATTAAAAACTTCCTTGGCACCGTCGACTTTACGCCGGCCGAGCAGTACCACCAAGTCGGCGATACGCTCAACGCGGCAGCCATCGTCTACGACTGGTGCTATGATCTGATGGACGACGATGATCGGTCGTTTATTATCGCCAAGATGAAGTCGCTCGCCACCGATCTGGAAATGGGCTATCCGCCGCAAGCGAGCGTGCCCGCGGTCGAGAGCCACTACAGCGAGGATCAGCTGCTCAAAAACCTGCTCGCGGCCGGCGTCGCCGTCTACGACGAGGACCCGGCCCACGAGATTTACAACAACGCCGCCGTTCTGCTCATGAATCAATACGTGCCCGTACGCAACTTCTGGTACGAGTCGGGCATGCATCACCAGGGCGATTCCTACGGGATGCAGGGGCGCTACGAGCCCGAGCTTTGGGCGCAGCTCATCATGCGGAAGATGGGCGCCGGCGATATATTCTCGGAAAAGCAAGGCGACGTCCTGATGCGCGCGATTTATACCCGCAGACCGGACGGCCAGCTCATCCGCGACGGCGATTCCTATCAGGATATTTACACGCCCGACGACAAGACCTGGAAGTATGAGAAGGAGGCCATGCTCGCTTCTTACTTGTACGATAACCCATACGTTCACGATATGTTCGAGGGCGAATACGTGCCGGGGACGATCGATCCGGTGGCGGAAATGCTGTTCGTCCAGCCGGACCAAGCGACCAGCCCGGTGAGCGAGCTGCCGTTGACCAAGTACTTCGGCTCGCCGATGGGATCGATGGTGGCGCGCACCGGCTGGGACGATCCGACGGCCATCGACAAAAATTCCCCCTCCGTCGTCGCGGAGATGAAAATCGGCGGCTACTGGTTCGGCAACCATCAGCATCTGGATATGGGCAGCTTCCAGCTGTATTATCAAGGCTCGCTCGCGCTGGACAGCGGCATGTACGAAGGCTTGCCGGCGGCAGGCGGGAAGTCCGAATCCTATATGAGCGCCTACGACCGCAACTTCTACAAACGCACGATCGCGCACAATTCCATGCTCGTCTACGATCCGGCGGAGACGCCCGTCTATCGCGGACAATCGCTGGTTAACGACGGCGGACAGCTATGGGCGAACGACTCAGGCGCTTACGCCGAAGCATGGTCGCTCGAGGATCTGGCGGGCAAAGACTACGCACGCGCCAAAGTGACCGGGCAGGCGTACGGCGGGGGCTCGGATCCGCTCGCCCCCGATTACAGCTATATTAAGGGCGACCTGACGCAGGCCTATTCGGATAAGGTCAGTCAGTTCGATCGTTCGATGATGTTCCTGAACCTGAAGGACGCCGATCATCCCGCCGCGATGATCGTCTTCGACAAGGTCGTCTCTTCGAATCCGAACTTCAAGAAGAGCTGGCTGCTGCATACCGAGGAGGAGCCGACCGTGGACGGCTCGGTCACGACCGTGACGAGAAGCGGGAACGGGTACTCCGGCAAGCTCGTAAATGAGACGCTGCTGCCGCTCGCGGACAATGTGAACATTAAAAAGGTAGGCGGGCCGGGACACGAATTCGAAACGAACGGAACGAATTATCCGCGAATTCCTTCTACGCCGGCCCACTTGAACACGATCGAAGCGGGTGCTTGGCGCGTGGAAGTATCGCCAAAAGCGCCTTCGGAGACCGACTATTTCCTGAACGTCATGCAAGTGATGGACAACGGGGAAACGACGGTTCTGCCGAGCCGGAGGCTCGACGCCGATCTGATGACGGGCGCGCAAATCGCGGACCGCGCGGTCTGGTTCAGCAAGAGCGGCCAGCGTCTGAACGAATCGGTCACGCTGTCCGTGTACGGTTCGCAGCCGGACATGTCGGTGACCGTAGCCGATATGTCCGCGGGGAAATGGAAAATTTCGATGCCCGGCCAACCCGATCGAACGGGTCTCGTGAGCGAAGAGGGCGGCGTGCTGGCATTCTCGGCGCCTGAAGGGACGTACACGCTGACACCAGTCGGCGACGAGCAGCCGGTTCCGGATTCATCGGGCGCATCGGGCGCTCCGGGCAAGCCGGTCCTGTCGAGCGACAACGGCTACGATACGGGTCTTCTGGACGGCAGCTATAAGATTACGATGAATATGTGGTACGGATTCAACGGCTCGACCTATAAATTGTACGAGAACGGCAAGTTAATCGACACAAGAACGCTTGCCGCCCTTTCGCCTTCGGCTCAACTGGCCGAAACGGCGATCGGCGGCAAAACGAACGGTTCGTATACGTATACATGCGAGCTGATCAACGCCTACGGTACGACTCCTTGTTCGCCGCTAAGCGTCACTGTTAAAGACGCCGCGCCGGGCAAGCCGACGCTGTCCAACGACAATTGGGACGGGAACGGCGACTATAAGGTGACGATGAACCTATGGTGGGGGACGAACGCCACGACTTACAAGCTTTACGAGAACGGCGTTCTGATCGATGCCCAGACCCTTTCGGCCCACACGCCGAGCGCGCAAACGGCTGCGACAAGCATTAAAGGACGCGCGAAGGGCACTTACGAATATCGCGCCTTGCTCAGCAATGATGCAGGCGATTCGGAAAGCGAAGTCATGAAGGTAACGGTTAGCTAACGGGAAACGGCGGGTAGAATTCGAGAATCTCGAATTCTGCCCGCCGTTCATGCGATACGGATAAAAATGCCGTAACGACCGTCGAAGTCAAAAAAGTACCGACGACATGTCAAAGCGCTCGTCTATGAATGCGAGAAGCCATGCCGGATAATAAACGTAGGCAAGCGCAAGATTAAATCGTCGGAAGGTGATGCATTTGAAAAAGTCATTGCTCGTCGTATTATCGGGGGCGACCTTGCTGGCTACGGCCTGCTCGAACAATGGGAAAGAGACAAACGGGGCGGCTTCGAGCCAGCCCGCGACAAGCGCAAGCCCGGCGTCGGCATCGGCGACCGCGTCCGAAGCGGCCAAGCCGGAGAAAATCAGCTTGCGCTTCATGGTCCCGGTCGGCACGGAATTCGCCAACGCTACGCTTCCTTCGGCAGACAAAGACTTCGTCAAGCAGGCGATCGAAGAGAAGTTTAACGTGGATCTGAAGCTCGACTACATGGTCGGCGGCGAAGATTACAAGAGCAAGATGAACGTCCAACTGGCCGGGGGCGATATTCCCGACGTGTTCGTCGCGGACGGCGCCGCGTCCCAGAAGTACGCGACCGACGGCCTGCTGGCCGACCTGACGCCGTACCTGAACAAGGAAAAGATGCCGAATTACTACAACTGGGTCAAACAGGAAGAGCTCGATTCGTACCAGCTGGTAGGCGGCGGCTTCAACCGCGGTATCCTTCCTTTCATGCGCAACCAATATCCCGCCTGGTACGTGCGAAAGGATTGGCTCGACAAGCTGAAGCTCGAGATGCCGAAGTCGTACGACGAGATGCTCGAGGTCATGCGCAAATTCACCAACGAGGACCCGGACGGCAACGGCAAAAAGGATACGTACGGCTTCTCGACGTCGGGAAATGGCGCAAGCGTGCCGCTCGAGTTCCCGCAATGGCTGGCGAACGGTTTCGTGGCCGACTTCCAAATCGCGAACAACGCATTCGTGGACAACCGGACGGACCTTGGCGTACAGAAGGTCATACAGGGCATTATCGATATGACGAACGAAGGCATCGTCGACCCGGACTGGTTCCTCAGCAAATATCCGGGGCATCTGGACAAGGCGGCGCAAAATAAGATCGGCATCATCTTTAGCGGCGAAAAGAACGCGGCGCTCGAAGGCGATGCGAACAGCTTGCAGTCCCGCACGAAAGCGATCGATCCGAACGCGGACTGGCAGCCGTTCAATCCGTTCCCGGACCTGCCGGCGATCTGGAAAAACGGCGTGCCGGAAACCTCGGTCATGGTCGGAAAAGCGGTCGCCGAGAAAGATCCGGAGAAAATTGCGCGAGCGTTCGAAGTGCTGAACTGGCTGGCCGGCGAAGAAGGCTTCCTGCTGACTCACTATGGTCAGGAAGGCAAGCATTATACGAAAGAAGGCAATAAAATAACGCTCAATCCCGAAGCGTACAATGCGGACATCGCGAACGCAGGCAATTGGCTCGGCATTTACCGCTTCTTCACGCCGGAGGAGCCTGCCGTTCTCGGCCTCGAGGTGGGCGATCCGCGCATCTCGCCGCGCGACCAGGCAATCTTGACGACGGTCGCTTCGTATCCGAAGCACGACGCGCTCCCGCCGGTCTCGCTGCTGCCGCCTGAAGGCACCAACATCGGCGACTTCCGCAAAGAAATGCACCGCCTGCACATCAAGATGATCTTCGAGGATAAGAGCGCCGCCAAGTGGCCCGAGTACCGCGAAGAGCTGATGACGAAGTATACCGGCAGAACGATCTTCCAGGGCTATACCGACCAGATCAATGCCGTGCTGAAGGACAAAAAGCTTGACGCCTTTAAGTAAGACAAACGATATCCCGTTAGAAGCTCGATATCCGGCAAGGTGAAGAAACGGAAGGCAGCCCCTGACGGGGTCGGGGCTGCCTTCTTCCTTTCCCGCAACTCCAGCACAAAGGGGCAGTGGCAATGAACCAAACCCTAGCACAATCGAAGCACAAGGCGGCTTCCCCCAAAAGCTCCGCTAGGCGCAAGTCGTTCGCAAGCTTGTATCGCGGCAGATGGATGATTCTGATGATGATTCCCGGTTTGCTCTATTATTTATTGTTTCACTATTTGCCCATGGCGGGCATTTTGATCGCCTTTCAGGACTACAACCTGATGAAGGGCATATGGAAAAGCCCTTGGGTCGGCTTCGAACATTTTCGGACCATGTTCCAATCCCCCGATTTTCCCCAAATCATGAAAAATACGCTGCTCATCAGCATCTATCGCATGATCTTTAATATGATCCCCGATATGCTGCTTGCGCTGCTGTTGAACGAGATTCGCTCCAAGTGGTTCAAAAAGGTCGTCCAGTCGATCACGTACGGACCGCACTTCCTGTCCTGGATTATCGTGTACGGCATCGTCTTTTCCTTTTTCGCGCCCGGCGCCGGCCTGGTCACGACGCTGTTTCGCGACTGGGGATGGGGCGAACTGAACCTGCTGACCGATCCGGATTATTTCCGTCCGCTGCTCGTCGTCTCCGATCTGTGGAAAAACGTAGGCTTCGGGGCGATTATTTATTTGGCCGCGCTCGGGTCGATCAATCCGGAGCTGTACGAGGCGGCGGCGGTGGACGGCGCAGGCAGATGGCGGAAAATGTGGAATATCACGCTGCCCGGCATCCGTTCGGTGTTCGTGCTGCTGCTGATCTTGCGGATGGGCAGCATTCTCGATGCCGGCTTCGATCAAGTATACATCTTCCTCAATGCCAGGGTATTCGGCGTCGGGGATATCATCGACACCTGGGTATTCCGTCAGGGGCTCGAGCAGCTGAACTTCAGCATCGCCGCGGCCACCGGCGTGTTCAAATCCTTGATCGGTCTGATCTTCATTCTGGGCGCGAATAAAATAGCCAAAAAAGTCGGAGGTTCGGGCATATGGTAACGAAAACGGACCGTATCGTCGACGGCGCGCTCTATATCTTTCTCGGATTGTTCGCGTTGTCGACGCTGTTCCCGCTGTACTTCGTGGTCGTCATGTCCATCACGCCGTATACCGAGGTGCTTCGCAACGGCGGCTTCGTCATCTGGCCGAGCGCCGTGACGCTCGAGGCCTACGAACAGATTCTGGCGAGCGCTCGGATCCCCGATGCGCTGCGGATTACCTTAATCGTCACGATCGTCGCCACCGCGATTAATTTGATCGTCACGACGCTGCTTGCTTACCCGTTGTCCAAAAAATCGACGCCGGGGCGCAACGGGATTTTGCTCGCGATCATATTCACCATGTTGTTCAACGGGGGACTTATACCGACCTACATGGTTATTCGCGAGCTGGGACTCTACAACACCATCTGGGCGATGATCATCCCAGGCACGGTATCCACGTTCAACTTCTTGATCATGAAAACATATTTCGAAGGGCTGCCGCAGGAGATCGAAGAGGCGGCGCGGATCGACGGCTGCGGCGAGATCGCGACGCTCTGGCGGATCGTGCTGCCGCTGTCGGCGCCGATTCTGGCCACCATCGGACTCTTTTACGGCGTCGGGCACTGGAACGAATACTTTAAAGGCATCATGTACGTCTCGGATAAGGATCTGGCGCCGATCCAGGTGGTTCTGCGCAATATGATTCAGACGCCGAGCGTAAGCCAGGAACTGTCGCTGAATGCATCCAAGGTGGCGCAGCTGCCGCCGGAGACGATCAAGATGGCCACGGTAACGGTCGCGATCATGCCGATCGTGCTCGTGTATCCTTTCCTGCAGAAGTACTTCACTAAAGGGGTCATGATCGGCGCTATCAAAGGATAGGAAAATTAAGGGGCTCGGCATCCGGGATTTTTCCGGATCGCCGAAGCCCTTGGGCTATTCTATGGTAATATAATTTCATCCATTTGTTCCCTTCAGGCCGGAGGTGCGCCAGCCGAATATGATCCCCATCTTACCGAGACTTGCGAACGCTTTCCGCAGCTCCGTGCAGCTGCGGCTCACCAGCTATTTTCTAATCATTCTCCTGCCGCTTGTTGCGGTCAGCATATTCGCAAGTTTGCGCTCCGAGCGGATCCTGGAGCGCAAGGTCAACGAGCAGACGGTCGTCGCGCTGTCCTCCGCGATGGAAGCCATCGACTTGACGATGGACAATCTCGAGAATATGTCCATGGCGCTGGCGACGGATACGAACCTGATCGAGCTTCTCAACCTGACGGACCCGCAGCTGACCGGCGAGATGACCCTGGATTTTCAGAAGGTGCTCGTACAGCTTACCAATATGAAATCCGCCAACAGTTATCTCACCCAATTATCGATTTATCATGCCTATTCGCATACGATTCTGTCTTCGAAATTCGGAGGCAGAAGAGTGGACGAGATTCCGGGACAGGATTGGTATGCCGAACTGATGCAGTCGCACGGCAAAAGCCGTCTCCTCGTGCCTAAGCGGGACGAGTTCAATTCGTATCAGCAGCTGGACCAGACCTTTCAGCCGGGTTACGTCAGCTTGCTTCGTACGATGGATCCGTTCAAGCAGGGGGATCGCAAAAGCGTGCTGATGATCACCCTTGACGCCGCGCATCTGCGCAAGCATCTCGATACGCTCATCGACGGGACGGACGAAAGCGTCTATCTGACGACGGCCGACGACCGGCTGATCGTGGGGGCGGGCTCGGTCGACGAGACGATGCCGGCCTGGGAATCCGAGGGCGACATCGTGACCGTTATGCCGTCGGCCAAAAGCGGAAAAAGCGAAATGCTCGTACGGTATCAGTCCCCGTCCTCCGGCTGGACCGTCATCCTCGTCAAACCGGCCGCGGCTATGTACGCGGAGACGGATCAGCTGCGGACGTTCATGTACGCGATCATCGCCATCAGCGTGCTGCTCACCATCGTCATCTCCTGGATCGTCTACCGCGGCATCGCCTCGCCCCTCGGCGCGCTGGCCTACGGGATGAAGCAGGTGCGGATGGGGCGCCTCGATACGAATCTTCCGAACAAGCGGGAGGACGAATTCGGCTATCTGATGAGCGCCTTCAACGACATGGCCCTCGAGCAGAAAAACCTGATCGAAAACATCTATGAGCAGCAGCTGCTCCGGCTGAAGGCCGAGCTGCGCGTCCTGCAGTCGCAGATCAATCCGCATTTTTTGTACAACACGCTCGATTCGATCTACAGCATGGCGGAAAATTACGAGGCCGAGGAAATATCGGAGATGGCGCTCAATTTGTCGAAGTTTTTCCGGCTGAGCCTGAGCAAAGGACAGGACGAGTTCACGGTCGAAGAAACGATCGAGCATCTGCGCTATTACTTGCGCGTGCAGGAGCTGCGGTTCATCGACAAGCTGTCCGTCGACATCCGGATCGAAGAGGCGTGCAAGCCGTATCCCGTCCTGAAGCTGCTGCTGCAGCCGATCGTGGAGAACGCGATTCTGCATGGTCTGGAGCAGAAAAAGAAGAACGGCGTCGTGCGGATCGACGGCCGGATGGAGGCCGGAAGGCTCCGTCTCGCGGTGTCTGACAATGGAAAAGGGATTCCCCCTGACAGGCTGCGCTATATCAGAGACGAGCTGGATCGCCTGTACGCGCATGCCGGCCAGGCCTGGGATCAGGAGCTGAAACGCAACGACCTGTACGGCCTATGGAACGTAAAAGCGAGACTCAAGCTGTACTACGGCGATTCTGCGGAACTGACCGTCGACAGCATCGAAAACGAGGGAACCACCGTCGTGCTGTGGATCCCGATCGGAGGCGCCCGTGAATCTGATGATCGTAGAAGACGAGCTTCGGCTTCTTAACAACATTGCCCGCAACATTTCCTGGGAGGAGCATGAGATCGAAGTGGTGGCCACGGCGGACAACGGCATCGACGCGATCAAGCTGTTCGATCAGGCGAAGCCGAACATCGTGCTGCTGGACATCCGGATGCCCGACCTGGACGGTCTGTCCGTCGCGCGGCATATCGTGGAGGCGGATCCGCTGGCGAAGATCATCTTCCTGAGCGGACATGACGACTTCAAGTACGCCCAGACCGCGATCGAGCTTCAGGTCGCCAAGTACCTGCTCAAGCCCGCCGGCAACGACGAGGTGCTGCAGGCGGTGCTCGAGGCGCGCGAGCGCATTCGCGAGGAGCTGGCCGCCAAGTACAATCAGGAGCTGATGCGCAAAAAGTGGGCGGAGCACCTGCCCAGGCTGCAGGACCTTTTTTTCCAAAACTGGGTGTCGGGAAAATATGCCGAATGGGAAATCGGACAGCGCAGCCGGGAGCTTATGATCGACTTGCCGGACGATGCGAACTGGGCCGTCACCGTCGCGGACCCGGATCCGCTCACCGCGCCGAATCCCCGTTTTACGGCCGAGGATATCACGCTGCTGAAAATTTCGATGCTCGGCATCGCCAAGGAGTTTCTGGCGAACGTGCCGTGCCACATTTTTTCCGACGGCGAAGGCGCGACCGTCATCGTATTCAGCGACGTGCCGGGCGAGCGGGAGAAACGGCGATCCGCCGGCGACTTCACGGCGGAAGTCCACCGGCATACGACGAGGTTGTTATCCGTCTTTAAGGAATATATGAAGACTTCCGCGAGTGCCGGCATCGGCCGCGCCGTAGACAAAAGGCCCGGCGTCAGCCGCTCGTATCTGGACGCAAGCCAGGCGCTGACGGAACGCGTCGTGCACGGTCACGACATCGTCGTGCCCTACCGCGACGAGTCGGCGCATACCCATTCGGTCGTTGCCGACGTTCAGCTGGAGAAGGTGCTCGCGCACGCGCTGGAGTCCGGTCAGCGCGATGCTGCGATCGCCTTGATCGACGAGTGGCTCGAGACGCATGTCGAGCGCGCGAAAACGAGCGAGGAAGTGTACGTAAACGTGCTGCTGCTCGCCTCGCTTCTCGTCCGTGTCGTCCATTTCCAGGGATGGCCGCTGCAAGAGGCGCTGGGGCGCCATCTGGCGTTTTTTCAGCAGCTTCGGGCCTTATCAACCAAGGAACAGACGCGCCAATGGCTTTACGGCACCGTCGACCACATCTGCGCCTATGTCAACGGCACGAAAAGCAAAAGCCGCCACGAGCTGATCGAGAAGATGATCGGCATGGTCGAAGCCGAGATCGGCGAAGATATCGGGCTGCATGAAGTCGCGAGCAAGCTGTATATCAACGCTTCGTATTTGTCCCGCCTGTTCAAGCAGCAAATAGGACAGTCGTTCACCGCATACATCGTGGAAAGAAAAATGAAGCTTGCGATGCAGTGGCTGTCGGACGGCATGAAGGTATCGGAGACGGCGAACATGCTGGGCTACCGGGACTTCAGTTATTTTGCCAAGGTGTTCCGCAAAACGTGGGGCGTGACGCCAGCCGAAGTGAAGAACAAAAAGGCGATGACGTAGTTCCGCAACAGAGATCTTTTGCAATAAGGATGATAACCGGCAGTTTTTAGGCTTGTTTTAAATAATTCAAAGCCGCAGCTGCAAGCATGGCAGCCCCGACAGGAAGGGCATTCTCGTCCAGATCGAACATCGGATGGTGCAGCGGGTAGGACGTCCGCTCCGTACCGTCCCCGACGCCAAGCCAGAACAGGGCGGAGGGCACCTCCCGCGCGACGAATGCGAAGTCTTCACCGCCCATAGTCGGCCGTTCGACGAACCATCCGCTTGTCCCAAGCGTATCGTCGGCTGTGCGGCGGATGAGATCCACCATGCCTTCATCGTTGATGACCATGGGATAGCTGAACTTGTAATCGAGCTCGTATGTAGCGCCGAACGATTCAGTGACGCCCCGGATGATCCGCTCGATTCTGGCCGGCATCGCTTCCTGCAGCGCGGGGTTCAAGGTGCGGACCGTTCCGTTCAATTCAACCTCCGGGGCGATAACGTTGGAAGCGAATCCCCCTTGAATCTGCCCGATCGTCACGACCACCGAATCCAGCGGATCCGTCTGACGGCTCGCGATCGTCTGCAGGGCCGTGATTACCTGAGCGGCGATCGGAATGGAATCGATCGTCTGGTGCGGCGCCGCAGCATGCCCGCCGCGGCCGATGATCCGGATACGGATGCGATCCGCCGCGGCGTAAAACGTGCCGGAGCCAAGGCCGATCCTGCCAGAGGCTATCGTCGGCTTCACGTGCAGGGCAATGGCGGCATCTACGCGCGGATGATCGAGGACGCCGTCGTCGATCATGGCTTTGGCGCCGGCCAAGCCTTCTTCGGCGGGCTGAAACATGAATTTGACGTGGCCTTTACGCGGCGCACCGTGCGCGGCGAGCAGATGCGCGGCTGTCATGAGCATGGCCGTATGGCCGTCATGACCGCACAAGTGGGCTTTCCCTTTAATCGTAGATGCATAATCCGCCGTCTTGCCGTCAGGTATCGGCAGGGCATCCATATCGGCTCTGAGCAGCACCGTCGGGCCGGGCTCCGTCCCCCGCAGCAGGCCGACGACGCCGGTTCTGCCGACGCCCGTACGCACCTCGAGGCCGAGCCGGGTCAGATGATCCGCCACGATGCCTGCCGTTCTCGTCTCTTCATAACCGAGTTCGGGGTTCCGGTGAAAGTCGCGTCTCCAGGCGGACAACTGCGAGCTCATGTCCAGGGCGGCTTGGTAGAAGGGATGTCGTTCGGTCACGTCTTGATCCTCTCCTTATCAGATAACGTAAATTTTATGGGAATCGTCTGTTGCTGTCATATAGAGCATAGTCGATATGCGCTCGCAAATAGCCGGGTCTACCTTGTATTTTATAGGGGATTCTTATGTTTATATTTACATCCCGTTAAAGAACGCTTCATTCGCCGATTAGGATCGAGCCTTATATTGAAGGTAAGAGCCTGCGCTTCGCGCCTGCTGCGCAAAGCGTATCGGAGGGGGAACGGCGATGGAGCAACGGGCATGGAAAATACTGATCGTATACGCCAGGTTCGGGGACGGACATTACCAGGTATCCAAGGCGTTGGAGCAGCAATTCTCCGCGCATCCGGAGGCGCGGTTCGAGGTGCATCTCGTCGACCTGTTCGGTGAAGCGCATCCCGCAATGGACGCGATCGTGCGCTGCGCATATGCCAAGAGCATGACCTGGTTTCCCAAAACGTACGGCTGGAGCTATCGCGTCACCAACGGGATGAAGCACGACGGACCGCTAGGCAGATGGCTGCATGCTTTTGGCCGAAGCAAGATGGCCGCGCTCCTCCAATCGATCAAGCCCGACGCGGTCATCCACACGTTTCCTTTCCTCGCGACGTATCCGGCCATGGCGTCCTCGGGCATCGCGATCCCGACCTACACCGTTATTACGGATTACGAGCTGCATACCCGCTGGATTCATCCGCATACGGACGGTTACTTCGTGGCGACGGAGGAAATGAAGGCGCAGATCGCGCGCATGGGCATCCGGGAGGACCGGATCCACGTCACAGGGATTCCGATCCGCGGACAGTTCCGTGCCGAACGCCGATCCAGGCAGGAGATTTGCGGCGAAAAAGGGCTGGATCCAGAGCAGGCTTACGTACTCGTCATGGTCGGCGCTTTGGCGGAGCCCGAACGGCTGGTCGATGCTTTATTGAAGCCCGAACCGTCCGCTACGCTGCTGCTTATTGCGGGCCGCAATGCCAAGCTCTGCCGCAAGCTTAAAAAACGCTACGCGCGCCGAGCTCGCGTACGGGTCGTCGGCTACGCGGAAAACATCGAAGCGTATATGTCCGTCGCGTCTTGCATCGTGACCAAGGCGGGGGCCGTGACGCTTACCGAGGCGATCGCGATGGGCGTGCCCGTCGTCGTGTACAAACCGCTGCCGGGACAAGAGCGTGGCAATGCGGAATACTGGGATCGGCGACGCGCTGTGCGGATGGCTGCGGACGCGCCAGCCGTCAGGGCGGCCGTAGAGATCGCGATCCGCAGCCGATCCCGCCCGCACGCGTGCCAGCTTGGCGGCGCCGACGCTTCGCGCGTTATCGTAGCCGAGGTGCTGCGAGGCGGCGTTGCGGGCCGGATGGCGCGATGGCCTTCGGAAACGGCGTCATCGGCCGGTTGGCCCACGTTCGACTCGCGTCTTGTCAAATCCGAACCGTAAAGGAAAAACGGGGCCGGCGGCGAATCCTACAATAATGAGCAAAACCTATCGATAGAAACATCGACAGAAACATCGATAGAAAAATCGACAGCAACGGGAGGCCGGCCCATGACGCAGCTTGAGCGGATCATACCGATCCTGCGCATTTTCGACGAAGCCAAAGCAAAGACGTTTTATATCGACTTTCTGGGATTTTCGCTGGACTGGGAGCATCGGTTCGAACCGGATATGCCGCTGTATATGCAAGTTTCCAAAGACGGCATTCAAATTCATCTGAGCGAGCATCACGGAGACTGCAGTCCCGGCGCGGCGATCCGCGTCCATACGAGCGGCGTTAGGGAGCTCCAAAAAGAGCTGATCGGCAAAAAGTACGCTTACGCCAGGCCGGGCCTGGAGAAAACGCCGTGGAATTCCGAGGAATGCACCGTTACGGATCCCTTTGGCAACCGCCTGGTGTTTTGCGAGTATCTGACATAAATTCGGTCCGTTCATATAAAAGGCATCTCCCTTTGAGGGAGATGCCTTTTATATGAACGTCAGGTTCGTCAAGTTACTTTATTAAACACTTCGTTGTCGGGCGTGTTTTTAAGCCGATTCAAGAGCGTCCCCACATTTTCTTCGCCATATTCCTTGACTAAATACTGCGCGTGCGTCTCTCCCCAATCGCTCATCACCCGAATGACGGGCAACAGACTTCTTCCATGCTGCGTAAACGAGTACTCTACTTTGGGAGGAATTTGGTTATACACCTTCCGGTGTATGATTTTGTGGTACTCCAGTTCCTTGAGCTGCAACGTGAGCATTCTTTTGTTAATGCCAGGTATCGCTCTTAAGAGTTCGTTGTATCTCATGGTTTCGTTGGTCATGAGTTGAAAGATAATCATGAATTTCCATTTTCCGACCAGAATGTCAAGAGAAGTCGTAAAGTTGCATCCAACGAATTCGTCGAATTCCGCGATATTTTCGTCCGGCATTTGCCTTAACCCCCGTCATATCAAATGGTTTACTTTTTTAGACTATGCCTAATTAAAGTGCCTAGTTTAAAGAATGGATCATATGTATTATTCTAAACCCAGTCCAATGCATTTTACAATGTAATGAAAGCCGAAGGGGGCTGGCACATGTTATCTCCGGTATTCTTGGCGCACGGTTCGCCTTTCACCATTTTCGAAAACTCCGAATTCACTCGGTTTCTGAATCGTTTCGGACAAGCGCACCGTCCTAGAGCCATCGTCATCTTTTCCGCGCATTTCGAAAACGAGGTCACGACGATCGCAGCCACGGACGCGGTTCATGAGTTGGAGTATGACTATTACGGATTTCCGCCCGAGTATTATCAAGTTCAATATCCCGCAAGGGGATCGACGATCGTCGCTTCTATCGTCGAAGAACGATTGCGCAGACACGGTATTCCCGTTCAACAAAAATATAGAGGCATCGATCATGGCGTGTTTCCGATTATGAGGCATGCTTACCCGGAAGCCGATATTCCTATCGTGCCCGTTTCAGTTAACCCCTTTTTAACGGCCAATGAGCAGCTCGCGATCGGTGAAGCGCTGCGCGGTCTTGAGCAAGAAGGCATACTCGTGATCGGCAGCGGGTTTCTATCTCATAATCTATATGAGTTTGACAGGGATCCGGAGTCGCCGCCGCGCGCGTGGGCGGCGGAATTTATCGATTGGATTCGCGAGAAAGTGCTGGCGAGGGACATCGCGTCGCTGGTCGGCTACGAAACAATAGCCCCGCACGCCAAGAGAGCCGTGCCTCGCGCGGAGCACTTCGTACCTTTGCTGATCGCCTTAGGAAGCGGAAGCCCGGATAAAAAGCCTCGGGTATTGCACGATGAGGCAATCAAGCATGGCTCGATGAGCAATCTCAGCTTCCAGTTTTGATACGTAAAGATACGGCGAATTCAGCTTGAGGTGCCGGACTTTCAATTAAAACGCGCACGAATAGCGCAAGATAACACAGGATTAACCGGAAAACCCATTAAAGGAGTCCTTCACATGCAGGTTACGCAGCATTTCGATCCTCAGGTTCTCGCCCATTTGCAAGGCAAAGTTAAATTAATCAAAACCGAAAAAGGCGCCATCTATTTGGTCGGCCCCATTAAGCTTCCCGTCAATCTGCTTGGAGAGACCGTCGAGTTCAAGTGGTATTGCTGGCTGAACTGCGATGAAGTGACCGAGGACTTCGAGCGGATCATCGCGAAGCTGTCGTCGGCCAACCTGGCGGAACTGCAGCAGTCGAGCGTGCTCGTCCATGGCGATTTTGCGAATGCGGAGCATGCGCTCATCCGGTTTCACTCCATTTGCCATACAGGCGATATATTCGGCAGCAAGCGCTGCGACTGCGGCTACCAGCTGAAGCAATCGATGAAGCATGTCGCCGACAACGGCAGCGGCGCCATTTTTTACTTGGCCAACCACGAGGGGCGCGGGATCGGCCTGTTCAGCAAGGCGCTCGCTTATATTTTGCAGGAAAACGGGTACGACACGGTCGATGCCAATCTCCAGCTCGGCTTCGTAGACGATTCGCGCGATTACGGCGATGCGATCAAGGTGTTGAAGGAGCTTCGCGATAAGCCCGTCACCCTCATCACGAACAATCCCAAGAAGCTGGAGGCCTTGCGTCAAGCCGGCCTTGACGTGGAGGACCGCGTTCAGCTGTGGGGCGACGTGTCCGAATATAATGAGAAATATCTGAAAACGAAGATCGAGCGAGCAGGTCATTTAAATGAAGACGAACATTGCTGCAACAATGACTAACCACGAATTTTACATGCGGCTTGCCCTGCAAAACGCGATGGCGATGAAAGGCCAGACGGATCCGAACCCGCTCGTCGGATCGGTCATCGTGAACGACAACCGCATCGTCGGCGTCGGGGCGCATATGAAGGCCGGCGAGCCCCATGCCGAGATTCACGCGATACGCATGGCCGGCGAGCATACGCGCGGAGCTACGATCTATGTCACGCTTGAGCCCTGCTCCCATCATGGCAGGACGGGGCCTTGCGCGGTCGCGATCGTCGAAGCGGGCATTCGGCGGGTGGTTATCGCTGCGCTTGACCCGAATCCGCTCGTATCGGGAAGAGGCGTCGCTATTTTGAGGGATGCGGGTATCGAGGTCATCGTCGGCGTCTGCGAGAATGAATCACGTAAAATGAACGAAGTATTCAATACATTTATCGTTCGCAAAACGCCCTTCGTAACTTTGAAGTCCGCCGTGACGATGGACGGGAAGACCGCGACCTACGCCTCCGACAGCAAATGGATCACCTCGGAGGCTGCGCGCGAGGACGTCCACCTGCTCCGCAACCAGAACGCCGCGATCCTCGTTGGCGTCACCACGATTATCAAGGACGATTCCAAGTTGACGACAAGGCTGCCGAACGGGAGAAATCCGGTTCGCGTCATCCTGGATTCCACGCTGCGGCTCCCCTTGGATGCGAAGGTCGTAACGGACGGGGAAGCGCCGACCTGGGTTTTTACGACGCCGTCCTATGACCGTGCCAAGAAAACGGCGCTTGAAGAGGCCGGGGTCCATGTGTTCTTAACCGGGCAAGCCGGGCAAGCGGGCCGGGTCGATCCTTCCGAGGTCGTGCGAACCTTAGGCGAGAAGTCGATTTCCTCGCTGTTGATCGAAGGGGGCAGCGAGATCAACGCTTCCTTCTTCGAAGCCCGGCTCGTCGACAAACTCGTCATCTACATGGCACCCAAGCTGATCGGCGGCCGCGGCGCGCCCACTTTTTTGGAAGGAACCGGCATGGAGAAAATGATGGATGCCGTAGACGTAAGCGAGATGAGCGTTGAAGCGGTAGGGAACGATTTTAAATTTACCGGTTATCCCGCATATAAAGAGCAGTAAATCTGGAGGGACAGAGAACGATGGGAGAGGAACATCTCGCGGAGACGGGCATGGAGATCGGATTATATACGCTTGCGGATATCGTGCCGGATCCGTTTACGAATCAGACCATTAGCGCCAGGCAAAGGATCAAAGAGATTATAGAAGCCGCGATGCTAGCTGACGAAGCGGGGCTGGATCTGTTCGGCGTCGGGGAGCATCATCGACTCGATTACGCCACTTCGGCGCCGGCCGTCGTATTGGCCGCTATCGCCCAGCGCACGAAACGAATCAAACTGACGAGCGCGACCACCGTCCTAAGCACCGTGGACCCGGTTCGCTTGTTCGAGGACTTTGCGACGCTGGATCTCGTCTCGGACGGACGCGCGGAAGTAATCGCCGGCAGGGGCGCGTTTGTAGAATCGTTTCCCCTCTTTGGGTACGACACCAACGATTACGACGCGCTGTTCGAGGAGAATCTGCAGCTGTTTCTGAAGCTCAATGAAGCGGAAAAGGTCACATGGGACGGACAGTATCGCCCCTCGCTGCGCAATGCGGAGATCGCCCCTCGTCCGCTCCAGCAGCAGCTGCCGATCTGGGTGGGCGTGGGAGGAACGCTTGAGAGCGCGGCCAGGGCCGGCAGACATGGCGTGGGCATGGCGATTGCGATGCTTGGCGGCGATCCGGCACGATTTCTGCCGCTGGCGGATGCTTACCGGGAAGCCGGCAAACAGGCGGGATTCGATGCGGAACGGCTCAAGATCGGAATTACGGGACACGGTTATTTCGCGAAAACAACGCAGCAGGCCAAGGACGAATACTTTCCTTATTATTCGAATTACTGGTCGTACGTGAACCGGCAGCGCGGGATGACGCTTCGGATGGACCGGCCCGACTTTGAACGGATGGCCGCTCCGGAGACCGCATTATTCGTGGGCAGCCCGGAGCAGATCGTGGAGAAAATTCTGCGTCAATACGAGTTGTTCGGACACCGGCGATTCCTCGCCCAGATCGACATCGGCGGACAGCCGTTCCGCAAAGTGGCCGAGAGTATCGAGCTTTTCGCGACAAAGATCGTGCCTGCCGTACGGAAAGCGACGGGCCAAGCGCAAAGCGTTCTGCAATTAGGATGATGCAATTAGGATGATGCAATTAGGATGATGCAATTAGGATGAATCCTCCGTCTAAGTTAATATAAATATAGGCTTGGACAACCCGATGGAGGAAGGATGATCGATATGGAATATGTGAAACTGGGGAACACCGGACTGGACGTGTCCAGGCTTTGTCTGGGCTGCATGAGCTTCGGCGATGTGAGCAAGTGGACGCATCCGTGGATTCTCGACGAGGAAAACAGCCGTCCGATCATCAAAAAAGCGCTGGATCTCGGTATCAATTTTTTCGATACGGCCAACATTTATTCGATAGGCGCAAGCGAGGAGATCGTCGGCCGGGCCTTGAAGGACTATGCGAACCGGGATGAAGTCGTCATCGCGACAAAAGTGTTTTTTCGCATGGAGCAAGGACCTAACGGCGCCGGGCTTTCCCGCAAGTCTATCTTGAGCCAGATCGACAAGAGCTTGAAGCGGCTCGGAACCGATTATGTGGACCTGTACCAGATTCACCGCTGGGACTACGACACGCCGATCGAAGAGACGATGGAAGCTTTGCATGAGGTAGTCAAAGCAGGCAAAGCAAGATATATAGGCGCTTCCGCGATGTTCGCCTGGCAGTTCCTCAAGGCGCAGCATGTCGCGGGGAAGAACGGCTGGACGCGGTTCGTCTCCATGCAAAACCACTACAACCTGCAATATCGCGAGGAGGAGCGGGAGATGCTGCCGCTCTGCCAGGAAGAGAAAATCGGTGTGATTCCGTACAGTCCGCTCGCGGCAGGCAGGCTGCTGCGCGATCCGGGCGAGACGACGTCCCGCTCCGAAACCGATCAGGCGCAAAGGACCAAATACGATGCGATGCAAACGGCCGACCTGCCGATCGCGCAGCGGGTTGCGGCGATCGCAGCCGAGCGCGGCATTCCGCGCGTACAGGTCGCACTGGCCTGGATGCTGCAAAAAGAGGTCATCACCTCGCCTATTATCGGCGTGACGTCTATTTCCCAGCTGGAAGAAGCGATACCGGCGCTGAACGTCAGGTTGACGGCGGAGGAAATCGCATCGCTGGAGGAACCGTACGTCCCGCATCCGGTCGTCGGCGCGCTCTCCAGATAACCCATATAGGATCCCCTTATCGCTAACGAGAACGAACGTTATCGGTAAGGGGTTTTTTCATTTGATCTCGACCCTTGCAGGCGTCGCATATTTTGGGTCGCCGGTCGGGAAAATATAGCCATCGCGGTTTTTTTTCCGGGGAGGGCATCTCATTTGAAACGACTGAGGAAATGGATGCGACGGAAACCGGTTTCTCCCGCCGCATTGGAGGCAAGTCATGCGGCTGGCGTGGGGAGCGAGGCGCTTGCCGCGCAGCTGGAACGGAACGAGGCGACATTCCGGCGCATTTTTAAGGATTGCTCCGATATGGTCTTTCGCAGCGTTCAAATTGGCGGTCAACTACGGCTGATGCTCGTCTATATTTCAAGCCTTGTGGATGAGCAGATCATTGACGATCATCTTTTAAAACCGCTCTTGTCGCTTGATGAGGTCCATGCAGTAGGTATCAACCGGCCGAATGCCGAAGTGCTGATGGAGCGGCTTATTACCTCAGGCTCCGCGAGACTGTCGTCCGATGTCAACGAGATCGTGCGGCAAGTATTAAATGGGCAAGCTGCTGTGCTAACGGATGCCGACAGTAGCGCTATGCTGGTGAAGGCGGACGGCACAAAGCAGCGGAGCCTCGAGGAACCGTCCTCCGAGCCCGTCATCCGCGGACCGCGGGACGGCTTTAACGAGCACATCTCCACGAATACCGCGCCAGAGTGGAACGCATCGAGATCGACGGCGTCATGGATTCCGGTTATATCGAGGAGTTCATCGAGGACTTGCCGTATTCCCCGTTCCCGCAGACGCACAGCACGGAGCGGCCCGACGTCGTCGCCGCCGAGCTGCTGGAGGGGAAAATCGCGATTCTGGTCGACAACACGCCGTTCGCGCTTATCGTACCCATGACGTTCTGGACCGGCCTGCAGGCGAGCGAGGATTATTATGTCCGCTGGCCGATCGCCACCTTCGTACGATGGATCCGTTTCCTGTTTATTTTTATCGCCATCTTCGCGCCTTCCTTGTACGTGGCGGTCACGACCTTTCATCAAGAGATGATCCCGACCAATCTGGTGCTCAGCATCGCTTCCGCCAGAGAAGCTGTGCCGTTTCCGGCTTTTTTCGAAGCGCTGCTCATGGAGATCGTATTCGAGGCGCTGCGGGAGGCCGGCATTCGGCTGCCCAAACAAATCGGGCAAGCGATCAGCATCGCAGGCGCATTGGTCATCGGCCAGGCAGCCGTACAGGCGGGCATCATTTCAGCGCCGGTCGTCATTATCGTATCGATCACGGGCATCGCCACCTTTACGATCCCTCGCTACAGCTTTGCGAGCGGGGTCCGTTTGCTGCGCTTTCCGATCCTGGTCCTGGCAGGCACGCTTGGGCTGTACGGCATCGTGCTCGGCTTTTTGAGCATCGTGCTGCATTTGGCCTCGTTGCGTTCGTTCGGCGTGCCGTACTTGTCGCCGCTCGCGCCGATACAGCCGTCGAGCTTGAAGGATATTCTGATCCGCGCGCCGATCTGGGCGAAAAGGCAGCGCCCGCAGGCATCGGGAACGGCGAATCGGGTCCGCGAGCCGGCGGGGCAGCAGCCAGGCCCATATCGGGGGAAGCGTCCATGAAGCGATCGCTGCGAGCATGTCTCCTTCTGTCCGCCTGGCTGCTGAGCGGCTGTTGGGACCGGACGGAGATCAACGATCTCGCCTTCATCACGGGCTCTGCGTTCGATCTGGCCGATAACGGGGAATACCTGCTGTCGCTGCAGATCGCGGTTCCTTCTTCTTCGTCAGGCGGAAGTGGCGGCGGCAGCCCGCAGCAGAAGTTTTTCGTCCTGTCGGCCACCGGAAAAAACGCGAACGAAGCCTTTGAAAGGCTGCAGAAGAAAAGCTCCCGCAAGCTGTTCACCGCCCATCGCAGCGTGATCTTCGTCGGCAAGGCGCTGGGAAGGCAGGGAATAAACGGCGTGCTCGACGTGTTCGCCCATGACCCGCGTCAACGGTTGCGAACCTACATCATGGTCGTGAAGGGCGGCGAGGCGCGGAAGGTGCTGCAGTCCAAATATCCCTTCGACCAGGTGCCGATGGAGGCGGTCAAGGAGATGGAAGGCCAGCAAAGCGAGGTCGCGGCCAACCTGCGCGATTTCTTCATGTCGGCATCGAGCCTTGGCATCGATCCGATCATGGGGGCCATCGCGGTCGAGCCGGAAGACAAGGATCCTGGCAAGACAGGCTTATTTAAGCTCGCGGGATCCGCCGTATTCAAGGAGACGAAAATGGTCGGGCTGCTGGACGGCGATGAAACGGACGGCCTTAATTGGGCGACCAACCATATGAAGAACGGGAGAATCAACGCGGAGCTGCCCCAGGAGCAAGGGAACGTGGGGATATTAGTGACGCATGCCGAGCGGGAGATTACAGCCGACATCCAGGGGGATCGGATCCGGTTCACGCTGTTGCTGCAAGGGAAGGGCATGTTGTTCGAAAACAATACCAAGCTGGATATCACGCGGCCGAATAACATCGCGCTCGTGGAGCGCGCACTGGAAGCAACAGCCGAGAAACAGGTGCAGGACGTCCTGCGCAAGGTCCAGAAACAGTTCGACGCGGATCCCGTAGGCTTTGGTTTGTTTCTCCATCAAAATAAGCCGAAGCAATGGAAAACGCTGCAAAAGCAATGGGGACGAAGCTTTGCCGCAGCAGAAATCAAGGTCGTCGTGAAGCTGACCATCGGCGGCGCCGGTATGGCAGGTCCGCCATTACAATGGAACAAGAAGGAGATTCGAGAATGATTTTGTACTGCGCTGCGTATGTCATTTTGGGCGTATTATGGACGATTTCTCGCATGCGGTCGCTTATGGCCGTACAAAAAAGGAAGGAAGCGGCCGTATATGGCGGGACGATGGGCATATCTCTCGTCATCGGTGCTTTGCTGCTTGACGAGACGAAGCTGCCGAGCTTCATACGGCCGGTTCAGCGGCTTCTCGAGCCCATCGGGCAATTTTTATTGCAATAAAGAAGGCGCCGTCTTTCTTCTTGCGGCATCCACCGTCAGAAGCGCCAACGGGATAACCGTTTGATTGACGAAAGCCAGCACCGGGAAGGTGAATACGAGATAGTTGAGCAACGCGGCGGCATTCGGAAAAATCCAGACCGACCCGACGAGGGAAAGAAGCGCAAGCGGAAATACGAGGTCCCGGTAATCCCTTATTCCGAAAAGCCGGCTCACGCACAAACTGAATATGAACACGGACACCGCTATTTTTATAAAACAACCGATCACCCATGTGGCGACCGCGATCGCTTCGAGACGCTCGAAGGAGCCTTCGATCCCGATGTATTGAACGACGCTCAGGAACGAATAAGTCAATTTCCCCGTCAACGGACCGAGAATCATAAGGGTAAGCAAGACCAAACTGACGGACATCAAGGTCACGCCGGTCAAGGCGAAAATCGAAGCTCTGCGCGCCTTGCCTGACGATTGAAAATAAGGAAGGAGCCACCCCAATATGAACACCTGGTTCATGAATCCGCCGGCGGGATTGACCGCGCCCTGGAGCACCGGTACGAGGCCATTTTCCATAACGGGCTTCAGCAGATGCGCATCCGCTTCCGTGACCGTCAGAATCAGGAGAGGAATAAACAAGAAAAGCAGAAGCAGGGTCAGAAACTCGTTGGATCTCGCGATGACTTCGATGCCCATATAGGCCGCAGCTCCGCTTAAGACCAGCAAAGTTAGACTGATCACGAGAAAGGGACTCTCCGGGAGCAAAAGCGTGTTGACGAACCCCGTGTGCTGCGTCGTAATGGTCGAGATCGAGATAAACCAGTAATAGGCGTAATTAGCCGCCGCCAGCTTCCCCAGCCATTTCCCCAAAATGCGCGAGCTGTATTGTTCGATGGTGAGACCGGGATACCGCCTCGCCAGCTCGCACATGACCCAGATGCTGACGAAGCCGGTAACGGAGGAGATCAGCTCCGAGATCCAGGCATCCTGCATGGCAAACATGACGGTAAAAGAAGGCACCGTCAACAAGTTCGTCGAGATGATGAAGGTAAAGATCAATAAGCCCAGCTGCGTGCTGCTAATCTTCTCTGTGGCTTGCATGCGGCTCTCCATTTCCTGGCAAAGGTGTTCCAAGTATTCGCCAGACGGCCGGCGATTATACGCATAATAGAAGTAAGGCAGGAGTCATCGTTTAACAGGGGGAGCGGGCCGCAGTCGCCGGAGCTTCTTCGAAAGCATAGAGTTGCGATGCCGGAGTAACACTTCCGCCCCGCCTTCAATATGATGGCCTAGACATGTAAAGAGGTGAGCCAATGGCAGTCGTAAAAGCGAGACAACAGGATATCGATATGTTGGCCAGATTGCTTCGCGCTGAAGCCGAGACCGAGGGCGAGATGGGAATGCTCCTCGTCGGCAATGTCGGCATTAACCGGATAAGGGCGAATTGCTCGGATTTTAAAGGCATCCGCACCATCCCGCAAATGATCAACCAGCCGCATGCGTTCGAAGCGCTGCAGCATGGAATGTACTATCAGAGCGCACGGGACAGGGAACGGCGTCTCGCCCAACGGGCCGTAAACGGAGAGCGGAATTGGCCTGCCGAATTTTCTCTGTGGTATTTCCGTCCGGGATCGTTCGAAAATCCCGGACCGTGTCCGGACACCTGGTATGACCAGCCGTTGGTTGGACGATGGAAGAAGCACTGTTTTTATCAACCGACGGTAGAAGAATGTGAAAATGTATACAACACGTTCTAAACGTTCTACAAGTTCTATATCTGCATAAAACGTTCCAACGAAAAGGGGACGGTGCCTCCCGGCACCGTCCCTTTTCGTGCAATCTCTGTAACTCCTTGTTTAATCAGTGCGACATCATGGAAGCCGCCGGCGCTTTTTCCGACTTGACGCGCGCCTTGCTCCAGTCCAGCTTCACGTACCGCAAGCCATTGGCCAGCGCAGCCAGCACCATGTTGCTGCATAGCGCGATCCAGGCGCCGACCTGGCCGTAATCCAGCACGACCGTCAGCAGCAGCGTGACGGGGATGAATACGATCCAGTTAAGGACAAACGCCACGCGCGACAGATACGTCGTATCCCCGATGCCGCGCAGTCCGCCGCCGAATATGATGCCCGACGTATTGAAGAGCTGGATGAACGCCGCCAGATGAATGAGCGGGATAACGGCCATGTAAACCGCCCGCTCCGGCGTATACAGCTTCGCGATCGGGAGGGCGAAGACGAACATCAGGATGGAGATCAGCACCATGAGCAGGACGCCGAGCACGACTGTCATCATTCCGAAACGCTTGGCCTCCGCATGCCTCCCTTTCCCGATTTCTTGACCGGTGCCGATCGTCGCCGCCGCCCCGAAGCCGTTCGAAGGCATGAACCCGAAAGACAGTATGTTTAAGGCGATCTCGTTCGCAGCGATGGCGACGGTTCCGAGGCGTGAGATGCACATCGTAAACACAAGCATCCCTAGGCTGTTGGACATTTCCATCATGCTGAGCTTCGCGCTCTCGAACACCATCAGTTTAACCTGCTTCCGGTCGAAACGCTCGCGGGTACGGGTCAGCAGCGTGGCGTTCAGGTAGCCGTAATAGACCCACAGACACATGCCGAGCTGAACGACTTCCGCAAGCAGAATGCTCCACGCGGCGCCTTGCAGCCCCATGTCGGGAAAGCCGTACTTGCCGTAAGCCAGCACGTAGGTCAGCACGACCACCAGACCGCTGTTGATGAGCGCGATCGTCATGGGCGTCTTCGTATCGCCGATGGCTCGAAGGTAAGCGAAGAAGGCGCCGCTGAAGATGCCGAGGATGAGCGCGAACATCCGGATCATGACGTAATCGGTGCCCAGCGCGACGATCTCGTCGTTAAGCCCCATTGCCCTCAGGATGAGCTCAGGCGCGAGCAGACTGCCTGCGAGTAGAACGACCGCAAGCACGCCGGTCAACACGAGCGCGATTTGCATTCGCTGGTTGGCGAGGCGCATTTCGCCGGAGCCATAGTTCTGGGCGACCAGATAGTTGATCGCATTCTGGATCCCTGCACACAACGCCCACATGTTGTAGATCAAAATATTCGTTACTCCGACGACCGCAATCGCGGCTGCGCCAAGCTTCCCTACAATCATCAAAACGAGCAAGCCCGTAAACGTCATCGATGAGAACGTAGCGATGGATGGTAAAGCGAGTTGTAAAATTCTTTTTGCCAGCTGCACTTCCTTATGCCTCCTGCCCATGGTGGTCGCGTTGAACGTTTGTCGAATTCAGGCGATATCAGCCCTATTATAAACGGGTGTTCACATCTTTTCATAGCGGGATTTTCATCCGATTGTGAACGGCGCGTGAAGTGATAGAATACATATCATTCATTATGTAAACAAATAATAGAATTTAATTGTGACTGTCCGAGTTTGCAAAACTGTCTCACAGCGAACCAGCGCCGTGAGACAGTGGATTATGGCACTTTTTAGGCAGACAGAGGGTAACGAGGCGTGACGCAGAGCTCGCCGGTGATATTCGGCGTAACGGCTGCGCCCGCGCCGACGACCAGTTGAATCGTATCAAATCCGGTTTTGGTGAAGGCAAGCGCCGTTCCGGCCGTGATGGTATCCGTTTCAATGATCGTGCCTGTAGGTCCGCCAAGCAGGAAGTTGACGGTCAGCGTTCTGCCTGCAGGCGCTGCGCCGATCAAGAGCGTCCCGGAGACAAAGAGGCTCAGGGGGTTGACGTTTAATCGATATAGGTTCGTCGTGATCTCAGTGGCTACGGGGGTAATATTAATATTGAAGCACACCTGGTCTTGAACAAAGGTCGCCGGAGTACAGCACGAAAAATTGCTTTCGGCGACCATCGGGCTTCTTGAAGAACCGCCTCGACACATATGTCAATCCCTCCCATTGTATATGGCTACCCTTCTAAGGTACTTTGACTATCCCGTTTTTGTATAAGCTATTGCACCAGTCATTCTGCCCAAATACAGCCAGAGAGGGGGCTGAGGCCCGATTTGTGTTATTGTCCCGGTCCGTTTTGGTCATTTGTCTGTATTATGGAGAGTAGCCTGAAATGGGTATCCGGGGACGGGCAGGTGAACTCGCGTGAGGAATACGATACAAGTGAACAAACAAACGACAATCGTAGTCGTGGGAGCCGCCGCTCCTCGGCGAAAAAAAGCGCGTAGCCGCCGCCCGATCCGACGCCGAGGCAGGCGCCGCCGCTTCGATCCGGGGAGGCGCGCTTATTATGAAGAGATCTGCGGTACCATTTTTCAGAAATGCGATTCGCAGCCCCAAGTCTATTTTAGAGCGATTGAAATGCAGCCATCTGCAACAGTAAAGCTTCAGAACGATACGAACTGCGTTATGGAAGCTATTATTAAATTGGGCACAAAGGAAGTCGTGCAGTTGGTCGGGCAGTCTCAGCAAATTTCCCTTGTTCTCCCGTCCATATCGAGTCTAACGATACGATGCAGCGGAGAAGACTCTACGCAGTGCAGGGGCTGCTATATCATCAGGTTTCGCCGAGCATGACGCCTCAGTTGTTTAGACCAGGCGAATAATGGTGACAGCCGCACCGGCTCCGCCCGAGATCAGCGTCGCAGTTGCGACCAGACCGTACAGCTGCAAAATAATCGTGGAGCCCGCCGTCAACGTCACCACGATAACATTATTGAACATCGTAGTGGATAGTCCCGTAGAGATATTGGAAGCTACGTTTGCTGTGCCGTTGATGATCAGTCTGGCGCTGATCAGCAGCGCGGATGCCAGGTTGATCTGATAGGAAATATAGTAGGTGCCGCTTGAAGCGACTGTAAAAATCGTATTTGCACCATTGATGCTAATCCCCGCGCCGATATTTTGGGAGCTTGGCAGAGGCACACTGGTTCCGCCTAGCAAGACTAAGACGCCGGTTCCCGTCGTATTGGCCGCAAACGCATAGTTGCTCGTCACGCTGGTGCCGGTTTCGCCGGTGGTCCCCGTTATTCCGGTCGCACCGGTGACGCCAGTGGCGCCGGTTACACCAGTTGCACCTGTCAAGCCGGTGGCTCCCGTTGCGCCGGTTGCGCCAGTAGAGCCGGTAGAGCCAGTCGCACCAGTGCTACCAGTCGCTCCTGTACCGCCAGTCGCACCAGTGGTTCCATTAGCTCCCGATACGCCGGTAGAGCCAGTAGCGCCAGTGGAGCCAGTGGAGCCGGTAGAGCCGGTAGAGCCGGTCGTGCCAGTTACTCCTGTACCGCCAGAAGCGCCTGTGGCACCTGTGTTGCCAGTCACTCCCGTTACGCCGGTTTCGCCAGTCGGACCGGTAGAACCAGTCGCTCCAGTGACACCGGTACCGCCACTCGAGCCAGTAGAACCCGTCGCACCAGTGACGCCGGTTGAGCCCGTCGCGCCAGTGACTCCTGTTGATCCAGTCGCACCCGTTACACCCGTTACGCCGGTTTCGCCAGTAGGGCCGGTTGAGCCCGTCGCCCCGGTCGCTCCCGTTTCTCCAGTCGCACCAGTCGTTCCAGTCGCTCCCGTAACCCCCTCATGGTGACAACAAGCAAAGTGTGATTCGCTTACATATATTCTGCGTGTCATCCATATCATCCCCTTCGTCAATATAGGGCGATGACAGCCGATCAACTGTCGCGAATGTACAATCGTACGATCAACCGCCGGTCCAGCATCCTCAGAATACTTATACACTTATAGGATGCAGGACAGGGTGATTAGGGACATGCGATTGCACATGGGAATTCGCGTATTTTGAAGCCTATATTAAAGCCCATGATCCGAACAAAGGAGCACTAGGGACGGCAAACAAATAGGGGGGGGCGGCCAAAATAAGAATATGCCGTGATTCGGTGGATCGTTTCGATTTCTAATTGAATTGCAAATCACTAATGAAAACAATTAATGGGGATGTTCATGGCGGGCTTGTAGATGAAATTTTCTGAAAATGGATGGAAATACACATTTTGATCGTGGATGAGCCTTATCGAAAATCGGTTATGGAAAGAAACTTCTTTTGGCAGCCGAACAATTGGCAAAAGATAAAAAATGTGATTTTATAAAGCTGGACCGATCGATTTTTATAAGGAACAAGGCTACGAAGTAATTCGGCACGATACAAAATGCCGGCGGCCACACACATTATTATTTGGAAAAATCAAAGAACTAAATCAAAGAACTAAATCAAAGAACTAAATCAAAGAACTAAATCAAAGAACTAAATCAAAGAACTAAATCAAAGAACTAAAAATTCTAATTAAAACTAAATTTAAAGAACAAGAACATAATTCTTTTTCACAAAACCCGTATTTTGTACATATGTATTATTGAATCGCTATATAGTCTTGCCAACGCTCAATCCAAATTAATCTGTCTCATATATGGTGTAATATAAAAACAGTTTTCGGGTTCTTCTTCCTCTAAAGACCAATACAAAATCGTATTTCTGTGCAAAACCAAATCACGAGCTAAGTGGTTTTTTATTCTATCCCAAGTTCCATCATGGTCTTTAGCTTCTCTAAGGGCGTCATCAAAAGATGAGATAATCAAATTCATCAGAGCGAATTTCTCATCTTGATCTAGCACAGCCGTTTCATAAAATGAGATAAATTCGTTCACTCTATTTGAATCGGCAACTTCATATTCCCAGTCCTGTGAATTCTGATCTACTTTAGGTAGCCGCAGCTTTTCATTTAGGCTTTCAATAGCTTGCCTTGTAATAAAATTCAAATGAATTCCTCCAAACAACCATTCATGTAAGACAGCAACTGAAGATTGTGAACTGCTGAACTATCGTCCTCAGTTAGCTTGATCAAAGTTGGATTAAGCGCCCTTCCATTTATTGCTATATATTCTGGATTCTCTCCAAGATTAATTGTATGAATTGAAATAATAGAGGCTCTCTCCATATGATTTGCCCCTTTCGCAAAACAAAACTTTAGAATGAGTATTCGCGAATTTGCTACGCAATCCTGCCCGATCGCTTAACGAGGCTTTACAAATCACTGGGACACTTTAGACATGGAACCCGTTAAACCCGCAGTCGGTGAAGTTAGAGGTTGTGCTTCATTATTTTTGGGTTTGCTCTTAGACCAAGTGGCATATAATTAACCGGTTATCGGAACATCAAGATATTCTGTAAACTGAATATAGGTATGTCAATTAATATCCTTTGTTAGTTGTGGCAACACAACATGATCATGTCCCTCTCCGGAAGACCGTACAACTTCTTGTCTTTTGGAAAAGAAAAGAAATTGTACGGTTAAAATAAAAAACCGCGATACGCGCGGTTTAATTAAGATATATGTTTTTGGCTACTTACAATCCACCATATCCACCATTACCTTATACTGCGATGACCATCTCGAATCACTAGAAGCAGACCATCTCTCCCGAAAAGACAATCGCCATCCGCGTTCCATCGTTGTAGGTCAGGTAGCGATTCGAAGAATCGAATTTTAAGAATGCATGTTTTGTTTATAGATGCTCAAAGAGCCCGAATTAGGTTGGCTCACTACCGTTCCGGTTTGTCCGTGCAATGGGACAAACGTGCAACAGCACGTACAGGAACAGAAGGAGCAAAAACTCTCCCCTTCTATACCTGCATGTCCTCAGGTTGCCAAACTTAGTTGTACGTTCTCTCTTCGATCTGGAGATCTATTTTCCCATTGGAGAGACAGCTTCTTTTTTACACGGCTGTAAGCACGACGTCGTCGATGAAATCGGTGTTGTCTCCAGTTGTCGTACCGACGAAGCTAATCGTATGGGTGCCTGCCGTTGCCGTAAAATTGCTCGTCGTAAGGGCCGCGAAGGTACCCGTCGAAGGCGTATAAGTGCCGATCAAGGTCGAATCGAACATGACATTGAAGGTTTGCGTACCGCCGTAACTCATTCGTTTAGCCGCCTTAAAGCTGACCTTGTACGTACCCGCCGTCAAACTGACGAGTTGGGACATCGTTCCGCTATTCTGTACGAAAGCGGTCTGAACCCCCAGCGGAGTTGCCGAAGCTCCGAAGTCGCCGCCGTTGCGCTGAATGCCCGCATCGCCCGTAAACGTCCAAGTTGCGCCTAAAGGCCTGTAAGCGAAGTTCGAGGTGGTCGGCGATTCAAAGCTTCCGTTAGACACTACGCCGGGGCTGGGGGGTTGCTCAGTCAGTTTAATGCCGATAACCGATTCGTACGGCGTCCAGAAGGAGAGGGTCGCGTTCCCGCTCGCGTTCGTCGTGAACGAGGTCGTGAAGCTTACCGCCGTTCCGTTCTGCCACAAGCTCGCCTCGTAAGCCGCGGCCACATATGACGTGTTCGCTTTTAATCCGTTGAAATTAAAGTTCAGGTTATCCCCGACCGAGGTGGACGTATTGACGACCCAAGCGACCGGATTCCCGCTCGAGTTGGTCGCGCCGCCCGCCACGATCGACGCTGCTCCGTTGACCCAAGAGCTGCCTCTCAAGGTGAAAGCTCCGGCCCCGAGTCCCAATTGTTTGGCCAATACGCGATAGGTGTTCATCTTCGGCGTCAGGCTTCCGTTCGAATAGATCGAATAGAAATCCGGATGCGTCGTTTGCTTGTTAAAGGCGAAGTAGCCGGTTCCCGCGACGTTGTTCCATATCATATCGTTCAATCTTTGGGCGACGTAAGGAATGGCGTGCGTGGAATCGTTATTCATCGAAGAACCGATATATTGCCAATCCCAATTCCATTCGGTGATATAAATCGGCATATTGGAGACGCCGTTCGAAGAGGCTACGTTCCTTAAAGCCTGAATGTTCGGCTCGCCGTTAGGGACCATCTGATAATGGTGATAGGACAGAAAGTTTACGTTCGGCTTAATGTTCGCGTCCTGAAGCAAGGCATTCGCCCAGCTCGTGTCCGTCGTCGACAACGAGGGCCCTCCGATCGGGATCGTGGCGTTGACGCTGCGGATCGCGTTGGCCGCATGCGTATAGATCGCCTTGTAAGCCGCCAAGCTGTTGGCGTAACCGCTATTCGAAATGTCGAGAAATTGGGCAAGATCCGGCTCGTTCCAAACCTCGATGAAATCGATCTTCCCTTGGAATCGCTGCGTGATTTTCTTAATGATGTCCTCGTAGACGGTCCAGTTCTTCGGAACGCCGTTATTCGCGTTGTTAGAAGACAACCAACCCACGTTATAGGACAAGATGATCATGGTCTTGAGCCCTTTGTTATGATAGGTGTCCACCCACCCGTACTGGCTCCAATCCCAATTATTCGGGTCGTCCACGCCGCCCGAGACGGACATGTCTGCCAAGTATTGCGCAACGGTCGTATTCGGCAGGATTTGGGATAAATAGACGTCGCGGCGGGCGAAGCTAATGCCTACCGAGCGCAGGGAATCCACGTCGGATGCGCCGTCCAGCTGGTTGATCGCGCCTCCGAAGACGTTCGGGCTGCGTTGGCCCAGGTTCTGATTGAATTGAATCGTCGCGGACGTTGCCGCGAAGCCGACTTGCGGAAAGGATAAGAGAATCGTCATGGCCAAAATCGCAATTAGAGCCAGCGAGATCCGCTTATTCCAACTCCCATCCTTGAACCCCATGATCTTCCCTTGAGCCTGATTCATTGAAATCACTCCTTTGTTTTTAAAAGCGCTTTCAAGACATGGCGGCTTGCTCGATTATCGTCACCTCCTTTCCTATAATTGGCTTACTGACTAGCTGACCAGCTCGCTCGATAATTGCCGGACCCCAGAACGATACGGTTGTCCTCCGTTTCGTAATCGACGCCTTCGAACAGGGGCTGCCCGCTTTCGAAGATCGAGATCGGCTTCCGCAAGCGATCCGGCAGCTCAATTACGATCGACCCGTTTACCGGCACGGCGGCTTCCAGCACCAATAAATCTCCGTCTCGCTTCCAACCGGCCGCATACGTTCCTCTGATCGTCGCGATCTCCGCCTTGGCGTAAGCGAGCTTCGAAGTAACCGGCGGCTTCACGACCATTTGCGCGAAAGCGACGGATTCGTCGCACATGCGCAAGCCTGCCAAATGCTCGAACATCCAGGCGCTAATGCTCCCGAACATTGGATGGTTACGGGATTCCAGCCCGTCCCATCTCTCCCAGAGGGTCGTTGCGCCGTTCTTGATCATGCAGCCGTAGCCGGGATAAGCGTCTCTGACGGCCAATGCGATCGCGGTATCCGTCTCGCCCCAATCGGCCAGCGTGTCGAATAGCAGACCAGTTCCGAAAATGCCGGTATCCAAGCTGCCCCCGAGCGCCTCCGAGTATTGCATCAGCAGCCGGGTTCGGATGGCCGGTTCCCGTTCGGGCGGAACGCAGCCGAGTGCGTATGCGAAAATATCCGCTCCCTGCCTGCCGATCGAATAGCGATTCCGCTCCGGGTCCAGAAATCGCTCATTAAACGCCAAGCAAATGTCGGTGTATCGTACCTCATAGCGTCGCTTATCGTCTCCTCTGCCCAGCACCTGCGCTATGCGTCCGAGCAATTTCGTAACGTAAGCGTGAAAATAAGTGTTTACGACTCGTTCGGGCAGTTCGATGGAACCCGGGATGCACCAATCGCCCAGGCACCAGCTCCCCGGCTCCTCTCGCTCGACGATGCATCCGTCATCCGTGCAGCCTTTCAAATAGTCGACCCATCTCTTCATGCCCTCATAGTGATCTCGAAGCAGGCTCAAATCGCCGTAAGCCCGGTATACGAGCCAAGGCACGATGACATAGGCGCTTCCCCAACCCGGTCCGCCTCCGCCTCCGTTAAAGGGAGCGGTATGGGGAACGAAGCCGGTCTGAACGTTCTGCGCGTCGCCGATGTCTTGAACCCATTTCCGATAAAAGGAGGCCATTCCGAAGTTATAGATGGCGGCTTTGGCCGTAATGTGGCCGTCTCCGGTGTATCCTAATCTCTCGCGATGCGGGCAATCGCTCGGAACGCCGCCGTGCAGGTTGCTCAGTTGGGACCAACGGTACATGCGCTGAATGCGGTTAAGCGTCTCGTCCGAGCATTCGAATGAACCGACGGAATCCACCGAAGCGTGGACGATAACTCCGATTGCGGCGTCATCCGCCGGCTCGCCGGGAACCCCCGATATTTCAACGTAACGAAAACCGTGCCATGCGAATCTTGGCTCGTATTCTTCAATTTTGTCTCCTCTGGAAATATAGACGTCATGCTGAATTTGGTCCGTTCCGCCCGTGCTTGTAAAGTCGAGCGTGCCGTCCGGGTTTAACTCTTCCGCATACCTGAGGGTAAAGCGTGAGCCGCTTGTCGACGCTCTCACCCGCAATCTGACCCATCCCGAGAAGTTTTGACCCATGTCGTAAACGTAACACCCGTCTTCAAGCTGCGTTCGGCTTATCGGCCGAATCGTGCCCATGACTTTATCCGCCGGAGACTGCTGCGCCCTTAACGCACCGCTAGGCGCCGTCATGATTCGGACCGGTTGCCAATCCGATTCGTCGAAGTCCGATTCGCTCCATCCTTCGATCTCGCGCCTGGCGTCATATACCTCGCCCACAAAAACGTTATCGAACAGGATCGGCCCGCACTCGCAGCGCCAGCTGCCGTCGCTTACGATGCGCTCCGCGCTGCCATCCGCGTATTTAATATTCAATTGGAGCAGGAAACGGGGATTCCCGTAAGACATTCGGCCTTCGACCGTACGCGCGGTTTGATTGTAAAATCCGTTGCCTAACATCGTGCCGAAACTATGTTTTCCTACGGTCAAAAAGGCAGTGATGTCGCAGGCAACGTAATAGACCGATTTATTTCCATTATCGTTATAAGGATAAAGCAATCCCTCGATCGTTCGATCGTCGTAGTCGCTCCAGTTGGGATCGAGAACATGATCGCCGACTTTGCTGCCGTCCAAGTAAAGCTCCCCGTATCCCAGGCAAGCGAAGTAAACGACGGCGCGCTCGCACGGCTTGCCGACCGGGAACGTTCCGCGGAATAGCGGAGAGCCCGCGATATCCGGTGCGCCGATCCATTGTCCGGACCAATCCTCTTTATGCAGAAGCCCGGTATGGAAGGAGGCCGTTTCGCTGGGCTCCCCCTCGCGATCCGTTTCGTCCCAAGCGACGATGCGCCAGTAATATCGGGTGTCGCTCTCCAACCGAGCTCCCTCGTATACGACGTGAAAACTGTTCTTCGAAATGACTTTGCCAGAATCCCAGTGCAAATCGCGCTCCGCGTTAAGCTTCCCCGGATCGTCGGCAACCGTAACCCGGTACGCAGTTTGCGACCGATTGCGCCCTTCGGCGCTTAATTGCCAGCTGAAGCAAGGTGCTTCCTTTTGAATCGCTACGGGGTTCGGCAAGTATTCGCAAAGCAGTTGGACCGAAAGAATTTTAATCGCCTCCTCCTCGCAATGATCATCCGATCTTTCCTGCTATCCTTTGACGCCCGAGAACGCCACGCCTTTCTCGATATACTTCTGGGCGAAGACAAAAATCACGAGCAAAGGAATCATCGAAATAAACGAGCTGGCCATAATCATATTCTGTTGGGCGTTGCTCTGATTCTGCAGATCGTTCAGCGCGACGGTAAACGTCCAGTATTGAGGCAGGTTGTTCACGACAAGGGGCCAGACGAATTCGTTCCAAACGGGGATGAACGTCAACACGCTGACGGCAGCGAAGATCGGCACGGATAGCGGAACGACGATCTGCAGGAACGTGCGAAATTCGGAGGCTCCGTCGACCCTGGCCGCTTGCAGTAGCTCCTTCGAGATTTGGTCGAAGAAGCCTTTGAACAGGAAGATAATAATGCCCCAGGCGGAATGAGGCAGAATGATCGCCCATAACGAATTGACCAGATGCAAATCCTTCATGAGCAAATACAGCGGTAATAGCAGCGAGATATCCGGTATCATAATCGTCGCCAGGAAAAACATGATCCAAAAGAACTGCCACTTTTTGTTCGATATCAGATGAGCCAGCGTATAACCGGCCAATCCCCCGAGAAGCAGTTGTATCGCCACCGAGGACAGCGTCACGATCGCGCTGTTGATGAAATATTTCGTGAATCCAAGCGGACCGGCCGCATTCATCGCGATCTTGTTCATCGATATAAAGCTGTCGAACATGCGCGTCCATGCTTGTTTCTCCTCAATCGTCGCAACTTTTCCCTGGATGATCTCCGAAGCGCCGTAAAAATCCGCGAACCGCGACGAGAGCTCGCTCTTCGCCACGCCTTTCCCATCCGAAATGTCGCTTCCTCCGTCCCCGTACCAAGTAAACTTGGACAGCTTTTTCTCGCGAATGATCGGAAGCTTGCGATCCATCAACTGGCTGGTAAACAACGTGGATGGAACGATCGAGGGCTGTCCGGCCCGGAACGAAGACGACTCCGTAAAGGCTTGAAATATCTTCTTCCCGTCCCGAATGCCGGTAATTCTGACTTCGCCGATATTCTCCCGGATATTCTTCATCCAAGGGAACCAAATCGCCTCCATGGCATCTTTCTCGTAATCCGCCCGCTCCATCGGTCCAAGTCCCGAATAATCGAGCGTGACCCGAATCGATTGGGGAATCTGAGGGATCCACTTGGGCGGATAGGCGTCAATGTCCTTATCCGATTTAAACGCCGAAGAAACCATCCATAGCACGGGGATCAGGGAAAAAACCGTAAAGAGAATCGTCACCGCGTAAGCCGTAAAAGTAAGAGACCGCTGTCCTCTTTCGGCCATGCGCGTTCGTTTCATATCGCTCAATCCTTTTCCGCGGAAATTTTATTTTGCAAGACGGTCAATATCGTAATCACGAAGAACATGAACAAGGACATGGCGCCTGAAATCCCGAAGCGCGCTTGCTGGAATGCCGTGTTCACGACGAGCATCGATACGACGGTCGTGCTTCCCGCCGGGCCGCCTTGCGTCATGACGTAAATATTGTCGTAAGCCAGCAGGACGCCGGACATGAAGGCGATGAACTGGATCACGATAATGAATCGGATGTTCGGCAGCAGCATCGTCCACATTCTTCTCCAAGGACTGGCTCCATCTACTTTGGCCGCTTCTAAGATTTCCGTCGGAATCGATTTGATAGCCGAATAATAAAGCAGAAGCGAGATGCCGTTGCCAGCGAACACCGCGGGCAATACGATGGCCAGCTTCGTTATATTCAAGTCGTTGAGCCACATATACGGCCCAAGGCCGAAAAATTGGAGCCAATAATTCAGCAGACCGTAATCGGGGTTGTACATCCATTTCCAGACGAGTACGCCCGCGACCGCCGGCATGATCGTCGGCAATTGGTACATGAAGCGAAAGAAGGCGTTCGCCTTGCGAATATCGCTGAGCAGCAGCGCTTGCACGATCGGAATCCAGAAGGTAAGACCCAGATAAAGCGCGAAAAACACGAACGTGTTGGATACGGCTTGCCAGAAGGTCGACGAGGAAAGAAACTCCGTATAGTTGGCCAGACCGACGAACGCCCCTGGCGGATTGACGATGCTGTAGCGAAAGAAACTGACGCGGACCATGCTTAACAGCGGATAGTATTTAAACAACAGATAGCAGAGCACGGACGGTAACAGAAACAAGACGGGCATGCAACGGATGTTCGTAATTCTGGTCATACGGTTCGTTCACCCCTGGAACAGCATCGGGATTCCCTCTTCGAGAGAATCCCGATCCCTCTTATTTTTTTACTTCCTCGTTATACTTATCGATGACTTCCTTCTGTGCGAGATCCTGCGCCGTCTGCAACACGGCCTTTAGATCGGTGTTCTCGTCCAAGAGCGCCTGTTGGATCGGCTTGACGATATAAGGGCTCAAGCGCGCTTTAAGGAAATATTCCAGATGCGTGTCTTTCGCAGCCGATTGAACGCCGCTCACGACCTCCGGCGGCAGGCCGTCGACGAAGCCCGTCACATCGACGTCGGTCCGAACGGAAAGCAGGTTCGGGAACATGCCGTTGTCCTTGTTGTATTGCAGCACCGATTCGAGGTACGCTTTCGACGTTATATAGGTCGCGTACGTAAAGGCCGCCTGCTGCTTTTCGGGAGAAGACTTCGGATTGAGAATCCAGTAGCTTCCGCCGACTTGCGCCGGCGCTTTGCCGGAAGGACCGACCGGCAATGCGGAAAAGCCGATGTTGTTCAGGTCTATGCCTTTGGCTACGAGGCCCCCGATCCAGTCGGATCCCGCGATCATGGAAGCCGCGCGTCCCGTATAGAAGTCCTTCTGGTTGTCGTCCAGGCTCTGAACGACGTTCTTCTGCGTTGCTTTATACTTGAATTTCAAGTCTTTGTAGTATTGCAGCGCTTGGATCGTCGCGTCGGACGTGAACGTCAATTTAGCCGTGCCGTCCGGCTGCTTCTCGGTCAGATCGCCGCCTGCTTGCCAAACGTAATACTCGAAGAACCAATCCGCCCAATCCATGCCGAGGATCGCGTAGCCGTAAGTCCCCTTGGAGGCGTCCGTCATCTTTTGCGCGGCCGCTCCGAACGAGTCCCAGTCCTTCAAGGCCGCAGCCGGATCGAGTCCCGCGTCGGCGAACATCTGCTTGTTGTACAACAGTCCCGTGACATACATGTCGTTCGGAACGCCGTAAATTTTGCCGTCCACCGTTCCGGCATTCAGGGACGAAGGCAAATAGCCGTCCTTTCCTTCGAAGCCGTTCCAAAGATCGGTAATGTCTGCCGCAATGCCCTGCGCGATGTAAGATTCCATGTCCGGGTACGGGTTCTTGTAAAGATCGGGCTGCTCCCCGCCGGCTACCGCGGTCATGAATTGCTCGCGTTCTTTTTCTTTGGTCTGCTCGACGTGAGTGACCTTGATATTCGGATACTTCGCTTCAAAAGCGGCGAAAGCTTCTTCCTTAAAGGCCTTGTCGGCCGCGTCGGCGCTCGGTTTATCCCACACGACGATCTCAACGGTTTCCGCTTGCGCGGAAGCGCTCGGAGATTCGGAGCCGGATGTGGCGGCGCTGCCATCAGGGGCGGTGTTCGTGCTCGGAGACGCATTTTCGTTACCATTGTTCCCTCCGCATGCGGCGGTCGTTAAAGCGATCGTCAGCATTAACATGGATGCAGCGGACAAGCGAATCTTCTTTTTCATTCTAGATGGCTTCCCCCTCGGGTATGTTTAGTCTTGCTTGATTAAATTATAGGTCCGCTGATTCGGAGGTTTAAGCGAATATCTTAATGGGTTATTCCGATTCGATATGAAATTTTTAAGTTGAATGAAAGCGCTCCCGGTATTGTTTGGGCGTCTCGCCGTAACACTTGCGAAAGACGCTTCCGAAATAGGCAGCGTCTTCGAAGCCGACTCTTTCCCCGATTTGATGGATTTTTAAATCCGTGTCGCTCAGCAGCTTGACAGCCATCTTCATTCGCAGCGAGGTTAAATATTCGATGAAGCTTTCGCCGTATTTTTCTTTGAACCGTTTGGAGAAGTAATTCGGATGAATGGAAAACCGCTCGCCGATGGACTGCAGGGATAATGGCTCGGCGAAATGATGATCGATATACGCCCGAACGACCTCCATCACCTCTTTCCCCGACATATCTCCGTTTCTGGCAAGACGGGCGATAACATTAGAAGCCAAATCGATCATCCGTTTTTCAATTTCGCCGAATCGCGTAATCTGTTGCAGCCAGCGCAGTATGTCGTCCAGCTCGCCGATCGTCCATTCCGCGTCTACGGCATTGGCAAGCAAATATTTATTGAACAGCAGATAGAGATCGACGCAAAACCATTCGATTTGCACGAAAACGGAATTCGGATCTTGCGCGATCGCGCCAAGGCGCCGTTTTGTCCAACGAATGATTTGATCCGCATCCAGACGATCCAACCATTCCGTAAGCAATTTGCTGTCCTCGCTGCCGATGATGGATTGCCTGTTAGCCTTATAAGGGAGTTGCGCGGTCCAATGGGATACCCGGTTTCCGCCATGGAGCACCGCGTTCCGTGCCGATTGCTTCGCTTCGCGGTAAATCTCCTGAATCCGGTCAAGCTTATCCGCGAACGGACCGATCCCGATCAGCGCGTTAATTTTTAAATACTTACGAACGCCGTAAGCGACCGTTTCGGCAGCGGAGAGAACGATTGAACGATCTTGACCCGCTTTGAGACCGAACACATATACGATTTCGCAGCGGTTGAGCGAACTATGAACGAGAAAGCCCGCGATGCCTCCGGCCTTAAACCCTTCATTAACGATGTTTTTTAGCGAGAACCAAATCAGTTCCTCTTCGTCCTCCGCGAACGAATAATGGGGTAACTTTACCGGTTCCACCTGCAAGACGACCGATGAAAAAGAAACGCAGCCGACGGACAGTTCGTCCAACAAAGGATCCGCGATGTTCGTTTCCTCTTCGTTCAATAGCCTCGTGAGCGTCTGGCTTCGCGCCGCTTCCTGCCCCGTCTCCGCTTGTTGCTGCAGCTTTAAGACCATTTTGTCGCGGTGGTTCTCCGCCTGCAGCCGATCGATTAAGCCGTTCAGGGACTCGTATAGTTCTTCGTCCTCCACCGGTTTTAAGAGATAATGGCTTACGCCGTAGCCAATCGCCTTCTTGGCGTATTCGAAATCGTCGAATCCGCTGAGAATGATATATTCCATCCGCGGATACAAGGTCTTGGCTATGCGAATGAACTCCAAGCCGTTCATTTCCGGCATCTGAATATCCGTCAACACGATATCCGGCTTCGCCGATCGAACCAATTCAAGCCCCGATACGCCATCGTCGGCCTCGCCAGCGAATAACAGCGGCAATCCCGTCTGCCGAATTTTATGGATGACGCCCTGGCGAATGATCGGCTCGTCGTCAAGAACGATATATTTCATCCTTCGTTTCCTCCTTGTGCACCTTATTCCTTAACGTCAAAGTAAACGTCGTTCCGTACGCGCTGCTGCTTTCGAAAGAAACGCCGCAATCGACGCCATATAGCAGCCTGATCCTCGCTTGAACGTTCAGCAAGCCGATAGAAGAACGGGTTTCGACCGACTCTCCGTGTTTAGGCGTTCCGGCTAACCTTGCACGGAGCCATTCCTGTCTTTCCGAATCGATCGGCATGCCGTTGTTCCAAATTTTCACCTGTACGTGATCTCCGTCTTCTATTGTCACTTCGATTCTGACGATTCCGGAATGACGGCTTCGGCTTACGCCATGGAGAATGCTGTTCTCCACGATCGGCTGCAGAAGCATCTTCGGAATCGGTGCTTGCCCCAACCCCGGTTCTACGTAAATCAAATAATCGAATTTCTCTTCGAATCGGATCTTCTGGATAGACAAATACAACCGAATTTGTTGAATTTCCATTTCCATCGTAGACATATCTTCGCCGCTGATGTTGTAACGAAACATTTTTGCAAGCGATCTGCTAATAAACGATATTCTGGCATCTCCGTCGATGGCGGATAAACTATCGATGATTCCGAGCGTATTATAAAGAAAATGAGGATTGATCTGGGATTGCAGGCTTTTGATTTCCGCGTTTTTCTTAATAATTTCAGATTCGTATACCTTCAAAATAAGACGGTTAATTTCCTTGGCCATTCGGTTGAACGACGACGTGATGTACCCTAACTCGTCATAGCTTCTAACCGGGAGGCTCACCTCGTAATTTCCAACTTCGATCGCCTTCATGCCTTTGCTTAATTCTTTAAGAGGCGTAATCGTCCGAGAGTAGAACAATCCCGCTAACAGCATGGAGAAAAGCAAGCTTAACGATCCGAATACGATGGTACTTTTCGTGAAATCGTTTACAGGTTTAATGAGCAATTTAACCGGCATCATCGTCACGAGCATCCAGTCGGAACGCTCCAATTTCTCGTAAAGGACTAAAGCCGATCCGAAATCCCTTCTTGAATAGAAATGTCCGCCTTTCGCTTTCTTGACGGACTTCAGATCATCGGGACTAAGCAGGGATTCGCCTCTTTCCGACGGAACGAGGGAATGCACGATGGTACCGTCGGTCGCCTTGACAATATACGTGCGGTTAGACTGATCTCCTTCTACTTTCTTGAACCATTGATCTAACGAATGGAAAGATAGATTGTACATCATGACTCCGATGATCGGACCCGGAGAAGTGAGCGAGATACTTCGAATGGCTTGCGTGAAAGTAAGCGTCTGCTCCATCTGATCTGCATTTAATCCATATATGGTCGATGGAACCCATACGCCTTTGCCGCTCGCTTCGATGGCTATGCGGGCAATGCGCGCCTTTTCTTCCGGCAGCATATCCGGAATCGCGTTTCCGGCTCTTAGGGAAAATCCGTTTAACTGGTCGACGGTAATCGACCACACGATGGGGTTGTCGTTCACATAAATCGTAAAGTCGCCCGTGTATTTACTCAGCGCGTCCGGGTTGCTGCCCATGCTTTGGACGAACTTCTGAAATTCAAAATCCCTAAAGTTGCTCCAAGCGAAGCCGCGAACATTCTCCAAATAGGAATTGAATGCGACCGCAGACTGCTGCATCGCTCTTTCGCTTGTCTCGACGGCCTGCCGCTTTAAATCCCCCGCCGTGCGGGAATAAAAATTCGCTACGAGCGCCGACACCGTGAGCACGATAATGAGAAAGGACGTCAGCATCATTTTTCGGTACATGGATCTGCCGAAATAGCGGAATATAAACAACGCAACCAGAGATCGTCACCGTCCTAATAGAAATGGGTCTGTTTTCTACATCTTACAACAAACCTCCGTTTTTTTTATCGATCGTTCAGCCGCCGTAATATGAAATTATGAATATAAAGATATGAAATTCATAAGGTTCGCTTTAATCGAATAAAACCGGCCGCCACAGCCCTTCAAAGAAGAGCGAGGGCGGTCGGTTTCAATCGAGGCCAATTCGCGCCGTTTGAAGTCCGGGTCAGCGCATAGGTGACATTGTCGATGAATGTCGGCAGCGTCTCCCTGTAGCACTCAGGCGTCACGTTGGCAACATAATCGAGCACGAGCAGTCCGGGATTGTCGATCTCAGCCAGAATACGCGCCAGCTCCGCCCTTGCCAAATGTCCTTCGCCGCGGTGCTCATACGCGTCTTTCCGATATAGGCTTGCGCCCCGAAGCGGCCGATATAGCCGTCGAAGCCGCACTGCCCGCTGGCCGGCATGTGGTCCATTCCCGGCGGACCCGACAATACCGCTTTAACTACGACAGTCGGGGATCACCTTAAAGGCCATCGGCGTCAGGATGGACTTGTCGTAAAGATAAGTCGCGTCGGCCGGCAGAGCAACAAAAAGAGGAGCGAAACCTCGCCCCTCCTGTTCCCGCATATGCGTATGAAGCCGCATCCTCGCAGAACCTTCTCCTATAAAATCAACGGCGTTTTGCGCGTCTTCTTCTCTCCATTTCGGCCATGCGTTGCCTTGATTTGCGCTGCCTTCTGCTATCATTGGAATATAATCTTTGATGTTTCTTAGGAGCCTGTCGTTTGCGTAACTTTTCTTTTAAAGGGATCAGGTGATCTGCAAAATACAATGGCCCGCCCGCTTCAGCGATGTCTGGCACCGATCTTTGTTGACTCACATAGTCGGGCTCTTCCAGGCTTCCCGATTCACGAATAAGTAGTATTTCTTCATTGGTAATCGGTTTTTTCACCACTAGTAAATGGAACATGATTTGGTAAGCAACATTCATCTGCGACTGTCTTAACAACGACAATTCGCCCGGTTCGTAGCCTTGTTGGAATGGAGGAAGATAGAAAAATTCCATACGCAGCACTCTGAAATCGATTGCCGGTGCATCTTCTTGCAACAATGACCAGGCCCTGTTTTCGGATAGGAAAAACTCATCCTCGTCTACAAGCGTTTCTGAACAATGCGTCCAATATCGGGGAGAGTGTTCATTGAATAGTTGCTTGTACTGCGGGTTAACGATATTCGAGCTAACATTGGAGTATGGGGCGACAATGCACACGACTGCTTTATGGTTGCATACACGGTACAGTTCCAGCATCATATTTTGTAAATTTTCAGCATATTCAAGACTGTGGGAAGCCATGACAAATTCGACACTGTGGTCTTCAAAGGGCATGGGCTTATTAAAGTCAAGCATGAGATCCGTATCTGGAAATGACGTCCGGTCGATGCCGATGCAATTCCGGAATTTATGGGCACCGCATCCCAAATCAATCCTCATCTGAAGCCCCCCTTCTCGTGTATCCTCCCTTCCCTAGCCTATTCGTTCTGCAGCATGACTGCATATGTGTTTGTCCATGCTCATTTACCTAACTTCTCCAATCCAATTTCACATCCATATTTGGAATCAGGGTCAAACAGCCGTACATAAACTAAGTAATATTGTGGCGATCTTGAATAAAGGGGGGATAAACGTGGCGTTTATTTTCCGTTTTAGCGCTAATGAAATGGGATCCATTACGTTTACGGGCAACACGCTTGGTTTGAGTCGTTCTGAAAGTTCAGCTAGACCTGCTCCGGGTACATTCGGCGCCATTGGAGCCTTCACCACCATAGATACATCCTCGCAATACTTTACGTTCCCTCCGGGCACCACCGGTGATTTTAATGCCAATCGTTCAAGTGCAGTTTTGCGTCTTCCTCCGGGAAGCAGCGTTCTTTATGCCGAATTAGTGTGGGGTGGGACTTTCGCCAATAGCGGTGCTAATCTTTCTGCATTTATAAACAAGCCCATTAACTTTACGACGCCAGATAACTTTACTTTTACGGTTTCTCAGGATCCAGCGACCGCATTTCAGGAAACTATTTTGGCGCCCGATCAAGTTTACGTACGTTCCGCGGACGTAACTTCGATTGTCCAATCCCAAGGCGCCGGAACTTATACTGTAGGCGGCGTCGTAGGGACGATTAATTTGGAGGACATTGTAGCAACCAATTGCTGCGGTTGGACTTTATGCGTGGCATTCCAGAACCCTTCGCTCCCTTTTAGAAATTTATCGATCGATGTCGGCGCTGTTGTGATCCGGCAATTCAGCGCAGGTAGCCGTATCATAATCGGCGGGTTCGGAACGCCGCTCTCTGGGCCGTTATCCGGACGTTTGGCAATTGCTGCATTGGAAGGGGATGCCGACATACCGGGGGAGCAGGTGCTTTTTGGACCTAATTCCAGCTCCATGACCTTGCTTTCCGGTCCGAATAATTTTATTAATAACTTCTTTGCTTCTCAAATTAACGACGATAATGGCTTATTGGATACGTCGGGCACCTTCGGCTTTCGTAACCAGATTAATGGTACTCCCGGAAGCAATGTCGTGGGCGGACGGCAAGGGTTAGATATTACGAATGTTGATGTTTCTGCGACCCTAGTGCAAAATCAGACGCAGGCGGAACTGTTGTTTCGTACAGACCAAGAATCTTATGTACCCATTGCCTTCGGTTTAATCATCGATATCAATGCGCCACAAATAGAGATTACAAAAACAGTTGACACCACCCAAGCTATTTTAGGGAAGGTGTTGACCTATTTTGTAGAGATTAGCAACACGGGTTCGACGAATGCCGATGTATCATTTTTAGATGTCCTCCCTTCGGGAACGTTATTTCTTCCGAATAGTGTCTTTATGAATGGAATTCAACTTCCAGATGCCAATCCGAGTGCAGGTATTCTTCTAGGCAACGTTGTGTCTGGAACTGTAATCGAACTGACTTTCCAGGTAAAGGTGATATCCCGTCCGCCGGATGATGTTATCGTCAATAACTCCCAGGCGGATTTTTCCTTTCAAGCTATTGCGGATGGCCCCATCATTGAAGGCTCCGTTTCTTCCAATGAGGTCGTCACCCCATTTCTTGCGGCAGAATTAAATCTTGTGAAAACGGTATTTCCCGAAAGCGCAGCTCCTGGCGAACCTGTCTTCTATACTTTTCTCATAGAGAATATCGGTGCCCGCGTACTAACCGACATTCGAATCATGGATCCGTTGCTTGGGTTTGAACAGACTATTTCCAGCCTTGATCCGGGAACTTCGACGAGCTTGTTTTTGGACTTTATCGTGCCTGCCGGAACCCCTGCCAAAGAAGTACTCCGTAATACAGCTACTGCAACTTCCAACGAAGCCGACCCAGTAGAGGCAACAGCTCAAATCACAGTATTGCCGGCGTATGAGCTGAAGATGATTAAAAGGCCTGACCGATTCACCGTCCAACCGGGAGAAGCGGTTAACTTTACCCTTGAGGTCACCAATCTTTCTAATGCGCCGCTGTCCAATATAATCGTCAGCGATTCCATCACCGGGTTCACTTCGGTGGTTCCTTTTATGGCTTCGCTCGAAGTGCGGAGCTTCGAAGTTCCCTTTACAGTTCCGACCGGTGTGCCGGCGGGGAGCATCCTCTCCAATGTAGCGACTGCCGACTCGAATGAAACGGGACCGGTATCCGATACGGCCGAGATCGTCATCGGAGTTCTGCCTCAGTTGACCATCTTCAAAAGCGTCAATCCGTCGACAGCCGCCCCCGGCCAAATGGTGTCGTATACGATTACTGTCGTTAATGAGGGGAATTCGCTGTTGACCAACGTGCACCTGACGGACCCTTTTCTCCGCGTAGATCAAACGTTTGACCTGAACCCAGGCGATTCCTTCCGTCTGTTGATTCCCTTTGCGGTACCATCGACCTCGGCGCAAGGAGAAGTGATCCGCAACATCGCCTCGGTAACATCCGATCAGACAGCGCAAGCATTCGCCAATGCCGACCTTGTTGTTCTTGGCCAATCGAGCTTGAGCCTGACGAAAACGGCTTCTCCCTCCAGCGCGGTTCCAGGCTCGACGATCACGTATACCTTTAGAATTGAAAATTCAGGCACAACCAAATTGAACAATGTCGTGCTGTCCGATCCGCTCCTAGGCGTCAAAGAACGGTTCGGCACGTTGACGCCAGGGGAGTTCAGAACGATCGTATTCCGTTTTACAATTCCGCTAGATGCCGTTGCCTCCTTTGTCAACACTGCTATCGTTTCCGGGGATTTTGGCGATTTTACCGTATCGGCGACAGACGATGCGTTGGTAGAATTGCTGCAGCCTGCTTTTGTGCTTACGAAGACCGTTGAACCGGAGCAAGCTCCGCCGGGCGGCACCGTCATATTCTCCTACGCGATCACCAACACGGGGAGCATCCCATTAACGAATATTACCCTTTCCGACCCGATGCTGGGATTTGCCCAGACCATATCCGTACTGGCTCCCGGGGCAACCGAAAGCGGTACGATTCCCTTTGTCATTCCAGCCGATACTTTGGCCGGCACTTCTTTTACCAACTTATTTACCGCTGCTCCGACAGAAGCTGAAGCGCAGGAATCCAGTGCTACTGTGGCTGTATTGGCGGCACCGTACATCAGTCTAGTAAAGACGACCAACCGCGCAACTGCGCTGCCTGGCGAAATCGTGGTATTTACGATCACGGTGGCTAATACCGGGAATCAGGCGCTAACTTCTGTTGGCGTAGGAGATACGCTTCTTTCCCTGGATGCAATTTTGCCTACGCTTAACGTCGGAGAGTCGCAATCCTTTGTCATTCCATTTGAAATTCCGGCGGGAACACCGAGCGGAACGATATTAAGCAACATCAGTACTGCAACGTCGGATCAGACTGAATCCGTCGAATCGGTTGCCCGTGTTATTGTAGATGCCGATCCGTTAACAATAAATGTAACGAAGACGGCCAGCAAGACAACTGCCGCTCCAGGAGACACCATTCAATATACGATTTCCGCAACGAACCCGAATGAGATCGCATTAAGTAATGCGGTGCTCTCCGATGAGCTTCTGGGAATTATCGAAAATCTCGGTACATTACTCCCAGGAGAGATCCGGACGTTAAACTTTATCTTTGAGGTTCCAGCAACCATGCTTGCGGGGACCGAGATCGTTAACACCACGGTCATTCGTTCGGATCAAACGAACTCGGCGGAAGCGACCGTCTTAACTTCCGTGATTGGCGTACCAGCTATTTCACTAGCTAAAAAATTCTCTCCCTCTGAAGGAAGACCCGGGGAGACCGTTAACGTCATCCTTACATTGAGGAATATCGGAAATACCGATCTCACGAATATTATGCTTAGAGACGAAGCTATTGGTTTGGAGATCGCCATACCTGTTCTGAGTTCAGGTTCCGAACAGCGCTTGAGTTTCCCGTTTGTCATTCCGAATATACAGGCGACTACGGTCATTACCAACACAGCTACCGTTTCCACCGACCAAACGGGAGTAAGCCAGGCCTCGGGAGAATTGAATGTCCTTGCACGCTTGCGAGCAAACTTTGTCAAAAACGTTGATCGCCGCATTGCGAGTCCTGGGGAGACCGTGACCTTCACGTTCCTATTCCAAAATCTTTCCAACACCGCCCTGACCAATGTGCGATTTGAAGATTCCATGCTGGGTATCGTTCAGACTGCAGCGGATTTACCGCCCGATATTCTGATATCGGCTTCTCGTACCTTTACGATACCGCCGGGAACGCCGGGTGGCACTATACTCCGGAATATCGCGGTGATCGAAACGGCTGAAATCCCCCGAATTGAATCCGAGGAATCCGTTAAAGTCGCCGATAGGCCTGAGCTGGAATTGAGGAAAGCAGTCTTTCCCGAGCGTGCTGTTCCCGGACAGGAAGTGTTTTACTTTCTCGAAGGCACGAACACGGGAAACGTCCCGCTGAAAAACATCCATTTTTCAGATCCCCTTCTTTCTTTCCAGGGCGTGGTGGCTAACCAGGAACCGGGCGTGACTTTGTTTATCGTTCTTCCGTTTATAGTCCCGCCTCATGCAGTACCGGGAGAAAGAGTAATGAACACCCTGTTTGTCCAGATACCAGGTCGGCCGCTGCAAACCGTATCGGCCGTTTTATCTGTCATCGCGCCACCGTTGTCCATTCTAAAGGAATCTAGTGCGGCCGAAGTGTTTGTAAGCGATACTTTCCGTTACACACTCAAAATCAGCAATACAGGTGAAATTACGGCCCGAGAAATAGTAGTGACCGATTTATTACAGGAAGGTATTAAGTTCGTTGCCAACAGCGTCATGATCAATGGCGTTCCCTCCCCTGGACTTAACCCGGAGAGAGGAATCGCCTTGGGCAATCTCCTTTCTGACCAAACGATTCTGCTCTCTTTTGAAGTGCAAGCTGTATTCGTACCGTCAACGAAGAAGGTCAACAATCTGGCACTGGCTTCCTTCTTGCCTGGCCTGTCGCGGCAACGGCAAAATATCAGCTCTAATATTGTCATTGTGCGAGTCAACGAGCACGAAGAATAAGATACAACGACATGTTGAGGTTAACGCGGTGGAATACGATTTTCTTAAACATGTATCGACGACCATGGACGAAGGTGTCAATCCTTGTGGGTTGAGCGCGCCGGTGCTCCCAGGATGCCAGACAGCATTGGCATCAAGCCGTCCGCCATACGAAGGAAGCCGAGATCGGTTGGGTGAACGCCGTCCACCGTGCATTCGTCGAAGCGGTCGCCGAGCAGCTCGTCGCCATCCTGGAAGTAAATATTCGCATCCCCTTCCTGCCTCAGGCGCTCGACCGTTTCCTTGCCGAACGCCCGGGTATCCAGCCGTCCCTGCAAGGCAGCATCGTCGAAGGCTTCCCTCGCGTAGCGAATCTTGGACACGACGAGAATAGGCACGTCGGGATGCGCCTCGCGATACAAGCCGATGAATGTCGGCAGCGTATCCCGGTAGCCCTCGGGCGTCACATTGGCAACATAATCGATCACGAGCAGCCCGGGATTGTCGATCTCGGCCAGCGTACGCGCCACCTCCGGCTCGCCCTTGCCGTTTCCCGAGAACCCTTCGTTAACGAATTCGTAAGGGAATCTGCGGCTCAAAACGTTCGTATACGCCATGCCAGGCCGGGAGGCGCAGCCGCCCTGCGTAATCGACGTGCCGTATACGATCATTTTGCGGCTATCTTCATAGGTCACCGGCGGTTCGATCATGGCCTCCGGAGCGATGCCGATCCATATCTCCCGCACGCCTTGATAGAGCGGAAGATTGATCGTCACCTCGCGTGGCAGCGCCGCCAGCCGTTCGAACAACGGATGGCAAATCTCCGTAGCCGTGGTGCTCATACGCGTCGTTCCAATATAGGCTTGCGTCCCCAAATCGCCGATATAGGCGTCGAAGCCGCATTGTCCGCTGGCCGGCATATGGTCCATCCCCGGCGGACCCGACAATACCGCCTTCACGACGACGGTCGGGGAATCGGTGCGGAAGCGAATCTGCCCGCCGGCCGGGCAGTCGGCCAGCATATCGACCGCCGGCGGCAGCGCATGCGCCGAAGCAGCGGGCAAGCGGCGGTACAGCCTCTCTTTTTTCAGCCATGGAAGTCCCGCGATCACAAACGGCTCGACGAGCGGCGACAGCCAGCGCAAGCCGTCCTCGCTCCGCTCCGCAACGATCATATTTCTATCCAGCTCCTGCGGTCTAACGCCGCCTTTATTCACCATTCACGTCGCTTCCTCTCGTAATTGCCTTCATAAGCAATACCTTCTTATCTTGCTGTTGAGAGGAGTATATTACATATTAATGGAAATTGTAAGTGCGGGTTCGCCGTCAGCGTTTCTCCGCGAGATTTCCGGTCCCGCCATAAGAAGGAAATATAAGGCAAAGCACCGTGCGAGCAAAGAGAAATCTTTGCATGCACGGTGCTTCTTGGTCGTATTCACTTTTTCCGTTCGATCGGAATCGTTTCTTGGTTTCCGTTCCAACGCATTTCCAGAACGAAGCCGTCTTCTTCCTCCATAGGCGCAACGACCGTGAATCTCCCTGTGATCTTCATATTTTTCCGAAGAATGGCGCTCTCGCCGCGCTCTTGGAAGTTGCGGCTATCCTTGAACGCATAGCCGACCGTCCCGTCGAGGGCTTCTTCTTTGCCGATGTAACGAATCTCGTAGGATTTGATGTCGGCGGAAGAATCGTAAGTAGTGCTAACCTTCCAATTGTCGCTCCTGCCCTCATACTTCGCGGGAGCGGAGCAGCCGGCATTTGCCGCAGAAGGTAATAACGGACCTATGGCCAATAAAGGACTAGACTTGGGAAGTGATCTCCATTCTATCCGACGGCGAGCGCGCAGCTCATGCCAGCGGGAGCTGCCTGCAATGGAGCGGATTTTTCGCATTGTATTTTTCGGTTAATGCGAAGGCGAGCGGTTTTTCCATATCCTCCGCCGTAAGTCTTAAGACAAGGCTTCAAGTTCATCTACGAGGCTGCCGACGAAGGCCGCGGCGTTATGGACCGGTCGCGCATCCGAGAAGTCAATGCCTGCCAGTTGGAGCAATTCAAGCGGTCTCTTGGATCCTCCCGCCTTTAATACGCGAAGCCAGCGCTCTACGGCGTCTGTCCCCTCCTCGCGGATTTGAGCCATCATAACCGTGGAGACGGTTAAACCCGCGCCATACGTATACGGATACAATCCCATGTAATAATGCGGCTGCGACATCCATGTCAAACGGGCGCCTGCGTCGATGTGTACCGCGTCTCCCCAAAAATCGGACAGCACGCCGCCTTTCATCGCGGACAATGACACTGCCGTAAGCGTCACGCCAATGTCTGCCGCCGCGTATACGCGTCTTTGCATTTCGGCTTCGAGCAAATGCGTCACAAAGTTGTGATAGTATGTATGGTTTAACTGATTCATCAAGACCGAGCGCTTCATTTCCCGACTGTCGGACCGATTGCGAAGATGCTCCGCGAGGAGCAGCTCATTGAGCGTAGATGGCGCTTCAATAAAGAATATCGAAGGACGGTAAGTCAAAAAACGCTGATGCCGTCCGGCGAGCATGAAATGACCTGCATGGCCGAGCTCGTGAGCCAGAAGGAACGCATTGCTCATATTTCCGGTCCAAGTCAGCAAGATTTTTGCCTGCTTCCCGTACGGCGTGTTGCAAAAGGCCCCGGTGGCTTTGCCTTGATTGTCGGCAAAATCGACCCAACGACGGGCGACGCCCTGCTTCATGAGCTCCGAATATTCCGGCCCCATCACCCGCGTGGCGTCTACGATCATTTGCCCCGCTTCTTTAAAGGAAATGGTAGGCATGAAAGAAGGAACATTGTCGAAGGGTACCTTTAAATCACAATATGAGAGCTGTTCCAATCCAAGGTTCTTTTGCTTCAGACGTACGAAACGGCGCATATGCGGCGCGAGTCCGCTAAATAGGGTTTCAATGATCCGCTCGTATGATTCAGCGCCGATTTGCTGAGGATGAAGCAGCATATGCGTCGCGGATTCATACCCTCGGAGCCGGGCGACGACCGTTTGCCGCTTTACTTCTCCGGCATACGCGGTGGCAATGCCATGCTTGTAGGCCTCCAGCGTGGCTGTAAAAGAACGGTAAGCCTCCTGCCTCAACACCGGATCACGGTTTAAAGCGTAATCGTTCTCGTATAATGCAAACGAAACAGGGCGAACGGCGCCTTCGCTGTCTCGCACAGCGGAAAACGCCATATCTGAAAGCTTGCTGCGTTGATAAAATTTATAAGGAAGGTTCAGCGCTTCTTGCAACGAAGCCAGCACGTATTCGCTCTCTTCCGACAGGCGGAACGGCTTGGCCTCCCGCAGATCAAGCAAATACTTGCGGAATGGCGCCAGCGCCCTTTCCTGCTGCATCGCCTCTTCGATGGTGTCGTCTTCCAATCGGAGGACGCCGGATTCCAAATCCGCCGTATAAGCCTGAAACAGCGCTGTAACTTCCCCGATCTTCCCAGCCCTATTTTGCGATTCGGCATTGCTGTTGTCTTCGGAGAGCCGAAGCTGGGCATACGCCGCCAAGTGATTGACTCGAATTCCCAACGTCTCAAATGACGTCAGTGCAGCCAGGAGCGCTTGAGCATCCCAAGTGCCTTGCCCTTTCCATGGCGCCGGCTCGTTTAATATACGCTGTATCTGTATCCGCTCCTGTTCCCATGCCTCAGGATTCGGAAATAAGTCGCTCAGATCCCACGTGCTCGACGACGGAACTGCTTTTCGACTCATCCGCTCCTGCATAACAAACCACCCTTGTCTCCGTATTGCGCATGTCGTGCGCTTCATTTCATACAGTGTATCTGAATGATCCGGTTTGGAAAACAGGTCTGCTTTGAACTAATATGGGACATTTTTGATCAATTTAGTATTTATTGAAACCGCTCCCTCCCCCGTGTTCGCTAAACTGAAAGTGACTGTCATATCGTCTCCTGCATCTGACCGACGGCGAGCGTCTTCTGCTGTCGGATATTATCCGGGCGGGCGAAGCGTTCAGAGCGGCATACGTTGCAGACATTTTTCCATTGTCTACGTGATCGACGATGCAGTGACCGTTGCGATCGTTGTGTGTATATCTTTCAAGGCTTTGTGGATTTGGACAAGCTGCTTCCACTTTTCGCTTGGCTCCTCCCTAAGATACTTGAGCCGCTTCGTCAGTTCTCTTGCTTCATCCTCAGAGAAGAAGCTTTTTAGCAGACCTCCGACTTCAAGCATCATCGTCAATAAGACGGTTTGTTGCAGCACCGGATCTTTCTCCAGCAGCTCCGCGCGTATGCGCTGAATGATTCGATCCTTTGCGGCTGGCGACGGCGCATATCGTTTAACCGGAACAAGCAGGTGCCGGTCATTGGTTTCCTGCAAATCCCCTGAATGGACAATCGGCCTCACAACCGCTTGGAAGAATTGAATGCGCCCGTTTCTATCCGTAAACATCGATTGCGCCCATTGTTTCATTGTTTTCGGCTTGGATTGTGCCATCTTGTCGAGCATCATCTTGGCAGCATCGTCCCCGTCGTAATCCGTAAGAAAAATCTCTAATTTATTTTCGTCACCCTGACGAATAACATCCGCGCTCAGCAATTCAATCAAGATCGCACCTGCGGCATAAGTTTGCATATAGGAGTTGCGCGGCTTTTTCCATGCATTATTTTCTGCACCTGACGCAAGAAGAACGAACTCTTGCGCAAGCGTATGCGACTCTTGTACGTTTGTTATCTCTGTCGTTTCTGTCATGTCCCTAACTTCCTTCCTTTTTCCGAATTTGATATCTCAATTATCCCCGCGTTCATTCCCTCACACTAGTGAATTCATTCATTGTTTACAGATGATAAATATCACGATTATTCGTTAATTACATTAAGAATCTCATATTATCCATTCTCATATGGCCCTTGCTCGCGGTTAAAACATGACCCTATAAACTAAAAAAGACTATTAGGGATGATCAAAGATCACCCTAACGGTCCTTTTTAGGTTTGGTGGATATCCAAAACTTGATTCACGTGTAATACCTGCAAATAAACATCTAATTTTGTCGATTTCAATCCATTTGAGAAGAAAAGATGCAAATACGCATTTATTTTCCTCCATCAGCAGGATTTGGGGCTTGTACTTTGAATTTACCTGCACATTTGCAGGTATTTCATCAAGCGTGGTCGGTCGGCTGAAAATTCATGTATAAATGCAGGCTTTTAGTCCCGCAACATCCGAAAAGCCCGGAGCGCTGAACGCGCGCGCACATAACTGGCCCTGAATCGTCGCCACCGATGCTATCCTTGCTGTCCTTCAATGACAACCAGCAGCACCGCCGCAGCCAGCCCTAACCGGCGGTCCAATAAGTTGTCCGTATCGTGCGAGAAGTCCAGCTTCAGTTTTCCGACGAAAGGATTGAAGTCCTGCTTAAACAGCGCAACCGGCACGCCGCCCATCTCGACATGGAACTTTTGCGGAATCAAGTTGGTTAAATATCTTCTAAGCAGCGCAAAAAACGCGCTGTCTTCCTTAATGAGCCCGATCTCTCTCTCGTTGGAATCCAGTATCGCCCACTCGTCTTTCAGCAGCGTCGACTTCACGCCCTTACGGCGAAAAGAACCTAGATTCTCGCCCGTTGTCGAGTCGACGACGTCATAGCTCGCGGAGAAATCGATGATGCTGCGCGCCTGAATGGAGATGAGCTCGTCTTGCATCGTATTGTCGGCAAACAACCGAATATCCTCTTTCAGCTTAAACGCCTTCATCTGCGAATATAACACCGGTTGTCCGTTGCTGTCGAAAATATCGACGCTCGCTCCCACAAGCGACATAATTTGTTTTCTCACAAGGTATTGCGTATGCGTAAATTTAGGATTCATGGTTAGCCTCCAGTGACTTGATTTCCATCATAAAGTCATAAAATTCGACAAATGGATGGAAAACCCTTCCTGAAGGCATGAAAAACGACAGCCGCGCTTAAGGGCCGGCTGCCGTCGTTTATTTAACGTATGTTTAACGATATCTTAAAGCATCACGGCGTCACGCGCAGAGAATCCACCAGCATATAAGAGCCCGTCTTTTTGACGGCCTTGATCGTATGGGAGCCTGCTGTCAAGCCGCTTGCGCTGTAGATCGACTGATTGACAAGGCGCGTCGCGTTGTACGTGTTGACCGTCGTCTGCAGGACGTTGTCGATATAAATGTCGACGTTGCCTTGATCCGACGCCTTCTCGCCAAGCAGTTCGATTCCCGTGCCGTTAAACGTGTATTGCGCGTAATCGTTGTTGACGGCCGTGAAGTGCACGTCGTCGTTGTAATCCCCGTAGCCTCGGCCGGCGTTCAGCGACCAGGTGCCGGAGTACGTAATGCCGGAATCCGTATTGTTGAGCTGAATACGGCTGCTGCGGACATTCAGCTTGTCGAGCAGCATGTACGTGCCCGACTTCTTCACGGCTTTGATCGTATGAGAGCCGCTCGTCAAGCCGCGGATGCTGTAGACGGTCTGCTGCGGGAGCCTCGTCGCGTTGTAAGTGCTTACCGTCTGCTTGAAGACGCCGTCGATATAAACGTCGATGTCACCTTGCGCAGAATCCTTCTCGGTAACCAGATCGACCCCCGTGCCATTGAAGGCGTATTGGAAATAATCGTTGTTCGTCATCGTATAATGGACGTCATCGTTGTAATCCCCGTAGCCGCGCGCGGTGCTGGTCGACCAGGAGCCGGAATACGTAAAGCCTGCATCCGCATCGTTCACTTCGATCGGCGCAGCTACGTTGTACGAGAGCTTGTCGAGCAGCATATACGTACCGGTCTTCTTGACCGCCTTCAACGTATGAACGCCGTTCGAGAGTCCCGAAGCGCCGTACACTTTCTGCTGTAAAAGACGCGTCGCATTGTAAGTGTTGACCGTCTGCTTCAGGACGCCGTCGATATAGATGTCGACGTTCCCTTGCGACGAATCCTTCTCGGTATACAGGTCGATGGCGGTTCCGTTAAATTTAAATTCAAAATAGTCTCCGTTCGTCTGCGTGTAATGGACGTCGTCCTTGAAATCGCCGAGACCGCGATTCCAGCTCCGCTGCCAGCTTCCCGTATAGGAGATGCCCGTGTCGTCGTCGTTGACGACATTCGCGCCGCCGTTCGTGACGACGCGCAGCATCCGGGACGCATGCGGCGCGAGATTGACGGAGCTGTAGCCCGTCGCGAACTTGCCGAGATCGGTATGCGTCCACAAGTCCCGTACCGTTGCAGAGCCGTATAAGCCGATGTCGCTCCAGTTCGCCGTCACCGTAGCCGCAGCGCTGCCCAGGTTAAACAGGGCGACCGTGTAGCTGCCGTCCCCGTTGTTCGCGTACCATACCTGCTGGCTGGTCGCGGTCGAGACCGGATGCGCCGGACGCCCCGCCTGATTGACCGCGATCACCTCGTCGTTCGTCAAGAGTCCGATGCCGAAGCTGTCCAGATTGGTCAAGTCGTTGCCCGTATAGAGCTGCGCCGACGACATCGACCACAACGTCATCGCCGTGCGGCGTTCGTCCTGGGTCAGACCGTCCATCGCCCCGTTGCCGACGTTCAGCGAGTCGAAGTCGTTCCAACCGCCCGGCCTTGCATCGCGCCACCAGACTTCAGCATCCGGAAACAGGCGGGCGATGTTGTTCCATTCGGTCAGCTTCACGCCGGGCTGATAAGCTTCGACGTCCCAATCGACGCGCCAGCCGTTTGCGTATTGCTTCCAGTAATCGACGTAGTTATGGTCCAGCGCCCAGGAGAGCTCGAACCAGATCCCATGCGAAGCAAGCGCGGTTGCCCACGCCTTCACGTCGTCGCGCGCGTCGATCGACGTATTGTTATAGCCGGAGCCTGGCGTCACGCTGTCGAACTTCACGAAGTCGATGCCCCAGGATGCGATCAAATCGGCGATGGAGTTGACGTAGCTTTGGGCGCAGGGATTCGCGAAATTGATTTTGTATCCGATGTTCCAATAGTCCGCCGTCGTAAGCGGCAAGACGGCGATATCCTGCATGTGGCAGGACGTCGTGCCGTAAATCGGCAGGTTGGCATTGTAGGCGTCCTTCGACAGCCCCGGAATCAGATAAATGCCGATTTTCTGGCCGTTGTTGTGAACGTAATCAATGACATCCTGGAAGCCGTTCGGGTATAGCGTCGTGCTGGGGATCGGCCGGCCGTACCCGTCCATGCTTCCGTTCCAGCCCGCGTCGATGTTAATGTATTCGTAGCCGTGGGACTGCAGCGTAGTATGCATGGCATCCGACTGCGCCTTGATCTGGGCTGCCGTGATAAAGGGCGTGCTGCCCGAATAAACCTGCATGCTGTAGCTGCTCCAGCCCATGTAAGGCTTCTGACCGAGTCCATTGATGGCCGCGCTGGCGACTTGCGCTTGCGGAATCGCGATTCCCGCTTGCGCCGCGAGAATGACAAAGCTCAGCAAGAGAAAGCGAAGCTTAATGAAAGGCTTGAACATGACGAACATCATCTCCCATTGTTTTGGATCGTGAAGCCACGAACAGACCGCTGAAGGGTGCGTTGATTTCCCTGCGGCCGCTTAGCAGCTACATACCGTTTTCTCCGCCGCATCCCTCCTTTTCCAGGAAGACTCGCTCTAGAGAAAAAAAGCGCCTATAAACCGAATAAATGGTAGCGCTTTCACTTTGAGCTAGATCCATTATCTATGCCTTCCTGCATTAAAAATAGGTACAATTGCGCCGTTCGGCGTACCGATGCGCCGATATCGGCTCGGCTCAGCCTTCGTGCGAGTCGTATCTGTGGTCGCGATACTCCTGCGGCGTGCAGCCGACCTGCTTTTTGAACAAAAACGTGAAGTAAGCTTGTGTCTGAAGGCCGACCCGGTCCGCCACTTCGTATATCTTGATGTGTTCGGGTCCTGGTCCGCGAACGACTCGTCGTCCGCAGCTTGTTCGACACTTACGATTAAGCGCGGAGAGAGCATGCTTTATTTTTCCAAATAAAAAAAGCCGCCTGCTTCCGGAAGATCCTCTTCCAGCTGCAGGCGGCCGACTTTTGGCGCAGCCTTATTTAATGTAATTCAGAATAAATTGCGCTGCTTCCGCACGGGTTGCCGCAGCCTTTGGCGCGAACCGGTCCCCGCTGCGGCCTTGCACGAGCCCGAGCGCGGTTGCCTGGCTGACGCTGTCAGCCGCCCAAGCCGAGATATCGCCCTGATCGGCATAGCTCGAAGTCGTTGCAGGCTGCGATTGGCCGTTTATTAAGGCATAGGCTCTCATCAGAATCGTGACAATCTCTTCTCTGCTGATTTGCGCGTTCGGTTCAAAGCGGTTGTCGCTTCTTCCGTTAATGATGCCCGCCTTGACCATGGCGCTCACGTAGCCTGCATACCAGGCATCCGGAGCTACATCCTCGAATGTCTGATCGCCGTTATCGGACAGCTTCAGTACGCTTGCCATCAGCTTTACGAATTCGGCGCGGGTAATCCGGCGCGAAGGATCGAACGAAGTCTCCGAGACGCCGTCGATCAGATGCTTGGCGGACAGCTTGCGGATCGTATTCTCCGCCCAATAGCCGGCAGGAATGTCGCTGAACGTTTTGTTGTATTCAAGCAGCATATAAACGCCGTCGCGCGGCAGCTCCGCAGTTAACCGGCTCTCCTTCACCTCTCCGCCGAGATAATGCAATGTGCCGTCGGCATCGACTTGGTACACGCCCAAGAGATCGGGATCGAAGCCGGATTCCACTTCCCAGCTCATAACGACGGGCTCCGAAATCGGGGCGGACGCTTGCAGATTGCCCTTGGCATCCGCAATGCTCAGGCTAAATTGCACGCTCTTTCCCTTGACGCTGACACCTGCTCCGGTCTTGATGCCGGTCGTGTCGGCTGGCTTAGCGTCAATCGACAAGCGGAACGTACCGTCGGCAAGCTGCCATTCGGTCGCGCCTGACTTCAGCTGCTTGAGCTGCGCCGACGACAATGTCATTTGCAAGCTGCCGGTACGAAGAACCAGCTTGTTATTGCCGATATATTCGTCGGCTGCGATCGGCAGATCGACTACGGTCACGCTGTCTTCCAACTGGATCGTTATCGAGCCGTTCTGAGGCTCTGCCTTCAATTGCTCCGGCTTAAGCGCGGTCTTGCCCGATGCAGGGGGCTCGGGCGTATTCGTCGCCGGCGTATCGGCTGGAGGCGTTACGGGTCCGCCGGCGACGTTCACTGCAAAGACCAGCTCCTGGCTGTCAGCGGACGACGTATACGCTCTGCCGTTCAGATACACGGTATTTGTCACCGATACTTTGTAGTTGCCCGCATCTCCCATCGTGACCGCATTTTTCGTATACGAGTCCGCAGCAGCGCCTTCGATCGGCGCCCCATCCTTGTACCATTGATAGCTCAAGTCTCCATACACTGCGGAGGAGACCGACGTAAACGTCACGCTTTGACCGACGATTGCCGGATTTGCGCTGGCGGATACAGTCGGGATCGTCGGTGCGGGCACGACCGGTTGAACCGTCAATTTAAGCTCGCCGCCGGTCCGCGTGACCGGATTTTCTTCTCCCTTCCCGACGAGCACGACGCGGTAAAGCTTGCCGTCGTCGGACGCTTGCGGCGTGAAGGTATAGACCGGCGAAGTCGAGCTCTGAATCGTCTGCCACTCGTCCTCGTCCGGCAGCTTCGATTCCCAGCGGATCGTCTCGATGTCTCCGTTAGCCTGGACGTACAGCGTCGTCTCTTCGCCTAGCGCCGCATCGCGCGCCGCCGGCAGATCCTGAACGAATGCCGGGTCGATCCATTCGTCTGTCGGAGGCAGCAGGCTCCATTTGGCCTGTAGCGTCATGTCCCCGGCAACCTTGTCGGACGCAAAGTTCCATTTGATCCCGTTGTTGTACCATCCCTCCAGCTCGTAGCCGGCTCGCGTCACGCCAGTCGGTTCGGTCAAGGTCGTATTCAATACGCCTTGCACCGCTGCGGTGGACGATTGTCCGCCGTTCGCATCGAGCGTGATCGTCTGTAGACCTCTGAGGTACAGCGGCTCGGACGTATTGCCTGCATAATCCTCCATGACGACAGAAACGACTTGCGCCGTGGAGGCGAAGCTCAGGCTTGCCTTCGTCGTGCGTCCGCGAATAATCATCGGCTTGTTGGCGGATGCGCCCGAGAGATAAGTAACGGCAAACGACTTGGGCGTTCCATCCTGGTAGACGTACATATATCGCCAATCCCGCGTGTTCGGCATCGGGAGGCTCAGCGTATTGCCGTTCCACGACCACTTCTCCGCATAAGGCAATATCGTCTTGTCCACGAATGTGCCGCTCACGGTCACGGGTTTGCCGCTGCCGATCGTAATCGTCAGCTTATAGTCGTCGCCGTTAATCGGCAGACCCGGAATTACGGCGCTGGTAGAGCCAGCCTCTGCCTGGATCTGCTGCGAGACAGGCGCTTCGGTCGTAATCCAGTTCACCGAGCGGATATCCAGATTCACGGGGCCCGCAGCGCCCTGCGGGTCGCTCCAATGGACGGTCATATCCCCGTTGTCGGCTTGGCTGACGGAGATGCCGGATACTGTCGCGTTCAGATCATAATTCATTTGCGCTGCCGGACCTTCGACGCCGTCGGCGCCTACCGCCGCTACCTTGATTGTACCGGACTTGGCAGGCAGGTCCTTAATATAGAAGCGATCGTCATACTTGCCGCCCACGAATACATCGTTAACGTACACGTTGTATTGCTTGATTTTCGTATAGTCGGCATCCATGCTCCATTGGACGTTCATTTCATTGGTGTCCGCGAAGGCGTCGGCGATCGCGAGTCCCGTCGGCGCGGCAGGCGTCTCAGCCGAGCCGTCGTAGTAACGGAGCTGACCGACGTTGACCTGATAATCCGAGATCGACGAGCCTTGGCCTGGCGCGAATACGAGTCCCATCGCCGCGATGGATTTGCCCGCGTAGCTGCCGAGATCAAGCTGAGCGGTCGTCCAGCCTTGCGTCTGCTTTCCGCTGCCTGCCAGCGGCACCTTCACCATATTCGTCGGATCGTCCGCAAAGACGAGACCGAGCGACATGACGGAGCTGTCGTCCGCGGAGGACTTGTCGTAAGTAAGCGATACTTTCGTATTCGCGTTGACGCTTAAGTCCGTCTTGTAGAGACGCAGAAAGTTGTCCGCGTCAAGCGCACCGCTGACCACAAGCGAGCTGCCGCCGCTGTATCCGCCGACCGGCGTATACTTGAAGCGGGTCGCGCTCGTCTTAAACTCCGGACCGTAGTCGTAATCAACGGCCAGGCGGCTGCCCGTCGTATCCTCCCACCATTCCCAGGTGACCGGGATGTCCTGAAGGCTCATGTTCGACCATTCGTCTTCGTTGGATACGTCTCCGTTCACGTAGTAGTTCAGCCCATGGCCCGTATTGAAGCTGGAGTAGAAATTGTTGCCGGCGATCACGGACCGTTCCGTAATCGCGGATGCGACGCCCGGCCAGTAACGGTTGTCCGCATACACGTCCGAGACCGTATTCGTTGCGGATTTGGCCGTATTCACGGGATTCACGTTCGGTCCCGACCACCACAGCTGTTCTCTAAGGAAGGTCATCCACTGGTAATCGTTCTCGGACCTTCGGGATACCGGATACGCTTGTCCCATGTCCTCGTCTAGACCGGCATGGACGAAATCCGCGCCAAGCATCGCCAAGCTTTCTCCCGGTATGCCCCCGACAAGCTTGTTGCTTAGATGCGTGCCGTTCGTGGCAGTAAAGCGATTCCCGCCAGCCTCGATGCCTGCATACCCTACGTCGTATATGTCGTAATCTGTTCCCAGCGTCGTATTAAGATTGCTTAAGTATGTTTTGGCGCTATTCAGCAGGGTATTGTTCACTCCATAATCGAAGAAGAACGAGTTCGTTACCGGCTCCTTGGTCGTCTGGTCCACCAAAAACGATATATTGTTGTTGTTGAACGTTCTCGAATAGGTAGTAGCGCCGTTGTTCGTCGTCAACGAATCGTACCACTGGACATACAGTCCGCTCTGCTGCAGCACCTTCAAGAATGCGACGTAGGTCGGGATATCGGCCGTCGCGACGTTCGGACCCGATTCTTCCTGATTAAAAAAGTAGCCGTCGTAGCCATAGTAGCGCGCCATCTCGATCAGCTTGGCGGCGACGGGGAAGTTGCCCTGCTCGTCCTTGATGAGCATTTGCTTGTAGGTTTGCTGCCCGCGGTCGTTGTTCGAGAAGAAAATGCCGGCAAGAGACATGACGCCGTTTTTATGCGCCGCATCCGTATAGGTCGGATTCGGAATATTCAGAATTCCAAATTCGAACCATTTCTGCGTCCAATCGGCCTGCGCCGTCGCATCATAATATTCGGGTGGCGTATAAGCCGTCGCCGTACCGTGCCAGTAGGAATAGAAATCCGTATACTGCCAGAAGCTGAAATGATATTGCGCGAATTTATTCGTGTACGGGGCGTTCTCGATGAAGGCGTTGCCATAATCGCCCGCGACCGTAATCATTTTCGCGTTCGGGTTCAAGGCCGGATTCGCCTGTGTCGCGGCAAGCGGCGCGATTCGCGTCTGCAGCGGCACCCGGGATCGCAGCATCTCCGCGTACGGATCGGTCGACGGACTCCAGTTCGCGATCTGGTTGCTGGTGTAGCCGTGAATGCTCGGCTGGTTGGCGCCTTGCGCGCTGTCGTCCTTGAACGGCCAGGTATCCCCAGCCTGCGCCTTCTGGGCGAATTGCAGGCTGGACACCAGCAAAGCTGTGGTTACGACTGCCGTGGTAACCTTGGACAACTTCTTTTTTCGGGCCAACTTTTTCAATGATTTTCCTCCTTGTCCTTGGACTCTTATGTGAAGTCATCTATTAGAATAGTGAATGAAAACACTTTCAAAAACAGATAAACTAAAGAAAACGTGTTCATTTTAAAGATTCATGATCAAAATACCACAAAAAACCACGTTCTTCTGAACGCGGTTTGCGGTCGTTGTCAGGCGAAAACCCTCTTTTGAAGCCTTTCGCGCAAATGAAATTTTCGCAGGTCGCCTGCTTCTATTCGAGCATCGCGGGCCTATCATTCTCTGCCCCCGCGATCAGAATGGCAGCATCCACGACGCGAGATGCGTAACCCCATTCGTTGTCGTACCAAACGAGCAGCTTCAACTCATTTTCACGCGTCTGCAAGCTCAATCCGTCGATGATCGCCGAATGCGCGTTGCCTATGTAATCGGAAGACACGAGCGGAAGATCGTTGTATGCAAGGATGCCGCGGTGTTCGCCCTCGGCTGCGCGAACGAATATATCACGTATTTCCGATGGTTCTGCTTTTATCCGCAACTGAAGCACGACATCAAGCAAAGATACGTCTTGCACCGGAACGCGAATGGATATGCCTTGAATCCGGTCGGCAAGATGCGGCAAAATTTTTCTTAACGCTTTGCCGACGCCCGTACTCGTAGGAATGATCGAACTCGTACAAGAACGTGCCCGTCGCAAATCCTTGTGCGGATTATCCAGGTGATTCTGGTCGTTCGTATACGCATGGACCGTGGACATCCATCCTTTTTCGATGCCGAAGGCTTGATCGAGCACATGCAAGACCGGCGCCAGACAGTTCGTCGTGCATGACGCAGCCGACAGCACGCGATGCCGTTCGGGATCATAATGGCGTTCATTGACGCCCATCAGCATAGTGAAGTCTGATTGGTCTGCCGGCGCCGTCAACAGGACTCGTTTTGCGCCGGCGGTCAGATGCTTGGACGCATCGGCGCGGTTGTTGAAGCGTCCTGTCGCGTCGATGGCCAGACTTACGCCCAACGCTCGCCATGGCAGTTTTTCCGGATCCTTTTCGCACACGATCGCGATCTTCCGGCCATTGATCATCAGTTTGCCATCTACAATGAGGATGTCTGCATCCCAGGTGCCGTGCACGGTATCATACTTTAGCATGTGTGCCAGCGCTTCTAAGGTCCCGGTGGAATTGATCGCGACAAGCTCCGCATTCCGTGGCGCTTGATTAATCAACCTTCGAATTACAAGTCTGCCGATTCTGCCTGTTCCGCTAAGTCCAATCCTCATTTCACAACCCCCTCCTATATAATGCGTCATAATTATAACATATATTTTATATATGACTCATTAAAATATTTAATATGACTCATAAATACCAATGATGTGGTTGCGATCCTTACCTCCGGATAGCGGCTCTGGGGCCCCCTTAATAAGCTCCCGCCTTTGTTTTTAAGATACAGATCGAAGAAATCAAGCATATAGGCATTGATAATGGCATTCGCTCTTCCGGAGTCGACCTTTCCTGTAACGCCCAGCCATTTGAATACAGGAGAAATGAACGCGACGTCGGTAAAATTCAAATGCTCCGTATTGTCGATATAAATTAATTGTCCGCCTGCTGCAGCCGTATCGCGCATTCGATCAAGCTCCCGCTTTTTGTCTGCCGTTACTTGTTCCATCCACGCTCGCGAGTTGCCTATGCGTTTTAGCTCTGCATCCGTATAGACGTGGTTATCCATCGCCATCTTTAATCTTGCGAATTCACTCTCCGAGTTCATGAACAAAAACGGCTTTTGCAGCCCCTCTCTGTCGCGCAGTCGATACAACGCTCCGTCCAAGTCTACGCCAACCGCGATTCGCGGATCGTAAGCAGCGTCAAAGGCCGTCGCGCCGCCGATCGAATGACCGAACGTCCCGACATGGCCGAGATCGATTTTCCCTTTGAGGAGACTGGAAATCTCACCCGATTGGATACGTTCGAATTGGTCCAGCACAAACGTCGCATCGTCGGTTAATACTTTTCCCAGCTTATCGCGATTGCCGCTTTCCGTTCGATAATCATGGTTGGAAGAGAATAAGCCGTTTGTCGTGCTCGTCGTGATTCGACCGTCCGGGAACTCGGTCGCGAATGTGTTGTAGGTGTGGTCAATCACTGCCACGATATATCCGTGGCTCGCAAGATTTTCGGCTTGCGACGTATGGAGGAACCGGGAAGAGCCAAAGCCGGGATTCCCAAGGAGCAGCGGGTATGAAGGCTGTGCCGAAGAGACTTCAGCTTCCGAGTAGGCATGACTGGCTACGTATTTCAGATGTTGAAAAGTAAATCCGGGGAGTCCATAGTTCGCGGCCATATAAGGTAATATCCGTGGATCTTGAATAAAGGGATCGTACTCGCCGTTGCCGGCTTGAGCTGGATACCATACATGGACCATCAATTCTCTCTTGCGATCTCCGGCTTTGTCGTAAATCTCGTCCCTTCTTGTATCTACGAGATGGAACGTTTGCGTCCCTACTTTATACTCGCCTGTCGGCTCTGGCAGTTTAAATACAGGGAAGACATATAAGAGACCCGCTGTGACGACCAGCATGATCGCTGCAGCAGTATAACCGGAAACCGACACGAACCGCGGGATGTTTGTTGAGCCGTTTTTTTTAAAATAGAAATAACCTGAAGTGACGAAACAAACGGCTGTTAAGCAATAGGGGAAAATCAACTGGACTCTGTAGCCTTCCACGGTCAAATGAATGACCATGAAAAGCGCGGCGACGCCGCTCGCAGCGAATAACGGAACTTTGCGCCGTCCCTTTTTTAATCGGACCGATAATGCAAACAAGCCGATGTTTGACAAAAAAAGCAACCATTCAAACAGCCTCATCCGGATTCTCCTCTTTGAATTGTAATTTCGTTTGTTCCAATCTTATCCGGAGAGGCTGACCCGAGCTATCGATTTTCCTTACATGTACCTTGCAATTTTGTAAGTCAATTTGTGGGTCAAAAATCATGCCCGCAGAAAAACGTTAAAAGGGGCTGTCCCAAAAGCCCTTTGAAGTTGAAGCAAAAAGCTGAAATGAAGCCGAAATAGCCAAACGGGACGAAGCAGGGGAGTTTCCTGCTTCGTCCCGTTTGCGTTTTTGGTCGATGGCGACT